>NZ_JAMYMF010000019.1:0-132140 GCF_040318415.1 Mesorhizobium sp. M1163 | reverse complement strand
GGGGTCCTACACCCCCCCTCCCGGCAGGGGCCGATAGTATTGGGACACACCCCCCCGAAAAAAGCGGGCATAAGGGCAGGGGGACTTCGCCGGGGGGGCCTTGGCCGCCCTCGACGCCCCGGCGGCGGCATTGCTGGCACCGTATCTTGGAGCCGTCCGTTCGCTCAATCCGGACGGCGGCGTGAAAAAATACCCGGGTTCGCCGCTGATCGCCCGGCACCTGCTGCGCAAGCAGGACCGGCTGTCGGCGGTCGAGCTGCACCCTAAGGATGCTGCCAGGCTGAAGGCGCTGTTCGACGGTGACTTCCAGACCCGGGTGATCGAGCTCGACGGCTGGCTGGCGCTCGGCGCGCATCTGCCGCCAAAGGAGAAGCGCGGCCTCGTGCTCATCGATCCGCCTTTCGAGGAAGAGGGCGAGTTCGGTCGCTTGGTCGACGGGCTGCAAAGAGCCCATCGGCGCTGGCCAGGCGGCATTTACGCGCTGTGGTATCCGCTCAAGGACCGCAAGGCGGTCGCCGCCTTCCGAAAGGCGCTGAAGCAAACGGGCATTCCCAGGCTGCTCGACGTCGGCTTTGAGATTAGGCCGGCCTCGGTCGAGCCGAGCCTCGACGGCTGCGGCATGGTGATGGTCAATCCGCCCTTCACCCTGGAGGGCGAGTTGCGGACGCTGCTGCCGGCGCTGCACCGGCTGCTTGCTGTCGAGCAGCCATCGCATTGGACGCTGGACTGGCTGGCGGGAGAGTAGTTTGAGGTGCGGTCCTTGCCGTTCCCTCAGCGCAACCTTCGTCACCGTAACCATCGTCACTACAACCGCTTGACCGCGCGTCAGCGAATCCGCACAGTGCGCGCAGTCGACCTTGAGAGGCTGCCATGACTCGCTTCGCCCAATCCGCCCTTGCCGCACTGCTCGCCGTTTGCACGCCGCTGGCTGCGCCTCTCGGCGTTACTCAGGCGGTGCAGGCCGCCGACCTTGCAATCTATACCGATGAGGACAGCGGCGTCTGCGGCGAGGCCTGGGTGCTGAACAAAATCACCGACCGCTTCTCGTATCAGGTGCATCACGTGCCGCATCTGCCGGATGTGCAGATCGTCGATTTCCAGCGCATCCACCAGCATCGCTATCTGCCGGCCGACGACACCTGGCCGATCGGCCGCCGTTATTGCGGCGCCACCGTCAGCCTCTCCGACGGCCACGCCCGCACCATCTGGTATCTGATCGAGGAAGGCCAAGGCTTTGCCTCGATAGGCGACAATGTCGAATTCTGCGTCTCGGGCTTCGACCGCTGGATGGTCTACAACGGCCGCTGCCGCGTCCTGCGCTGAACCAGTGCCTTCCGATTCCCGATGGATTGTTGCGTCACTTAGGTGGTCGAGAAAAGAAACACCTGACGGCCGTCAGGATCGCGGACGATCACACGCCTGCCCATAGCCGTCGCCTTGACATCCGCAATGATTCCAAAACCATTGGCCTTCGCGGCAGAAGCCGCTTCGTCCGCGTCGGTGACCTCGAAGCCGATCATCGTTCCCGCTCCTTCCGCCGTCGTTCCTTCGTTTGCCGGATAGAGTTCGATCGCGAGCCCTTGACCTTGGAACGCGAAATGTATCGGACCGGAGCCGTGCTGCTCTTGCCTGAAGACAATTCCGAAATTCGCATAGAAAGCCGCGGCTGATCTGGGGTCAGCCGAAAACCATGTGACAAATGCCAAGCTCGGCAAGGGGGGCATTCATACCTCTTTGGTGTGTGGACTGTCCGGCGCTCAAGGTCGGACGGAGGTTGCGAAAATCGTAGATTTCCATGCAGGTCAACGCCAACCGGCCACATCGATCACTTTGCGGGGAAACAGCACTACATGGATTCGCTTGTTTATATTGTTGCAATTGGGGCGGTCGTTGCAGGTTTCGTCCAAGGGCTGTCCGGGTTCGCTTTCAGCCTGGTTGCCATGTCGTTTTGGGTTTGGACCGTGGAGCCCCAGCTTGCTGCTGCCATGGCGGTCTTTGGGGCGCTCACCGGCCAAATCATCGCCGCCGTCACCGTCCGCCGGGGTTTCGACCTCAAGCTTCTGCTGCCATTCCTGATCGGCGGGACCATAGGAATTCCGGTCGGTGTCGCCATCCTGCCCCTGCTGGATGTGCACTTGTTCAAGTTGATCTTCGGCGCGCTGCTGGTCGTTTGGTGTCCCTTGATGCTTTTTGCCCGTCGCCTCCCTCCCATCACGTTCGGGGGTCCTGTTGCAGACGGTGCAATAGGTCTGGTTGGCGGCATCATGGGCGGGCTTGGCGGCTTCACCGGCCCGGTTCCAACGTTGTGGTGCGTGCTGCGGCAATGGGAAAAGGACAGGCAGCGCATTGTCATCCAGAATTTCAACCTTGTGACCCTCTCCATGACGATGGCCGCCTATCTTGCGACCGGAAAGATCAAGCTCGAAATGCTGCCGATGTTTGCCATCGTCGCGCCGGCGATGTTGATACCGACACTCCTTGGCGCGAGACTCTACATCGGCATCAGCGAAGCAACGTTTCGAAAGATCGTCCTCACGCTCTTGGCCGCATCAGGTGCGGCATTGCTGGCATCGGCCTTGCCGCATCTCATGAGCCGGGTTTGAATCCGACGTACAGAAATCCCCGACTTCCGCCGTGCCCTGCGCTATCGACCGATGCGGCCCGCGCCCGATAGGTAGGCGCAGATCAGTTCGACGAGTTGCTTTTGCAGCTCCGGCGCGGCGAGCATGTTCCGGCGTGCCGCGTTATGGATCACACCTTCGATCGCCGACGACAGCACGCGCGCGACGGTCTCCATGTCGGCGCCTTTCCTTGGCTTGCGATAGGCGGCGACGGCGGTCGCGTAGTGGTTGAGATATTGTGTCTGGAACGAAGCGTGGGCGGCCCTGGAGCCGCGATCGCCCGGCGCCTCGTCGAGCAGCACCTGATGCAGTGTCGGGTGAATGCTGTGCGCCGCGATCATGCCGCGCACCAGCTCCTGCGCGAATTTCCTGAGCGGCTTTTGGCCTTCCGCCGAATCGCGAATGACCGACAGCACATGATCGAAATGACGGCGCCGGACGGCTTCGAGCAGGGAAAGCTTGTCGGGAAAATACTGGTAGAGCGTGCCGATGCTCACGCCCGCAGTCTCGGCCACCTTGTTGGTGGTGAAGCCGGCCCAGCCCAGCCCGCTCAGAACATGAGCCCCTGCCTCGACGATCGCCTCTACGGTCGCCCTGGAACGCGCCTGGCGCGGCTGCTTGCGCATGCGCGGATACGGTTTTGCAATGCGAGTAGACACGCCCGCCCATTCTCCTGAAAATATGAACAACATACTCGCATTTCCAGAAAAGGACACCGACCATGAGTGCGCTCGCCCTGCTTCGCAGCCTGTTTGCCTATCAGGCCTGGGCAAATGACGAACTGCTGGAAAGGCTCGTCAGTCTCGACCCGCCCGTTCACGGCAAGGAACGGCAGGCCGTGATACGGCTCATCGATCACAGCCATGTGGTGTCGCCGATATTCTCAGCCCACCTGGTTGGTGCAAGCCATGGCTACTCCGCCGACGCCAGCGAGGACACGCCGGCCCTCGACGAACTTCGTGCCGCAGTCGCGGCGACCGATCGGTGGTATCTCGATTATCTCGAAACCGTTTCGTCGCAACAGCTCTCCGAGCCCGTCGCATTCGTGTTCACCGACGGGGATAAGGCATTGATGTCGCGACAGGAAATGCTGACCCACGTCGTACTGCACGGCGTCTATCATCGCGGTGAAGCGGGGCGCATCCTGGCGCAGATTTCCGTCACGCCGCCATGGGATACCTTCGCCGTCCATCTCCACAGGGCCGAGCCTTCGCGCCGGCTGCAGAAGCAGCGCGAGCCGCTCGGCGCCTGAACGGCCGAGCGTTTTCGATTAGGAGATCGGCTCGACCGGATCTATCGAGCGATATCCTGTCTTTCAGAAATGCGAGCTATCTGCTTACTTTCATCGCGTCGTGCAAGATAGTGCAGCGGCGTGCTCGTCGCGTTGCTTCGTACTTACCTGTAGTTTATCGTTTCGGACAAGACGAGGCGGGCGACCGCCTTCGCTCTTGACAATGTTCGCGCTGAGCGTCGGACGTTGAAGCGCAGAGCTGGTCGAAAAGGTCCTGAGCTTGACGCGAAGACCGGTCGAGATAGAGCGAGCAGAATTTCTGTCGCAGAACTTCGCTGCGCGACACAAAGATTCGCAGCCGATTTTTGCACCGGTAAAATGGTCGCGCGCTCGCCGTAACCGAAACTTAAGCTGCAGAAATCATTCTAATGCTTCGCTGGCTAGCAAGCCGCGAGTCAGATATGCATTGCGCGCCGGGTCAATAACGGCCGTCGGCACAACGGAAGGGGCATGATATGGCTAAGCAGTCATCCAAAGCGCCGGCATCCAAGGCACCGGCAAAGAAAGCACCAGTAAAAGCAGCGGCGGCAAAGGCCGCAACTGCTGTGAAGAAAGCAGCACCCGCTGCCAAAGCGAAGGCCGCCGCGCCTAAGGCAAAAGCAGCGCCGGCGAAAAAGCCGGCCGCCAAGGCGGCAGCAAAACCAGCCGTGAAGAAAGCAGCACCTGCCAAGGCAAAAGCAGCACCGGCCAAGGCCAAGGCTGCACCGGCAAAGAAGGCGGCACCGGCCAAGAAGCCGGCTGCAAAGGCCGCTGCGAAACCCGCTGCGAAGAAGGCAGCACCGGCAAAGGCCGCCGCTGCAAAATCTTCCGCAGCAGTGAAGAAAGCAGCGCCCGCGGCCAAGCCGAAGGCAGCGCCCGCAAAGGCGAAGGCCAAGAAGTAGTCGCCGCTCTCCGATCGCCGGGGACAGTACTCAAGACAGCCAGGGCGGGATGCCGGACAGGCGCCTCGCTTGCTAGCTGACGGTCGGGCAGGACGAGAAAGAGGCGGGAGGAAGATGTCTTTTCGCAGCTCCCAGGACTTCGCCACGCGGCGAAGTCCGGTGGGATTTTCGTGGCTGCCAAAGACCAACCTTCGGTGCAAGGCCGAGTTGGTAGCTGATCGGATTTGGATTGTCCGACCTGCTCGCTTCTGCCGCCGCACCTCCGGCTCATCGCATCCAGATTGAAGTCGAGACAATGGCTGCGCGCTGGCGGCGCGGTTTTCCGCCTCTGGCCGTTGATGAAGCCAGCATGATCGGTCGTCAACAGTGCCCACGCACGAGCCCCAATCGGAATCGATTTTCGGTGAGGGTCATGCGCGAAGTCACAATGCTACCGCGTCCTCTTGCGCGTCCAACAGGACATATGGAGCTGTAGCCGGTAAACAGGAATCGACAATGCCCAGACTGCTCTACGCGTCTACTTCTCCCTACAGTTCCAAGGTGCGCATGGCAGCACTTCATGCCGGCATTGCGGTCGATCTCGTGCCGATAAAGACCGAGGAAAAGCCGGCCGCGCTGATCGGCGCCAATCCGCTCGGCAAGATCCCGGTGCTGGTGCTCGACGACGGCCGCTCGGTCCACGACAGCCGCGCCATCACCCAGCATCTCAACCGGATGTCCAAGAACGCATTGTTTCCGCGCAATCCCGACAAGCGCCTCGAGGCGGAGGTGCTGGAGGCGTTGGCCGACGGCATCTGCGACTGCGCGCTGTCGATGGTCTATGAGCGGCGCACGCGGCCCGAAGAGATGGTCTACCAGCCTTGGCTCGAGCGCCAGTGGAGCAAGATTTCGGCCGCGCTCGATCTGCTCAACGCCAACCCGCCGAAGCTGCCGAAGAAAATCACTGTCGGCCAGATCGCGCTGCGCGCTTGCCTCGGCTATCTCTCGCTGCGCTTCGCCGGAAAATGGGAAAAGGGCCGCGGCCGGCTGACGCGCTGGGCGGCACGCTTCGACGAGAAATTCCCGGAGCTGAAGCCCGGCATCCCGGCTTGAGGGCGGGGATGGCGAAGCTACCGATCTTCCCCTAATGCATGTCGCGCAAAAGTGTGCAGCGGTTTTGTGATAACGACATGCATAAAACAGGAACCTAAAGCGCGTCGCATGCCGCCGGTCGAACGCGACGCGCTTTAGCGGATTCCTGGCGGGAGGCGCAACGGCCAATTTCGACATGCTGGGAGTGAGCCGGGCCGGCGAGGCTGGAAGGTTGGTCTTGGGGGCATTTTGGTCGACAGACGTTCCGCCCAGTCTTATCGTCGCTTTCTCAAACGTAAGCCGGTGGGGGAGGGCGATTTGATACAGCGCTTGTTTGCCCTGATCATTTGTCTATCCGCGTGCACTGGCATTGGCCTTGAACTCAGCACCTTGATCAAGGGCGGTGCATCGATGCTTGGCTCGCTGTGGGTGTTGGTGGGATATTTCACGATCCTGACCAACGGTCTTGTCGCCATTGTATTCGCAGCCATAGCGCTCCTCGGGGAGCGTTTCGACCATCCAACGCTGGTGGCGTGGACGGCTGCCGTGATGGCCCTGGTCGGGGTGATTTTCGCGGTGTTGCTCCAAGGGCTGCGCACTTTGGCTGGCGCGACCGCCGAAGCAAACTTTCTGCTCCACCAACTCAATCCTGTCCTTGTCTTATTGTTCTGGCTTCTATTCACGCGAAAGGGGAGGCTCTCGTGGCGCGATCCGCTTCTATGGGCGCTCTATCCCCTGGCCTATCTCGCTTATGCCCTGGCTCGTGGTGTCGCTGAAGGGAAATACGCTTACCCGTTCATAGATGTGTCCGCCAATGGCTGGGTCGCAGTCATGTCGAATGGCGCCACTATCGCCCTCGGTTTCATCGCAGCAGCCGAAGTTCTGGTCCTGGTCGACCGGATGCTGGCTCAACGCTGACCTCGAGATCACGCGTGCCCATGCCGACAGGATGGGCACCGGGCACAAAAAAAGCCGGGCGCGAGGCCCGGCTTTTTCGTGTCGTGGCTTGGACGACTTAGAACTTCATACCGACGCCGAAAGTGACGCGATTGTCGGTCGACTTGACCTTGCCGATACCGTCGAAGTTCTTGTCGCCGAAATCGGTGTAGCGGTACTCGACACGGCCGAACACATTGTCGGTAATCTTGATGTCGGTGCCGACGCCGGCCGTCCAGCCGAGCATGGTGTTGGTGTCGCTGAAGCCGGCGGCTTCCACCTTCTGGTTCTTCAGCGCGCCACCGGCGGTGCCGTAGAGCAGGATTTCCGGGGTAACAGCGTAGCCGAGGCGAGCGCGCAGCGAGCCTTCGACGCCGCCCTTGGCCTCGATGCCGGCATCGTCGCCCTTGACGCCGTTATAGCCGATATCGGCTTCGGCACCGTAGACGAAGTTCTCCTGCTGCCAGTTGTAGCCGCCGAAGACGCCGCCGACGAAGCCCTTGGTATCGATGTCGACACCAACGGTTTTGGCATCGGCATGGCCGGCGAAGCCGTAGCCGACGCTCACACCGGCATAGGGGCCGGCCCAGGATGCGACCGGAAGTTCGGCGATCGGGGCAGGTGCCGGCGGCTCTTCCTGAACCACGTCCGCGGCATAGGCGGTTCCGCCGAGGGCGAACAGCCCAAACGCCACCGCGAGCGGTCGCGCAAATTTAAGATTGGCTTGCATTGTTCTTTACTCCTTAAGCCACAGGACACAGGCTTGTTTTTTCATGAGCGCCCTCAACCCGTCCGGGGGGTGAAACGGATCCGGCGTTCAACGGTTCCAAATGTCGTGTCGAAATGCGGCTGAAGCGAACCTGAACTTGGGTCATTCCCTGGCACGAATGAGGCAGAACCTTGACGTTGCATCTTCGCAACAGCGAGATGTTAGCAGGTTCGCCGTGCTGCACTGCACACGGCTTGGTGCAAGGGCTCCCGCGCCCTATATTGCGGTCGGGCTGGCCCGGATTCCGGTCGAGCCAGAATGCCGACCGGGCCACTTTGCCACAATCCTGCCCCAGGTGGAAATGGGATTTAACACTTGGCAGGCCATATTTTGCCGGCCCGGTCCCGGCAGGTCGGAATCGGCATCAGATTGAGGATTGACAGATGAGCAAGGTCGCCGCGACGGCACTGGTGACAGGCGGGGCGAAGCGGATCGGCAGGGCGATCGTCGAGGATCTTGCTGCGCACGGTTTTGCCGTCGCCATTCACTGTAATCGCTCGCTGGCCGAGGCGGAGGCACTGGCGGCCGGGATCAACAGTGGTCATTTTGGTCGAGACGGCAGGGCCGCTGTGGTTGCTGCCGACCTGACCGACATGGACGCCGTCGGCAACCTTGTCGGCCGCGCGGCGGCGGCGCTCGGACCGGTGTCGCTGCTGGTCAACAACGCCTCGCTGTTCGAGCACGACAGTGTTGACGATTTCGACTGGCCGGCCTGGGATCGCCATTTCGCCGTGCATGTCAAGGCGCCGGCTCTGTTGGCGCAGACTTTCGCCCGGGCCTTGCCGCAGAGCAGTGAGGGGTTGATCGTCAACATGATCGACCAGCGCGTCTGGCGGCCGACGCCGCGTTATTTCTCCTATGCGCTGTCGAAGTCGACCTTGTGGGCAGCGACCGAGATGATGGCGCAGGCGCTGGGTCCCCGCATCCGCGTCAACGCCATCGGTCCGGGCCCGACCTTGAAGAACACGCGCCAGCACGACAGCGATTTCGACGCGCAGATTGCCGGCCTGATCCTGAAGCGCGGCCCGGAATTGCCCGAATTCGGTGACACCATCCGTTACCTCTGGGCGGCACGCTCGGTCACCGGCCAGATGATCGCGCTTGACGGCGGCCAGCATCTTGCATGGCAGACGCCCGATGTGACAGGCATGACGGAATGAGCCCCATGGACCAGAAACAAAAAACGCGCGGCGGCGCCGACGACCTGCCGCCCGAAATCGACCTCGAGGACGAGGCAGCCGAGGAGGTCGTCGAGCCTGCAGCCGCTGGTCCGGACGTCACCTTCACCGCCATCGACTGGACGCCGCATGCCGGCGATGCCGACGGCATGGTCGGCGCCGAGGTGATCCAGACGCTGGTCAAGCGGCTGCCCAACGCGCCCGGCGTCTACCGCATGATGAATGCCGCCGGCGACGTGCTCTATGTCGGCAAGGCACGCAGCCTGAAGAAGCGGGTCACCAACTACGCGCAAGGTCGGTTCCACACCAGCCGCATCGGCCGCATGGTGCGCGAGACGTCGACGATGGAGTTCGTCGTCACCCGCACCGAGATCGAAGCGCTGCTGCTTGAAGCCAACCTCATCAAGCGCTTGCGGCCGCGCTTCAACGTGCTGATGCGCGACGACAAGTCGTTTCCCTATATCCTGTTGACCGGCGACCATGTCTCGCCCGGCATCTACAAGCATCGCGGCGCGCGCTCGCGCAAGGGCGACTATTTCGGCCCCTTTGCCTCAGCCGGCGCCGTCGGCCGCACCATCAATTCGCTGCAGCGCGCCTTCCTGCTCAGGAGCTGCACCAACTCCTTCTACGAGAACCGCACCCGGCCTTGCCTTTTGTTCCAGATCAAGCGCTGTGCCGGCCCGTGCACCGGCGAGATCTCGCATGGCGACTATGCAAGGCTTGTCGCCGAGGCGAAGGATTTTCTCTCCGGCCGCAGCCAGAAGGTGAAGACGGAGATCTCCGCCGCCATGCAGCAGGCTTCGGAGAACCTCGATTTCGAACGCGCCGCCATCTATCGCGACCGGCTGGCGGCGCTGTCGCATGTGCAGAGCCATCAAGGCATCAATCCGCAGACCGTCGACGAGGCCGATGTCTTCGCCATTCATCAGGAGGGCGGCCAGGTCTGCATCCAGGTGTTCTTCTTCCGCACCGGCCAGAACTGGGGCAACCGCGCCTATTTTCCCAAGGCCGATCCGGCGCTCGAAGCTGGCGAGGTGCTGGGTTCGTTCCTGGCGCAGTTCTACGACGACAAGCCGACGCCACGCACCATCCTGTTGTCGTATGGCGTCGAGGACCAGGAATTGCTGGCGGAGGCCCTCTCCACCCGCGCCGGCCGCAAGGTGTCGATCTCGGTGCCGCAGCGCGGCGAGAAGAAGGACCTGACCGACAACGCGCTGCAGAACGCGCGCGAAGCGCTCGGCCGGCGGCTCGCCGAGACCTCGACCCAGGCGCGGCTGCTCACCGGCTTTGCCGAGACCTTCGGCCTGGAAAAGCCGCCGGTGCGCATCGAGGTCTATGATAACTCGCACATCATGGGCACCAACGCCGTCGGCGCGATGGTCGTCGCCGGGCCGGAAGGGTTTGTGAAGAACCAGTATCGAAAGTTCAACATCCGCTCGACCGAGATCACGCCGGGCGACGATTTCGGCATGATGCGCGAGGTGATGCAGCGGCGCTTCTCGCGGCTGTTGAAGGAACATGGCGATGCCCCGCAAACCGAGAGCGCGGACGAGGCGGGCGCTACCGGACCGGGCGACGATGTCGAGGACGCCGGCGGCTTTCCGGCCTGGCCCGACGTCATCCTCATCGACGGCGGCCAAGGCCAGATGACGGCGGTGCGCAAGATCCTGTCCGATCTCGGCATCGAGAACCGCGTCGTGGCCATCGGCATCGCCAAGGGTCAGGACCGTGACGCCGGCCGCGAACGCTTCTTCGTCAAGGGCAGGGACTCATTCTCGCTGCCCGTTCGCGATCCGGTGCTCTATTTCGTCCAGCGGCTGCGCGACGAGGTCCATCGCTTCGCCATCGGTTCGCACCGCGCCCGCCGCAAGAAGGAGATGGTCAAGAGCCCGCTCGACGACATCAGCGGCATCGGACCCGGCCGCAAGCGCGCGCTGCTGATGCATTTTGGTACGGCCAAGGCCGTCAGCCGCGCCGCCGTCGAGGACCTGGTCAAGATCGACGGCATTTCCGAGCAGGTGGCGAAATTGGTCTACAATCATTTTCACGAGAAATGAAAATGCCTTGGCGCATTGATCGCCGGATGCTTTCATATCTGCCATAACTACCGGATATTTCTGGCAGATTCGTTTTGTAGGGGCGGTCAGCGCGCGTTTCATATCGGGGGTGATCATAGTGCGTCGAGGTCGCCAAACCCGTCACACCGCGCTGTGTGTCAGGGCAGGGGGTAGGTGATCGGTATGCGGTCGCGATCATTCGCCCGGTTCCTGGGGTTTGTGCCACCACCATTTGATGAAGCGAGCAATCGCGATCAGACCGGCGACGACGCCAAATAGGCTCGCGGTCAGGGTGAGCACCTGCCCGAGGTCGAGAGTAACTATCATGGGGGCGTTCCTTTCAAGACAGATCTCGCCATTGAGAAAAGTTCTAAAAGGAACTGCTAAGATAGACGCAGGCAGGCGGCGCGATGTCAACGGGCAAAATGCCGTGATACCCGAGACGTTTGGGGAACAAGTGGCACGAACAGGAATAGAGTGGAACCAACGTGCATTGAGTGGAACGAACTTACGCGAAACGGGGCGATCACATCTGCGTTACTTACACCATACCGAGATGACCGCGCGCCCTCGCGTACGCCGTTCATTTGTTCGCGAAATGATTCCGTCCCATGCGGCACCCGGGTTTGTAGCATTCGGATTGAGGGACATTGGCGCTTTATCCCTGCAACATTTGCCACAGGGTAGAAGGCGATCATTGAGACTGTCGATCGGTTGACGCGCGACTAGGTGACCGGCGATTAGTTGCCGATCATCTTCTTCCAGCCACTGGCTAGGCGCGCTTTGTCGTACGCGGCTGCTTCAACGGTGATTTTTTCATCCTCTAGCGCAACTTGTCGGAGAGCGTCCACGAGATCGTTGTAGTTTTTAAGGGCATTCTGGTCAGGAAATAGGATTTGGCCACTCTCATTTATGGAAATCTCTCCCATATCCAAGAGAAGCTTTGTCGCTGACGCGGCGATCTCAAACATGCGCTGGTAATTCGTAGCCCTACGCTCCACGAAATTGCGCTCTGCGGCCCGTTCTTGGGACAACCCTCCAAGAAATGGATCTCGTGACCCTTCAGGCAAACGGCTTGCTATAACGACAATTTTCGTGCGCTCGTCGGCCAGCAATGCATCGACCGCGGGCATAACAAGCCGGACTTGTACCAGCTTGGCGTTGGCCGCTTGATACGAGGCCAATAGTACACTGCGGTCCTTGACCTTCGCAGTTTCTAGAAACCCATCAAGGGTGTGGTCATCAAATTGAGTGAAAAGTTGTCCAACACTATTGTTCGTCTGGTCAGTTACCTCTCGGCTGTCGCGACCTACAGACCCTATCACAGTCTGCGATGTGCTTAACGCCTTCTCAAAGTTCTCCGCGCCCCCCGCCTGAATGTCGCGTTGGAAGCGCTTTACGTCGATATAGCCGCTTATCCTTGCTTGGTTTGATAGAACCAGAACTGCAGCAGTCATCAAAAAGAGAATATCGTGGCGAAAATTAGTGCGCGCGGACTTTATGAGGGCGTAGTAAACTAGGCTAAGCATCAGAAAGATACCGACTGCCTCGCCGGCGACATAGGCAAACCCGCCGGCGATAGACCCGGTCGTGAAATAACTTACTGCCGCTACGGTTGCGACAAGAACAGCAAGCCCCAGCAAATCAAAACGTTTCATCTCGCTCCCCCAACAGGACATCAGTCGTTGTTGGAGGCTCTCCTGTCAATCTTCATGCGCCATCATTGGTACTGGAACCACTATTCCTCGCGGATAGCTCGCAAGGTCGCATGGGGTAGCTTGTCTTCGCGTTTGAGGGTTTTGACCCGGCCGACAAGGTCCGGCTTGATCCATTCGGCCTCGTTCTTGTCGGCGCCCTTTGGTGGTGTGCCTTTGCCGGCTTGAACACGTTGCCAAAGGCGTTCGCGCATAGCCTTGGTCAGGGCGAAGTTTGCCGAACCGACATAGCGCCGTTCCGTATCGCGCGTGGCCATCAATGCTAAAGGTGCCGAACCGGGTTTACGTTTGAACGTCGCCTGGTGAGATGGTATTGCTCGCGATCGTGCAAGCTTGAGGACCGCAAAATGCTACATGTTGAGCGGTTGATTGCCGCAGGGTACGTTGAGAAGCGTCTTCCTGTCCCCATGTTTTAGGGGGTTGCGTCCTGCATTACGCGGTTCGCTGCGGGGACAGGCGATTCGCGACATCGGAGCATGTGGTTGCAACGTTGCGCGGTTTGTCCCGAATAATTATTTCACGAGAGCTAAGCCCCTATTGCCGATATTTCGGCTGGCTAATCGATTCTGGCCTGTTGACCCCCCACATTCGCTTCTGATTTGACTAAGCAGGCAAAAAGAGTTCCCAAAACATGGCCCAGCGCGCGTTCAACCTGCCTAACATGCTCACTTATGCCCGCATTCTGGCGGTGCCGTTAGTCGTGCTGTGCTTCTTCCTGGAAGGGCATCTGAAGTCGAGCGACTTCGCCCGCTGGTCGGCGCTCATCATTTTCCTGCTCGCCTCGATCACCGATTACTTCGACGGCTATCTGGCGCGCGCCTGGCAGCAGACCTCGAATATCGGCAAGATGCTCGACCCGATCGCCGACAAGCTGCTGGTCGCCACTTGCCTGCTGCTGCTCGCCGCCGACACCGACCGCCATGCCGGCATCGCCGGCTGGTCGCTGTGGGCGGCGATCATCATCCTGTGCCGCGAGATCCTGGTCTCGGGCCTGCGCGAATATCTGGCGGCCCTGAAGGTCTCGGTGCCGGTGACGCAGCTGGCAAAGTGGAAGACCACCATCCAGATGATCGCCATCGCCTTCCTGCTTGCAGGCCCCGCCGGCGACAAGGTCTTCCCGCTGACCACCCAGACCGGGCTGGTGCTGCTGTGGATCGCCGCTCTGGTCACGCTCTACACCGGCTACGACTATTTCCGCGCCGGCCTCAAGCACATCATGGATGAATAAAATGTCAACGAAGCTCATCTATTTCGCCTGGGTGCGCGAGCGGATCGGCAGACCGGAGGAAGACGTCGAACTGCCGGCCGGCATCGAAACGGTCGCCGACCTGTTGCGCTGGCTGAAATCGCGCGGCGAGGAATACGAGAACGCGCTGCAATATCCTGATGTGATCCGCGTCGCCATCAACCAGGAACATGTCGAGCATCGCGAGAAGATCGCCGGCGCGCGCGAGATCGCGCTGTTCCCGCCGATGACCGGTGGCTGAACCATGTCCGCGGTGGTGCCTGTCGTGCGCATCCAGGCGGAGGACTTCGACGTCGCCGCCGAGATCGCCAGGCTGACCCAGGGTCGCAACGATATCGGCGCTGTGGTGACCTTCTCGGGCCTTTGCCGCGACGAGCAAGGCAGGCTCTCCGCACTCGAGCTCGAACATTATCCCGGCATGGCCGAAGCCGAGATTTCCCGCATCGCCGGCGAGGCAATCGAGCGCTGGCCGCTGCAGGGGCTCACCGCCATCCATCGCCACGGCAAGATCTCGCCCGGCGAAAACATCGTGCTGGTGGTAGCCGCTTCCGCCCACCGGCAGGCGGCGTTCGAGGCCGCGAATTTCCTGATGGACTATTTGAAGTCACGGGCGCCGTTCTGGAAAAAGGAACACCATAGCGACGGTTCGGAGGGCGGCTGGGTCGACGCCAAGGAGGCCGACGACAAGGCGGCGAGCCGCTGGAAGCAGCCGCCGTCCGAATAAATCCCGCGACAGCCATTCATTGACCGCAATCCTGCGAAACCCTTTGCCGGAAGGGGAGCAGGATCATGCTGGACAGGATCGCCGAGTTCTTCATCTTCGGACTGGTGCCGCTGGCCGTCGGCATACTGGCCGTTCCGGATCATTCCGTGGCTGCCGAAAAGACCCTCAAGGGCAAGGTGATGTATCGCGAGCGCATCGCGCTGCCGCCCAATGCCGTGCTTTCCGTGCAGCTTGCCGACGTTTCGCTGGCCGACGCGCCGGCTGCAATCATCGGTGAGCGCAAGGTGGTGCCGGCCGGCCAGGTGCCGATCAAGTTCGAGATCAGCTTCGATCCGCAGGTGATCCGGCCTGATATGACCTACGCTCTGCAGGCGCGCATCACTGTCGACGACCGGCTGCTGTTCGTCACAGGTGCGCGCCACCAGGTCGACCCGCTCAGCGACGCGCCACAGACCGTCATGCTGAAAATGGCGGCGCCGAGCGATGAGCCGGCGGCAGCCTCCGTGTTCGGCCAAAGCTGGCTGGTCGAATATATCGACGGCATCGGCGTGATTGCCGAGCCGCGGGCGACATTCCGGATCAGCGAAGCCGGCAAGGCCGGCGGCAGCGGCCCTTGCAACGTCTATTTCGCTACCGCCAAAGTCGATGGTTCGACGATTACCATCAGTGACATCGGTTCGACCTTCAAGGCCTGCGCGTCCGAGACCATGGCCGAGGAAAAGGCGCTGTTCGAGGCGCTGGCCAAGGCAGCGTCGTACCATATCGACGCCGGCAAGCTCATCATCGCCGACAAGGATGACCGCGTCATCCTGCGGTTCAATGCTGCGAGTTGAGACTTGTCGATATTCAGGTGAGGCCTGCACCGGCTCGGCCTGCCCTGATTCTCAACAGGCCTTGGACCGTTCCGAAACGATCACACCTGTGGTGGCGGCGCAGACGTCAGGCCGAAGCGGCGCATCAAAGGCTGGCTCGCCGGAAGAGATAGCGACGGTCGTGGCCTTCCTTGCTTCCGATGACGCCTCGTTCGTCTCCGGCCACGGCCTGCTCGCCGATGGCGGCTATTCGGTCGCCTGATCGGCCGCATGTCGATCACGTTGTGTTTCAGCCGGAATAAACCGGACAGAGCGCGCGTTACGTCCTCATACGATGGCGGGTAAGGCAAAAGGGATGTTTGTCCCTTCGTTGATGCCGCCAGAATGGCTGCGGCTCGTTCTGGCCTTAACTCAAAGGAGTCCAGACATGAAAACGCACGCGCTTATCCTTGCCGCCACCGGTGCATCGCTCCTTGCCTTCACCGGCCTTGCCAAGGCGGACGACCATCTGTTCGATGCCCTTCAACATGGTCTCAGTCCTGACAGCCAGCCTTTCCAGACCAACAAGGCTGGTCATAGCGGCGATCTCGCGCCCGGGCAGGGTAGCCCGTTCACAGGTCACGATACACAGACGCCGGCCACCGACACGGAAGCGGCGAACGAACATGCGAACGTGAAGGAACGCCAGGCGAAATAGACTGGCAGAACCCGCCGCTAGGGGGCGGCGGGCGAGATCTATCGGGCGACGACCGCATACACCAGGCATTCTCAATTTGTCGCGAGTTTGAATACCGCGCCGTAGTGGTAGGGCGGTATATCCATCAGTTCGGCGAGCTTGAACCCGCTTGCTTCCGCCGCCGCGGTGGTCTGTCCGGGTGACAGCCTCAGCTCGGTCTTCGGTCCGCGTGGCTCGCCCAGAACCGTGGTCTGCTCGCGCGGCTGCTGGTGCCAGTTGACGATGGCAAAACGACCGGCCCTGCCAAGCGTCGCCCGCACGGCGCGGGCAAGGCGCGGCCGGTCCGGAACGCCATGGAAAGCGTTGGCCATGAAGACGAAGTCGACGGGCCGGGGCACCAGTCTGGCAAGCTCATAGGCGCCGCCCGCCACAAACTCGCAATTGCTCGCGCCTCCGTCGGCCAGCCGCCGCCGGGCGACTTCGAGCAGATCGGCATCGATGTCGATGGCGATGACCTGACGAACGACCCTGGCCATTGGCAGCGTGAACCAGCCGTCGCCGCAGCAGAGATCGACCACATCCATGCCGTGCTTCATTCCCACCGCCGTCAACACCCCGGCAGGGTCGGGCCACAACGCCTCCCACCAGCCGCCGGTCGGCATCTCGGTGCCCTGAAACAAGCCGGGAATGGTGCTGGTCATGGCCTGGTCGGCTCCGTTGTCGCGACCGCGTTTGATCCGTGCCCTCGAGCTTAACGCACCCATGACCTGTCGAGGAGCCTGAACCTGAAATGTCTGCTAACGAAAAAGGCCGGCGTTGCGCCGGCCTCTTTGATGGGTTCGGGATGCCGGCTTAGCCGACGATCTCGGTGTCCGAGAACCAGTATTTGATCTCCTGCGCGGCGGTTTCCGGCGCATCGGAACCATGCACGGAATTCTCGCCGATCGACAGCGCGTGCAGCTTGCGGATGGTGCCTTCGGCGGCGCTTGCCGGATTGGTGGCGCCCATCACTTCGCGGTTCTTGGCAATGGCGTTCTCGCCTTCCAGCACCTGCACGATGGTCGGGCCCGACGACATGGACTCGACCAGCTCGCCGAAGAACGGACGCTCCTTGTGGACGGCATAGAAACCTTCTGCCTCGCGGCGGCTCATCCACACCCGGCGCGAAGCGACGACGCGCAGGCCGGCATCTTCCAGTATCTTGGTGATGGCGCCGGTGAGATTGCGACGGGTCGCGTCCGGCTTGATCATGGAAAAGGTGCGTTCGAGCGCCATGGGATCGTCCTTGTGATGGAGAGTGGAATTGAGGGTGGCGGGCTCTATACAAGCCGCCCGCCGGCTTGCCAAGGGGAGGTGGGCGCACAGCGCGTCGCCGTCAGCCAGACCCAATGTGTCATAGCTCTATCTCGATCGTCAGGTTGGCCGTGTCGCCAGCCCTAAGGCCTTCGCGGACCCGCACCGCCGTCTTGATCGGCAAGAGCAGGCTGCCGGATTTCTTGTCGGGAAACAGCGATGTCCGCCATCTGGTCTGGCCGATGACGGCTTCCACGCCAAGCGAGCCCCAGGGCCTTGCCATCCCCACCATCGCCGTCTTGATCCATGCTCCAGGTTCCGGCGGTAGCGTCACGAAATGCCAGCCGCCCTTGCCCGGATAGACCCAGATCTCGGCCTGCACCTCGCAGCGAAACATTCTATGCCCTTCCTCAGATCAAGGCCGTCACGACTGGCTTTGCCTTGGTCTCTTGTTGGCGATGCTGACGATCGGCGAAACATCCATGATATCCATTCTGCCCTGCAGCGGAGGAGTCATTCTCCCCTGCAAAGAGAATGGCTTTCCTGCAAAAAGAATGGCAGCGCCGCCGTTGCACTACCGTTTTATCACGATCGAAGCGCGCCGGACTTCCCAACCTTGCCGTTCCAGTTCCGGCACGCTGTGTTCCTCGCTTGGATAGCCGACACAGAAATAGCCGATCAGCGTCCACTCCGCCGGCACGTCCAGGATCGTCGCCACCTCGGCCGGATCGAGGATCGAGACCCAGCCCATGCCTATTCCTTCGGCGCGCGCCGCCAGCCACATCGTGTGGACTGCCATGACAGCGGAATAGTCTATGGTGGCTGGCATGGTCAGGCGGCCGAGCCCATGCCCTTGCTCGGTTGCGCGGTCGGCGAAAACCGCAAGCTGGCAGGGCGCCTCATTCAGGCCGGCAAGCTTCAGGCGCCCATAGAGCGCGGCGCGTTCGCCGCAAAAATTTGCGAGTGCCTCCGCGTTGCAGCGCTCGAAGCAGGCCCTGACGGCAGCGCGGCATGCTTCGCTCTCGACGACGACGAAGCGCCAGGGCTGGCTCAGCCCGACGGAAGGCGCGGCGCTGGCAAGCTCGAGCAGCCGCTCCAGCGCCCCTTCGGGGAGCGGCGTCGGCTTGAACCGCCTGACGTCGCGCCGCCACAGGAAGAGATTGGCGAGCCCGGCGCGAAAGTCGGCCGGGAACTCTGGGTTTGCGGTCATGGCGCGCTGCCTTTGTTGTGATTGCCCGGTTCGCCGGATGTTCGTCTTGTTTGCTTCGATCCAGGCACGGATGAGGCGCTTCGAGCGACACTTCGTCTACCCGCATTGTCGCATTTCGCCGGCTGGCAACTTTCAGTTAAGGCCGGACAACGTCCCTGCCGGCAACGCAGTTGGACCTCGACCGGCAAAACAAAACCCGCCTCGGCAAGCCGGGCGGGTCGTCGGTACGAATCAGCACCATACCCAAATTAGTAGCATAGCTGCCGGCACAAAGCAAGAACAAAATGTGGCGTTGCCGATGAAACTGCCGATTTCAACTATCGAGCGGGGCGATCGCCGCCGCCGCGACCGTGCGGCCGAGGCCGCCATGCAGATCGAGGCATCGTTCGAACCATTGCGCCACGACATCGCTGTCGTCGAGCAGCCGGTAGGGCGTGGCGATGCGCGCCCATTGCAGCGCGCCGAAAACGATGTAGTCGGCAAATAGCGGCGACGGGCCGCCGATGAAGGGCTGATAGCCAAGCATCGAGCGGAGCGGCTCCAGCGCGGCGCGGAAGCTGGCGAGCCCAGCGTCGCGGGTGGCGTATACCGCCTCCAGGCGCTTGCCGAAGCGCTGCTCGCGGTTCTGCCGGAAATAGGCGGCGTTCGTCTCGTCCTGCATGGCATGCAGGTCCAGTATCGCCGCGGTGGTGACGTAGGGATGGATGGTCAGCTGCGACCAGCGTTCGATGAAGCGCGCCATCGCCTTGCCACCGTCGCCGGAAAACAATGTCGGCCGCTCGGGATAGGTCTGCTCGAGATAGAGCGCGATGGCGAAGGAATCGGCGACCACCGTCTCGCCGTCGCGGATCACCGGAACGAGCTTCGAGACGCCGCCTTCCACCTTCGGCACTTCGAGGAAACGGGTCGGCACGCTGGTGATGTCGAGCCCTTTATGGGCCAGCGCCATCGCCGCCTTCCAGCAATGTGGGCTGAACGGGCGGGCGGCGTCGCGTCCGACAAGGTCATAGAGCAGAATGGTCATTGGCGGCAGCGTCCTCGCAGTCTAACTATGCCCGAAACAGACCCGCGCGAAACAGGGTCTCGCAGGTCGAGAGAAGAATGAAACAGCATTTCAGGATGTTTGCGGCCTACAATCAATGGGCCAATGGCCGCATCTACGATGCCGCCGCCGATCTCGACGAGGAAGAGTTCGACCGCAATGTCGGCGTCTTCTTCAGCTCGATGATGGGAACGCTCAACCACCTCCTGGCAGCCGACCGTATCTGGATGAAACGCTTCACCGGCGAGGGCGACGCGCCGGCAAGGCTCGACACGATCCTGCACCGCGCCTTGCCAGGCTTGCGGCTGGCGCGCGAGGCCGAGGACAAACGGATCATCGACTGGGTTGCCGGCTTGAGCGACAAGGCGCTGTCGGGCCGCTTCTCCTACATGACCGTCTCGGATATGCGCACCGTCTCGCAGCGGTTGGCGCCGGCGCTCGACCACTTCTTCAACCACCAGACCCACCACCGCGGCCAGGCGCATGCGATCCTGACCGTTCTGGGCAAGCCAAGCCTCGGACTGGACCTGACGATGTTCCAGCGCAGCGAGGAGGGCAGGGCATTCGCCTGAACCTGGGGCGGCTGGTGAAGCGGATGGTCGATAGCGGACGATCTGCCGAGATTGCAAAAAGCGCCAAAACATTTTATGGAGCGCATGGTCGTGAGGGCGGCCGCTTCAGCAGCATTCAGCAGCAACAGCGAGAATTGGCACGCATGCCCAATGAACCCTTGCGCCTTGTGGCGTTCTTCGCCGTGGTCCTGGCGCTTCTCAACTCCGGTTATTATTTCCACCAGGGCGACATTGTCGCGACCATCTATTTCATGATCGGCGCCATTCTTGTGACTGCGGTGACCCGGATGAGCATCAGAAGGCAGCTGATTTAGGATCTGCCGACCTAAAACCACCGACAACGGACCGCATCTCCGGCCGGCCAAGATGACGAAGAGGTTGCGTCAGGCGGCGTAGCCGCCGAGGCCCCGGACGACCGGCTTGACCGAGACTGCCGGCTGGGCGGCCGGCCAGAGGATGCCGGCCGTCACGGCGAAGGTGATCAGGGCGTCGCGTGCCGCTTCGGCCGAGATCTCGCCGGCGCGTGCCGCCTCGCAGGCCTTTACCGCGGCGCCATAGCTCAGCCGCCGGCGCGAAGGCGGGAACTCGGTCAGGAACTCGTGCATCTCGGAGAACGAAGCGATCGTCCGCTTGTAGCCGGCGCCAACGGTTAGGGCGACCGGTGTGGAAAACGTCCTGTCGTGCATTCTGGCCTCTCGAATGGGCGGAGGTCACGGCGGACGCCGTTCTCCGGTCTGGGGTCGGGCAGAAACGCGGATCACGGCGCGAGGTTCCATGTTGCCGTGATTTGTTTTTTTCGCTCGCCCGGGTGAGCAGCGCGCCGAGGGCGCGTGCCTATTTCCACATGCCGCGCATGCGGGCGCCGAGGTCGACGCGCACCTGCGGCTGGCGGCGCGGATCGTCCCTGGCCTGGACGCTGGCCCAAGCCACCTGCTCGAAGGCACCAAGGATCGGGCGCGGGATGAAGCGCGTGCGCGAGGCATAGACATGGCGGTCGCCGCGCGCTGCCTGGCCGTGGACGAAAAAACGCTGCGGCATCACCAAATGCAGGCTATCCTTGGCCCGCGTCATCGCCACGTAGAGCAGCCGCCGCTCCTCGTCGACGTCCTCCTTGCTGCCGACCCCTAGGTCGATCGGGATGCAGCCGTCGACGGTGTTGAGCACGAAGACGTTCTTCCACTCCTGGCCCTTGGCCGAATGGATGGTCGACAGGATCAGATAATCCTCGTCGCGGTGCGGCGGGCCGGCTTCGTCGCTGGTCGCGTCCGGCGGATCGAGCGTCAGCTCGGTGAGGAAGCGCTCGCGCGATCCATAGCCGGAGGCGATCTGCTCGAGCTGCAGGAGATCGGCCCGGCGCGTCGTCGCATCCTCGTGGATGCGTTCCAGATGCGGCTCGTACCAGAGCCTGACCTGCTCGATGTCGGCCGGCCATTTCTTTGCGCCGGCGCGCAGGCCGCAATAGAGCGCGACAAAGCCCGGCCAGTCGTCGGCGGCCCGCTGCGGCGGCCGGTAGCGCGCAAGCCCCATCGTCTCGTCGAGCGACGTCGCCATGGTCTTGACGATCGCATTGGCGGCCGAAGGGCCGATGCCGGGCAGAAGTTGCAGCACGCGAAAGCCGGCGACGCGGTCGCGCGGGTTTTCGGCAAAGCGCAGCACGGCCAGCACGTCCTTGACGTGGGCGGCATCGAGGAATTTCAGCCCGCCGAATTTGACGAAGGGGATGTTGCGGCGCGTCAGTTCGATCTCCAGCGGGCCGCTATGGTGCGAGGCGCGAAACAGCACGGCCTGCGCTTTGAGAACGGTACCGGCCTCGCGCTCGGTGAGTATCGCCTGGCAGACATAGCTCGCCTGCTCGATCTCGTCGCGCACGCTCACCAGCTTCGGCTTTTCCGCCGATTTGCGCTCCGACCAGAGATTTTTGGTGAAACGTTCCGACGCTTCGCCGATCACCGCATTGGCCGCCGCCAGGATCGTCTCGGTCGAGCGGTAGTTGCGCTCCAGCATGACGACCTCGGCCGGCTGCGCGAACTGCTTGGGAAAATCCAGGATATTGCGCACTTCCGCGGCGCGGAACGAATAGATCGACTGCGCGTCGTCGCCGACCACCGTCAGCCCCGATCCGTCGGGCTTGAGGGCCGTCAGGATCGAGGCCTGCAGCCGGTTGGTGTCCTGGTATTCATCGACCAGCACATGGTCGAAACGTGCACCCAGATGCGCGGCGATTTCCGGCTCGCCGGCCATCTGCGCCCAGTAGAGCAGCAGATCGTCGTAATCGAGCACGTTCTGCGCCTGCTTGGCCTCGACATATCTGGCGAATAATTGTTTCAGCTGTTCGGCCCAGCCGGCGCACCACGGGAACACCGAACCCAGCACCTCGCCGAGCGGCGCCTGTGCATTGACGGCACGCGAATAGATCGCAAGGCAGGTGCCCTTGGTCGGGAAGCGGGCTTCGGTCTTCGAAAACCCAAGCTCGTGGCGGGCGAGGTTCATCAGGTCGGCGGAATCCTCGCGGTCGTGGATGGTGAAGGCGGGATCGAGACCGATCTCCAGCGCATAATCACGCAGCAGCCTGGCGCCAATGCCGTGGAACGTGCCGGCCCAGCTCAGCGCATCGGTGATGACAGAAGCATCGCGGCCCAGCCTCGCCGGCGATGCGCTCGACCCGCTTGGCCATTTCCGCCGCGGCACGGCGGGAAAATGTCATCAAGAGGATGCGGCGCGGATCGGCACCCCTAACGATCAGATGCGCGACCCGGTGCGCCAGCGTGTTGGTCTTGCCGGAGCCGGCGCCGGCAATCACCAGCAATGGTCCCGCGACCTTGCCGTCGCCATGTTCGACGGCAAGCCGCTGCTCGGCGTTGAGCTTTGCCAGATAGGCCGGCTGGAAGGACGAATCACGGGCGGCGAGGTTCATCGCCCATCAAGCATCGTTTCTGCTTTGTTCGCAACGGTTTGCGGAGCCGGGATAGGGCTCGTGAACGAAGAAGCCTTGTGGGCCGGCCTGTTGACTAACGCCCGGGCTCGACGCCCATCCTTGCCGATTGCCGCCGCAGCGCCTCGCGATCGTCTTCTGGTGGCGGCAGCAGCAGCGGATCGAAATCGTCGGGCACCTCGTCGATCACTTTCTTGGCGACGCGATAGGCAACATAGACGATTGCCCCGGCGATAAGCAGACGGATCATGGCTTCCTCCATTGATTCTGGAGCAACCGGAGACGCGGCATTTTGTTCCCCGACTTCTCGGCGAATGCGGGAACGACACCGATCGCGCAACCAAATCGCCGACGCCTCGTTGTCGGGCGAGAGGAGACTGCGATGAACAAGCGCTCAATCCTGCTGCTTGTGGCAGCGCTGACCGTTGCGGGTTGCGACAACAACATCCAGCCGACCAAGGCCCCTGGCGATACGGTCGAGCAGAATCCGCAGGTCGACAAGAATCCGGTGCCGAAGTCGACGACCGGCGGCGATCAGCCCGGCACGCCGCCGAAACAATGACCGCTTCAAATGGCGTCGGCGCCGGTCAAAAAAGGGTGGCCGGCGCCGCTTGGGAGGAAGCTGATGACGCCGGCCAGGCGGAGATCAGGCCCGCCGCACATCCAAGAATAGCCGAGTCTTTCCGCAGCGTCATGGTCCGATAGCGTACAAACGGCACGCCCTGTGGACAAACCTGCCGCCACGCCGGCGTTTGTTCATCACATGGTTTGTCTATCCCATGGAACAAACCCGGCTGCTGCGTGTTTGGGTGTCGATCGGACGCTCCCAAGGCCGCCGTTCACGAAAGAACCCGCTTTCCTTGCCCCCCTCAGGATAGCGGGTTCTTTTTGCGTTTTGCGGGAAGTCGCGGTGCGCGGGGGTCGGCGTCACCTGCTTGCCGGTTTTCGCGCCTAATGCGGCGAACCGGGGCTCAAGCCCTTGCGAAGCATGGTTGTCCCGTGCAAAAGCGCGGCCATGCTGATCATCAACGACCTTTCGCTCCGCATGGCCGGACGCCTGCTTCTCGACCATGCCTCGCTGACCTTGCCGGCCGGCAGCAAGGCTGGCCTTGTCGGCCGCAACGGCACCGGCAAGACGACCTTGTTCAAGGCGATCACCGGCGACCTCGCCTCCGAGACCGGCTCGATCAGTCTGCCCAAGAACACACGCATCGGCCAGGTCGCTCAGGAAGCGCCGGGCACCGAGGAGCCGCTGATCGAGATCGTGCTCAAGGCCGACCTTGAACGGAGTGCGCTGCTCGAAGAGGAAAAGACGGCGACCGATCCGCACCGCATCGCCGATATCCATATGCGGCTGGCCGATATCGATGCGCACTCGGCCGAGTCACGCGCCGCCACCATTCTCGCCGGCCTCGGCTTCGACGACGCCGCACAACAGCGCCCGGCCTCGTCCTTCTCCGGCGGCTGGCGCATGCGCGTCGCGCTGGCCGCGGTGCTGTTTGCCGAGCCCGATCTGCTGCTGCTCGACGAGCCGACCAATTATCTCGATCTCGAAGGCACGCTGTGGCTGGAAAACTACGTGTCGAAATACCCGCACACTGTGCTGCTGATTTCGCACGACCGCGACCTGCTCAACCGAGCCGTCAATTCGATCGTCCATCTCGACCAGAAGAAGCTGACGTTCTGGCGCGGCGGCTACGATCAGTTCGAGCGCCAATATACCGAGCAGCGCGAATTGCAGGAGAAGGGCCGCGTGAAGCAGGAAGCCGCGCGCAAGCACATGGAATCCTTCGTCGAGCGCTTCCGCGCCAAGGCGTCTAAGGCGAGGCAGGCGCAGTCGCGCATCAAGGCGCTGGAGAAGATGAAGCCGATCGCCGCGATTGTGAACGACACGGTTCGGCCGTTCTCCTTTCCGGAGCCGGTGAAGACGGTGGCCTCGCCGATCATCGCGCTGAACAACGTCAATGTCGGCTATACCGAGGGTGCGCCGATCCTGAAGAAGATGACGCTGCGCGTCGATGCCGACGACCGCATCGCGCTGCTCGGCGCCAACGGCAACGGCAAGTCGACCTTCGCCAAGCTGTTGGCCGGCCGGCTGAAGCCGGAGACCGGCGGCATGACCGTGGCGCCCGGGCTGAAGGTGGCAATCTTCGCCCAGCACCAGCTCGACGACCTCAGGCCCGACGAAAACGCCTATGAGCATGTCCGCCGGCTGATGCCGGACGCGCCGGAATCCAAGGTGCGCGGCCGCGTCGCGCAGTTCGGCCTGACCACGGAAAAGATGAACACCGCCGCCAAAGACCTGTCCGGCGGCGAAAAGGCGCGGCTCCTGATGGGCCTGTCGGCCTTCGAGGGGCCGAACCTGTTCATCCTCGACGAGCCGACCAACCATCTCGACATCGACAGCCGTGAATCGCTGATCCATGCGCTGAACGATTTTCCCGGCGCCGTCATCCTGATCTCGCACGACCGCCATCTGCTCGAAGCGACCGCCGACCGGCTGTGGCTGGTCAAGGAGGGCGCGGTTAACCCGTATGACGGCGACCTCGAGGACTACAAGACGCAGGTCACCGGCGTCTCCGGCGACCGCCGCGGCAAGCGCGAGGCGGACAAAGCCTCGAAGGCCGACCGCCGCCGCGATGCAGCCGCGCGCCGCGCCGCTTTCGAGCCGCTGGCCAAGGAAATCCGCGCCACCGAAGCGCTGATGGACCGCCTCCGCAAGCGCATCGACCTGATCGAGGACGAACTCGCCAATCCGGCCGTCTACGAAAAGGACCCCTCGACCGCGACAAGGCTGGCCAAGGAACGCTCACAACTCGCGCAACAGCTGGCCGGCCACGAGGAGAAATGGCTGTCGATGTCGGCGGAGTACGAGGAAGGCACGGCGGAGTAGGACGATGTCGGCAAAACTGTGGATCGAAGCTGCCAAGGTTTTGGCCGTCAATTCCGGAGCTGTCGTAAAATGTCCTGAGTGTGGAGACGGCAATCTGCTGGTCATCGACGCCGGAGCCGGATCATCGCATGTCGAGCGCCACATACATTGCCCGAAATGCGGTGCCTACAACGCCTTGTTCAAGCGCATTGATGGCGTGTAACTGGCCCTACACGCCGCTATCACAACCGGCTAGTTTGCTCCCATGAATCAGCACGCCAAGCTCAAAATCGGCCATTCGGCCTGTCCGCATGATTGTCCCTCAACCTGCGCGCTCGAGGTCGAGTTGCTTGACGCCAGGCGTATCGGCCGCGTCCATGGCGCCAAGGCCAACAGCTACACGGCCGGCGTCATCTGCGCCAAGGTCGCCCGCTACGCCGACCGCGTCCATCATCCCGACCGCCTGCTGAAACCGCTGATCCGGGCGGGCGCCAAGGGCGAGGGCGCCTGGAAGGAAGCGAGCTGGGAGGCCGCACTCGACCTTGTCGCCGAAAAGTTCATCGCGGCGGAGGCAAAATTCGGCTCGGAGACGGTCTGGCCCTATTACTATGCCGGCACGATGGGTCTGGTGCAGCGCGACGGCATCGAGCGGCTCAGGCATGCCAAGAAATACTCCGGCTTCTTCGGTTCGATCTGCACCAATCTGGCCTGGACCGGCTGGATGATGGGGGCAGGCGCACTGCGCGGTCCCGATCCGCGCGAGATGGGCAAATCCGACTGCGTGGTGATCTGGGGCACCAACGCCGTGGTCACGCAGGTCAACGTCATGACCCACGCCATCAAGGCGCGCAAGGAACGCGCAGCCAAGATCGTCGTCATCGATGTTTACGAGAACGCGACGATGAAGCAGGCCGATCTCGGCCTAGTGCTGAAGCCCGGCACCGACGGCGCGCTGGCCTGCGCGGTGATGCACGTGCTGTTCCGTGACGGCATGGCCGACCGCGCTTATTTGGAAAAATACACCGACGACCCGCATGGTCTGGAAGCGCATCTTCAAACGAGGACGCCGCAATGGGCCGCTGATATCACCGGGCTTTCTGTCGACGAAATCGAGACCTTCGCCCGTCTCGTCGGCACGACGAACAAGACCTACTTCCGCCTCGGCTACGGGTTTTCGCGCCAGCGCAACGGTTCGGTCAACATGCACGCCGCAGCCTCGATCGCCGCGGTCACCGGCTGCTGGCAATATGAAGGCGGCGGCGCCTTCCATACCAATTCGGGCATCTTCAAGCTCAATCAGGAACTGCTCGAAGGCACGCGGATGCGCGACCCCGCGATCCGTCATCTCGACCATTCGCGCATCGGCCCGGTGCTGACCGGGGCTGAGGATGCGCTCTATGGCGGCCCGCCGGTGACGGCGCTGCTGATCCAGAACACCAATCCGGTCAATGTCGCGCCGGAGCAGCGGCTGGTGAAGCAGGGTTTTTTGCGCGACGATCTGTTCTCCTGCGTGCACGAGCAGTTCATGACCGACACCGCCAAGCTCGCCGATGTGGTGCTGCCGGCGACGATGTTTCTCGAGCATGACGACGTCTACAAGGGCGGCGGCAACCAGCACATCACGCTCGGGCCGAAGCTGATCGACCCGCCGGAAGGTCCGCGCACCAACCATTTCGTCATCGAGGAACTCGGCAAAAGACTCGGTGTCGCCGATCGCCCGGGCTTCGGCATGACCGAGCAGCAGCATATCGACGTCATTCTGGGCAAGCGCGGGCTGGGCAGCTTTTCGAGCCTGAAAGAGCAGAAATGGGTCGATTTGCAGCCGGATTTCGATGCCGCGCATTACCTCGACGGCTTCGGCCATGCCGACAAGAAGTTTCATTTTCGCGCCGACTGGACGGGCCAGGCGTCGCCCAATCGGCCACCGAAAAGCATGGGCCTGTTCGGGCCGGTGGCGAGCCTGCCGGAATTCCCCGACCATGTCGATCTGATCGAGGTGGCGGACGAGGCGCACCCGTTCCGGCTGACCACCTCGCCGGCGCGCAATTTCCTCAATTCGACCTTCACCGAAACGCCGGTGTCGCAGGCAAAAGAGCGCCGGCCGGAGCTGCTCTTGCATCCCGATGATGCGGCGGCACTCGGCGTCGCCGACGGCGGCCGCATCGAAGTCGGCAACCAGCGTGGCGAAGTGGTGCTGCACGCAAAACTGTTCGACGGCATCAAGCGCGGCGTGGTCATCGCCGAAGGCATCTGGCCGAACAGCGCCCATGAGCGCGGCGAGGGCATCAACGTGCTGACTGGCGCCGATGCGCCGGCGCCCTATGGCGGCGCCGCCTTCCACGACAACAAGGTCTGGCTGCGCCCGGCAACTTGAAGCGTTCGGAACGATATGTTCCTCCGGCCGTTTCGCATGGCGGGTGGAGGCATGGTCATGGCAGAAGCGTTGGCGGCGCCGGACCCCATCGGGCGAACGCTTTCGTCCGGCGAACTCGTAACCACGATGTCCCACTTCCATCGCGCCGAGATTGCGCGCATGGCTGGGTGGCGCGACCGCCTGGACCGGACGAGCAATTGGGCGATAACGGTTGTCGCGGCGATGCTGTCCGTCTCGCTTTCGACAGCCAGCGCTCACCATGGCGTGCTGCTGTTTGCCATGCTGCTTGTTCTGCTGCTGCTGTGGATCGAGGCGCGGCGATACCGCTTCTTCGACTTCTATCGGGCTCGCGTGCGCCAGTTCGAACGGCACTATTTCGCACAGGTATTCTCACCGCAGCCGGATTTTGCGTCCGATTGGCTGTTGATCGTCGGCGAGAGCCTGCGCGCACCAAAATTCCTGATTTCGCAACGCGTGGCTTTGGCGCGCCGCCTGCGTCGGAATTACATCTATATGCTGCTGATCCTGCTGCTGGCCTGGATCCTCAAACTGTCGACCCCCAGCCTCTTAAACGAAGGCGTCCGCATCGGCTTCGTCGGGTCGATGCGTGAGGCCGTCGCCAGTGCTGCGCTGGGTCCAGTTCCTGGTGGCGCCATCGTCGTGCTGGTCGCCGTCCTCTATGCCGGCCTGCTGATGGCAGCCTACCTGACGGAGAGCGACGACGGCGAACTCTCCTTCGGTGACGTCCACGTCTAGCAACGCAACTCATTGTCGCGCGTTGTTGGGCAGGTGCATTGGGCGATGGGGGTTTCATGGCTTGGCAGGCTCCGACATGTTCCAGCCTGGCGCTGTTGGTTTGCGCTTTCGCCCCCGCAGGCGCGGCCCGGGCGGCGGAGACGCTTGTTGCCGGAACCAAGGCTTCGGGAATGGGCGGTTCGGGCGAAGGCGCTTTCGTTGCCGAGATCGTCCTGCTGCTGCTTGTCGGGCGCGGCCTGGGCGAAGTGCTGCAGCGCTATGGCCAGCCGGCAATCATGGGCCAACTGATCGGCGGCATCCTGCTCGGTCCTTCGCTGTTCGGCTGGCTATGGCCATCGGCTCAGCACCTGATCTTTCCCAGCGATCCTGCGCAAAAGGGCATGATCGACGCCGTCTCACAGCTCGGCATCCTGATGCTGCTTTTGCTGACCGGCATGGAAACGGACCTGCGGCTGGTGCGCCGGGTTGGCGCGGCCTGTTTTTCCATTTCGGCGACCGGCGTCGTGGTGCCCTTCATCTGCGGTTTCGCGCTGGCGCAGTTCCTGCCGGGCGCATTGCTGTCTGACGCCACGCAACGCACCGTCGCCGGGCTGTTCCTGGGCACCGCGCTGTCGATCTCGTCGGTCAAGATCGTCGCCATGGTGGTGCGCGAGATGAACTTCATGCGCCGCAACCTCGGACAGGTGATTATTTCCTCGGCGATCATCGAGGACACGATCGGCTGGCTTATCATCGCCGTAACCTTCGGCATCGCCACCAATGGCAGGTTGCAGTTCGCGCCGCTGGTGACCACCATCGCCGCGGTGGCACTATTCATGGTGTTCTCCTTCACCATTGGCCGCCGTCTTGTCTTCACCTTGATCCGCTGGACCAACGATCAATTCCACAGCGAGTTCGCGGTGATCACCATGATCCTCATCATCATGGGCGTGATGGCGCTGATCACCAATATGATAGGCGTGCATACCGTCCTGGGTGCGTTCGTCGCCGGCATTCTTGTCGGTGAATCGCCCATCCTCTCCAGCCATATCGAAGGCCAGCTGCGCGGCGTCATCACTGCGCTGTTCATGCCGATCTTCTTCGGCATGGCGGGGCTTTCCGCCGATCTCACAGTGCTCGCCGATCCGACGCTTGCCATGCTGACGGGCGCTCTTGTGGTTATCGCCAGCATCGGCAAGTTTGGCGGCGCGTTCATCGGCGCCAGGCTCGCCGCCATGTCGTTCAAGGAAGCAATCGCCGTCGGCAGCGCCATGAACGCGCGCGGCTCGACCGAGGTGATCGTCGCCAGCATCGGCCTGTCGATGAACATCCTGTCGCACAATCTCTTCACCATGATCGTCACCATGGCCGTGATCACCACGCTGGCCATGCCGCCGATGCTGCGCTGGGCGCTCGGCCGGCTGCCGGTGGGGCACGACGAGCAGCAGCGTGTCGAGCGCGAGGCGTTGGACGAATACGGCTTCATTTCCAGGCTGGAGCGGCTGCTGGTGCTGGTCGACGACAGCAGGATTGGCAAGTTCACTGCCCATCTCGCCGGACTGGTCGGCGGAGGCAGCGGCATGCCCACTACCTTGCTTCGCCTGCCCACCACCTTGCTTCAGCCGAAAGACGGCCGAATTGACAGGCCGAGCGACAGCAAGGGACAGGAGCGCGCCCTGCAGGAAATCAAGAAGGGTGCAAAGAAAAGCGCCCAGGCGGTAAAACGGATCGAAGATACGCTTGTCGGCAAAGTCCACCTGACGGCCCGCACCGAGTTGGAAGCCACCGGTGAGACGATCGCCGAAGAGGCCCGCAAGGGATACGGCCTGCTGCTGGTCGGCCTCGACAATGTGCTGACCGCCGATGGCGCCTTCGCGCCGGCCCTCAACGACATTGCCGCAGGATTTGACGGCCCACTTTGCCTGGTCCTGAACGGCGGCAATGCAGCCGAAAAGATGCCGACGCTGAAGGCCGGCACCAGCATTCTCGTCCCCGTCAACGGAACCCAGGTGGCGCGTCGCGCCGCCGACTTGGCGCTGGCGCTGGCCCGTCCAAACCGGGCGCGGATCAAGGTTCTCTACGTCTCGCAAAGGGCAGCCAAGGGCCGCAGGTCGACATCGGTGTCGCATAGCCGCGAAGAGGCCGTCCTGAAAGACATCGCCGACTTGGCGGGCCGCTACGGCCTGCATATCGACACCGCGTTCCATACCCGCGTCACACCCGACAAGGCGATCACTAGGGAGGCGGCCAAAGGCGCGGCGATCGTCGTGATGGGTGTCACCCAACGTCCGGGTGAGGACCTGTTCTTCGGCGAAACCGCCGGCGCTGTTTTAGCCGCCTGCAACTGCCCCGTGGTGCTTCTGGCCAGCGCGCGGCCCAAGCATGACACCGCTGGCGCTGAGCTGGCAGCGTGATTTTTACTGGGCATTGATCGGTCGGCAGGCATGTCGATCGAGGCTCTGAAGCGCTGATCCAGCCAAACGTAAAATAGTTCGAACCGAACGGTTCGGTTCTGTTGACAGAGGGTACAGGAATACAGGAATGGGTGAACGCCGGCTCACAGAATGTTCGCGCTGAAAATCACCAATAACCGCATAACTAATTGAAAAGAAATAAGAACATTGTGGCGAAAGGAGCCGCATGTCGAATTTCAAGCGGCCAATTTGGCGCACCTGTACAAAACTTTTGTGATTGGAAACGACAAGCTTGCGGACCCATCTCGGGGCGGTCCGAGCGACGCGAATTCTTCCCAAGGCACGCCACTTGACGGACAGACCAAAGAACTACCGGAGTACCTGAAATGACCAAGATCGCTCTTACCGCCGGCGCCATCCTCGTTGCCACCGGCATTGCTTTTGCCGGCAGCGACCATTATGGCTCAGACAACGTCAACCAGCCGGCCGCTCCTGCTGCCAACGTTGACAACACGTTCACCGGCTCGATCCGCAAGCCGGTTACTTCCGAGCATACCGGTGCCAAGACGACTTCCGAGTCGGTGGCGCCTGAATCCGGCCAAGGCATCTGGGGCCGCTGATTATCACAGCCCCGGAACACAAAGAGCGGCGGGCTCGGCCCGCTACTCTTGCTTTCGCGTATCAGCCGGGACGAGCGCTGGATCGAATCCTGCGCCAATCGAATACTTTGAATTGCAGGTTTCATCTGTAGCCACAATCTCGGTTGCTGAAATCGTCCAGCAACGTGCACGTCGGAAAAAGCCGATGCGTATTCGTCGGTGCGGGCAGCGCTCTCATCTCGAATGCGTCGAAAGCAACGACAACTCACGAATGACCAGCACACTGGAGTACCCGAAATGACCAAGATTGCTCTTACCATCGCCGCTATCGTCCTCACCGCCACGGGCAGCGCCTTTGCCGGCAGCGACCACTATGGTTCGGACGGTGCCAACCAGCCGGCCGCGCCTGTTGGCAATGCGCCTGTCGGCGCTATCGACAGCGGGTTTACCGGTTCCATCCGCAAGCCGCTGACGGCTGAGCACAACGCCGTCGACACCGGGGCGACGACCCGGTTCGGCACGGATCAGCCCGTAGTGCCCCAATCTGGCCGGGGCAACTGGGGCCGCTAGTTCCTCAAACCCCGGGAGCACAAAGAACGGCGGGCTTGGCCCGCCGCTCTTGTTTGTGCGAAGCTCGGTCGGTCGAGGGATCGGCGGTTTTTCCCCCGGCCTGTTGGTAAATCCCTAACGCAGATCCTTCGGCCAAATGCAGTGCGTCAGTCGGGCGCTGCCGAAGGTGAGACCGGCCCAATCGCCATCGACGTCGAACCGAGCCAGGGCCGCGGTCGGGAATTTTTCCGCCAGCTTTTTCAGCGCCGCTTCATCCGATCCAGCCCCGGCAAGCCCGCGCGCGAACTCCTCCAACCCGGGATTGTGGCCAAGCACCAGCAGCGTTCCGGTCTCCGCCTTTACTTGCCGCACCTTGGCGAGGATGTCCGCCGCCGCTGCCTCGTAGAGCGCCTGGGCAAATTTGGCCTGCACCTTCGCCGGCAATTCCGCCGAAACCAGCCGCCATGTGTCGCGGGTGCGCAGCGCCGGCGACACCAGCGCCAGCTCCGGCAGCCAGCCGCGCCGGGTCAGTTCGCGCCCGACCAGCGGCGCTGCTTTCCGCCCGCGCCCGGACAGCGGCCGGTCGAAATCGATGAGGCCAGGATCGTCCCAGCTCGACTTAGCGTGACGCAGGAGCAGCAATTGCATCATGGTTTCAATTCAAGTCCAAGGGATGTCCGGCTGAAAGTCTTTCCCATATCCGCCGCCATGCTTTGTGCCCATGGCGGTATCAAAACTCGCCCAAAGCACACCAAAGATGAACAGGCCTACGCGCCGTTCATCTTTATCCCATCTGACCGAAATGTCTGCTTCAGTGATAGCCCAATCGCCCGATCGAATGTGAATTGCTTCGATGACAGAATCGGCCCGCCCGTCCTCGGTTCGACAAAGATAGAAATATGCCGTGGCACTGTTCGGATCGTCCGCCTCGTCATACTCGAAGACGCCGGCGAGATCACCTTTTGTGCGGATCGCGCTGTCGAAAACGTCCATTGGTCTGTTTCTGCCGACCCCGACGATTTATTGGCTTTTTCTACGGACCCTCACGGCGTTATCCGCGCCAGGTGCTCGAGATCGGTCTCTTCGCGCAGCGGGTCGGGCGCGATCACCACCGACGTGGCATTGTCGGCATCGTCGGCGAAGCGCGAAAACACCGTGCGGCCGCCTTCCATCCGCGCCTTGCCTTCGGCGACCAGGCCCAGCGCCAGCGGATAGAGCTGGTGCTCGGCCTTGAGCACGCGCGCGGCCAGCGTGTCCTCATTGTCGCCGACCATCACCGGCACTGCGGCCTGGGCGATGATCGGCCCGTCATCCATGTCGAGCGTGACGAAATGCACTGTGCAGCCATGGATGCGCATGCCTGCGCGGATGGCTCGCGCGTGCGTATCCAGCCCCTTGAAGGCAGGCAGCAGGGCAGGGTGGATATTAACCATCCGGCCCTGCCACTTCTCGACGAAACGCGCGCCGAGGATGCGCATATAGCCGGCCAGCGCGACGATTTCGGCGCCGAACGAGACAAGGGCCGCATCGATCGCCCCGTCATGCGCTTCCTTGCTGGCATAGTCGGAGCGCGAAATCACCTTGATGGCGATGCCGCGAGCCGCGGCGATGCCGAGGCCGGCGGCATTGGCGCGATCGGAGATGACGCCGACGATCTCGGCCGGATAGGCCGGGCTGCCGGCGGCCGCGATCAGCGCCGTCATGTTGGAGCCGCGCCCCGAAATAAGCACTACGGTGCGTTTCCTGGTCATAGGCCGATCGAGCCCCGATAGATGACGCCGGCATCGCGGCGCGGCACGATCTGGCCGATCGGCGTCACCGTCTCGCCGGCCTCCTGCAGAACGGCGGCGACCTGCGCCGCCTGACCGGAGGCGACGACCAGGATCATGCCGATGCCGCAATTGAAGGTGCGCATCATCTCTTCCGGCGCGACGCCGCCGGTCTTGGCCAGCCACGAAAACACCGGTGGCACCTCGATGGCGCCGAGATCGAGCTCGGCCGAAAAATCCTTGGGCAGAACGCGCGGGATGTTTTCGGGAAAGCCGCCGCCGGTGATATGGGCCAGCGCCTTGATGCCATGCGTGTTGCGGATCGCCTTGAGAATCGACTTGACGTAGATGCGCGTCGGCTCGAGCAGCGCCTCGGCAAGTGTCGCCTCGTCATTGAACGGCGCCGGATCGCCCCAGCCAAGGCCGCTTACGGCAACGATGCGGCGGACCAGCGAAAAGCCGTTCGAATGCAGGCCCGACGAGGCAAGGCCGAGCAGCACGTCGCCCTCGACGATGTCGTCGGTCGGCAGCAGCTGGCCGCGTTCGGCGGCACCGACGGCAAAGCCGGCAAGGTCGTAGTCCTTGTCGTGATACATGCCCGGCATTTCCGCCGTCTCGCCGCCGATCAGCGCGCAGCCGGCCTGCCGGCAGCCGGCGGCGATACCACCGACGATCGAAGCACCCTGGTCGGGATCGAGCTTGCCGGTGGCGAAATAGTCGAGGAAGAACAGCGGCTCGGCGCCTTGCACGACGATGTCGTTGACGCACATGGCGACGAGGTCGATGCCGATCGTATCGTGCTTGCCGGCGTCGATGGCGATCTTCAGCTTGGTGCCGACGCCGTCATTGGCGGCGACCAGCACCGGATCGGTGAAGCCGGCGGCCTTTAGGTCGAACATGCCGCCGAAGCCGCCGATCTCGCCATCGGCGCCCGGCCGGCGGGTCGCACGCACCAGCGGCTTGATCTTCTCGACCATGAGATTGCCGGCATCGATGTCGACGCCCGCTTCGGCATAGGTGAGCCCGTTCTTGCGCTTGCTCATTTCCGGCGCCTGCTCATCTGTTGCGCTTGCCTGTCGCTGGTTTCATTCGCTTGCGGGCTCTTCGCATGAACGGTTTTGCCCCGCAAGGCAAGCGCGCGATGATGGTGTTTTCAGTTGGATACCGGCGGAACCGGGCGCGATATACTCCAACAGTAAAAAGAAATCCCCGCCAGAATTGCGGCGAGGCCACCGACGGTGGCAAGAGACCTGATTTCACCGTCGAAGGGCAGGATTCCATACGAGAAGCCGGCGGCGACCAAAGCCGCCGCGGCAGCCCACAGACCTGGATTTGCAACGACCGACCTCGCGAACAGAAACGCCACGACCGCAGCCGTCAGCCAGAGGGGCCAAGAGACGACCACGCCCACGGCCAGCTCAAGAGCGAAGGCCCACAGAAGATCTTGCGTCGCTATGTTGCGGTGCGGGGCTCCGAAAGATGCGAAAGCCAGCAGACTTTCTGTCAGTCCGGCCAGATAGCAAAGCGTTACTCGCCAAGCGATTGTGATTCTCTGCGCCATCGTCATTCAGCAGTAGGGAAAATAAGCTATTGCTTTCCCGGGCTCTTCGCATGAACGGCCGCACCTCGCAAGGATGACGGCGGGATCAGACTGTCTTGGCTCGACAAAAGAGTGGACAGTCGCCCAAGCTGCCGCCCTTATGGACGTCCCTCTCGTTCCGCCAGAACCATGTCGACGCGGTCGAGTTGTGCCTTGGCGTAGCCGCTCAGCGCTATTCCGCTATTGTTCGTTCGAATCCAGTGCACAGCCTGCCTCACCCGCTCGTAGTGCCCAAGTTCGATTTCGCAGGCAATCAGCGCGAGGATCCGAACTGCGAAGGGCTGTGTGAATTCGTAAGGTTTGTCGAGCAGCTCGCTATGTCCGGCGACGTAACTGGCGAGGTCCGGATTCTGAGCCCTGATCCGTCGCGCCAGCTCGACATATTTCCCCAGCAACCTATCTATGCTCGTCTGGTCAAGGTTCTCGAAGTAACGACCATAAGCTTTCAGCTCATTGTTAAATATCGTTTCGGGATGAAACTGCGACAGTCCGGGCCAGATCCATTTTTTGCCGTACAGCCTTTCAAGCAACGGCCTGACGGTAAGAAAGTCCAGGTAAACGAGCATGTTCACATGAACATCGCCAGAGCTTGCAGTAAAGGCTTCTTCGAGAATCAGGCTAATATCGTCGCTCCGGTCGACTTCGAAGACGCCTTTCCGGATGCGGCGAAAGCCATGTCCCATCATGAACGTATCGAGATACTTACGCGCTTCGCCAACGGCCAAAGACAAGGTTCCACTCCCTCTTTGTTGCGCCATGGTGCCTTGATGGTTGCCGAAGAGTCCAGCCACTGCGCCGCTTGTTCCAAAATAGCTTCGCGGCCAGTGCGCTCTCGACAAACCCGTGCACGGCCCAACTTTTGTCGCTTCTCACTTGCCGTGACCCTCCATCTCCATCATGTATCGACAAACAAGAGCGACGGGATAATGCGTTTGACCATCCCCAACATGATCACGATCATGCGCTTCGTGCTGGTGCCGGCCGTGGTGCTGGCCATGCTGCAGGAACGCTGGGACTGGGCCTTTGCCGGCTTCCTCATTGCCGGCATTTCCGACGGCGTCGACGGCTTCATCGCCCGCCATTTCAATCAGTTTTCCAGGCTCGGCGCCTATCTCGACCCGATGGCCGACAAGCTGCTGCTGGTCTCCGTCTTCGTGGTCATGGGCATCAGCGGCGAGTTGCCGCTATGGCTGGTCATCACCATGGTGTCGCGCGACGCGCTGATCGTCTGCGCCGTGCTTTTGTCCACCGTCATGGCGCATCCGGTTGAGATGAAGCCGCTCCTGGTGTCGAAGGCCAACACCGCGATCCAGATCGTGCTGGCGGCAGTGGTGTTGGGCGAACTCGCCTTTGACATCCGTCTCGATCCGCTGAGGCCGGCCCTCATATTGCTGTCCGGGGTCTTGACCGTGGCTTCGGCCGCGGCCTATCTCGTGGCTTGGCTGAGGCATATGAGCGGCTATGGCGAAGGCTCCACACCCGGCACCTGAACGCGGGGCACCTGAACACCAGGGACCCGACGAACGGTCGATCGACGCCGAGGCCGAAGCCGCGGCAGCGGAGGCTGCGGCATCGGCGTCGTTTCGCCGCCAGATCCGCTTCTGGCTGGTCAGCGCCATCATCCTCGCCGTCTTCCTCTATGTCTTCAGCGGCATCCTTCTGCCCTTCGTCGCTGGCATGGTGCTCGCCTATTTCCTCGACCCTGTCGCCGACCGGCTGGAGCGTCTCGGCCTGTCCAGGCTGATGGCGACGGTGGTCATCCTCATCGCCTTTATCGTCGTCCTGGTGCTGGCCGTCGTCATCCTGGTTCCGGTGCTCGCCTCGCAGATGGCTGATTTCGCCAGCAAGCTGCCGGACTATCTGACCCGGCTGCAGAGCCTGATCACCAGTTTCGACCCGAAATGGCTGGAAGAGAAATTCGGCGTCGACGCCAATGGCCTGCGCGAAGGGCTGAACTCGCTGCTGACCTCCGGCTTCGGTCTCCTGACTACGGTCTTCACCTCGATCTGGAGCTCCGGCGTGGCGCTGGTCTCGGTTGTCAGCCTGTTCGTGGTGACGCCGGTCGTCGCCTTCTACATGCTGCTCGACTGGGACCGCATGGTGGCAATCGTCGACGGCTGGGTGCCGCGCGACTATGTCAAGACGGTCCGGGCGATCGCCAGGGACATCAACACCGCGACCGCCGGCTTCGTGCGCGGCCAGGGTACGCTCTGCCTGGTGCTCGGCGCCATGTATGCCACCGGCCTGACGCTGACGGGCCTGAATTTCGGCATCCTCATCGGCCTGTTCGCCGGGCTGATCTCGTTCATCCCCTATGTCGGCTCGCTGACCGGGCTGGTGCTGGCTGTCGGCGTTGCCTTCGTCCAGTTCTGGCCGGACTGGACCATGATCGCGGCAGTGGCAGGCGTGTTCTTCGTCGGCCAGTTCATCGAGGGCAACATCCTGCAGCCGCGGTTAGTCGGCAAAAGCGTCGCCCTGCATCCGGTATGGCTGATGTTTGCGCTGTTTGCCTTCGGCGCGCTGTTCGGCTTCGTCGGCCTGCTGATCGCCGTTCCGGCTTCCGCCGCCGTTGCCGTTCTGGTGCGTTTCGCCATCGCGCGCTATCTCGAATCGCCGCTCTACAAGGGCCATGCCGACGAGCCGGTGCCGCCGCTGCCGGTTCGGCGCCGCGGGGGCGCGCGCGGTTGAGCCAGATGCCGGACAACAAGATCGATCCGCCGCGCCAATTGCCGCTCGATCTAGGCCACGGCACCGGCTATTCGCGTGACGAGCTCGTCGTCTCCGCCACCAACAGCCAGGCCGCGGCGCTTGTCGACCGCTGGCCGGACTGGCCGTCGCCGGTTGTCGTGCTGGCTGGGCCGGCCGGCTCGGGAAAAACCCATCTGGCCTCGATCTGGCGGACCCGCGCCGACGCGGTGAAAGTGGAGGCCGCCCGCATCGGCGACTGTATCGAAAATCTCGGCGCGCATCCGGCCCTGATCGACGATGTCGACGCCGGCCCGGTCGACGAGCACGGCCTGTTCCACCTGATCAATGCGGTGCGCGGCGCCGGCTCGACCTTACTGTTGACGGCGCGCCGCTTTCCCTCCGCCTGGGGCGTCAGGCTGCCCGACCTGGCGTCGCGGCTCAAGGCGGCGGCTACCGTCGAGATCCACGAGCCCGACGATCTCTTGCTGGCCGGCGTCATCACAAAACTGTTCGCCGACCGCCAGGTCGAGGTCGAGCCGCATGTCGTGCAATACCTGGTGCGCCGCATCGAACGCTCGCTGGCCACCGCCATGGGGGTGGTCGAACGGCTCGACCGCACCGCGCTCGAGCGCAAGACGCCGATAACGCGAGCGCTCGCAGCCGAGACGGTCAGCGCCATGGATGAAGGGCAGGGCGAGTTCGAGATATAGCGGGATGATCTCGTTTGGCGGGTGTGCTAATCAAGTCGATCTTTTTGACAGTAGGTTTGGAATGAGCCCGATCGTCAGACGAATCGCACTGATATGGCTTGTCTCATCGCTGTTCTGGTCGGCGATCGTGGTCCAAGAGATCTTCGATTACGCGGACTTGATGCTCAGGACTTACGGCGAGGAGCCTGCTCATAGCACCTGGCTCAGGCAAGCCTTTTCAGAGTTTTGGCCAGCTATTCCCTGGGGCTCGGCCGTGATCCTGGTCGTGGAAGTCGGAGGCGCATTGCTGCTGATTTCAGGAATTCGACTGATCCGGCACATCAGGCAAAAAGCCTCGGCGTGAACATCAGGGAGCTCATTCCCGTCTGTGTCCCATTTCGAGAAGAAAGACTGGCATCTGTCTTGCAACAAAGAGCTTGCCGGCTGATCCCGGTCCTGATTGCGTATCAATCAGGTAAGTAGGCTCGCCGGGAGATGGGGTGGTTGGGGTTCTCTTCCCGGCGAGCTTGCCTTTGGCAGCATCGAATCGATAGCGCCATTGCGCGGCGGCCGGGCCTCAGCTCTCTCCACCCGCAATCACAGCTCATTCCACGCCAAAGCGCCGGCGATAATCGCCGGGCACCAGGCCGGTTATCCTGGCGAATACCTTGCGGAAGGAGCCGGGATCGTCATAGCCGACCTCCCAGGCGATCTGGTCGATCGATCGTATCGTGGTTTCCAGCATCTCGCGCGCCTTGCCGACCCGCAGGTGCTGACAATATTCGGTCGGCCTGAGGCCAGTGGCGTTTCGGAAGCGTCGCAGAAAGGTCCGCTCCTCCAGCCCCGCATGCTCGGCCATGGCGCCGAGCGTCACGTCGCGCGCGCCGTTCGCCTGCAGCCAATGCTGCACCTTGAGGATCGCTTCGTCGTCATGGGTCAATCGCGGCGCAAACGGGCTGTAAAAACGTTGCTCGCGGCCCGGCGGATCGACCAGCATGAAACGCGCCGTGTCCATCATGACGGTTGACCCGAGCACCCTGTCCACGAGCTTGAGGCCGAGGTCGGTCCAGGCCATGTAGCCGCCCGCGGTGATGATGTCGCCATCGTCGATGACCAGCCTGTCGGCGTCGAGCAAGATGTCTGGAAAGCGTAGCGCCAGCGCGTCGCGATAGGCCCAGTGCGTTGTCGCGGCGCGACCGGACAACAGGCCGGTCTCGGCAAGCACGAAGGCGCCGGCACAGACCGAACCGAGCGTCGCGCCTGCCGCATGACGGTCCCTGAGCCAGCCGGCATAGGGCGCGGCCGCCTCGCGAGGGATCGGCTGCAGCAGGGTCGGCGGCAGGATGACCATGGCCGGTTCATTGTCGGCGCCGGGGTCGCTGTCGAAGGTGCGGATTACGGTATTGCCCGCGTCCAATTGCCAATGGCTGACGCGAAGCCTCGCCGCCTCCGGCGACCGCTCGACAGCCAGCCGGTTTGCCAGCATGAAAAGATCGGTCAGGCCGAGCACGGCTGCTTCCTGCACGCCGGGATACAAGACAAGGCCGATTTCGATCAGATCACGCGCAGCCGTCATTTGTCAGTTTTGCCACGTTGAATGTCCGTTTTGCCAATGCTCACCCTGACCGCACTGTTATAATTTGTCCAGCTGAAGGGGCTAAAAGCTTCCCTGTTACCTCCCAGCTTTCCATCAAGGAGTAGGACGATGAGCACATTCACCACCCATGACGGCACCGAGATTTTCTATAAGGATTGGGGCAAGGGCCAGCCGATCGTGTTCCATCACGGCTGGCCGCTGAGCTCAGACGACTGGGACAACCAGATGCTGTTCTTCGTCGAAAAGGGCTACCGCGTCATCGCCCATGACCGCCGCGGCCACGGCCGCTCGTCGCAGACCGCGACCGGCAATGAGATGGACACCTACGCCGCCGATGTTGCGGCGCTCGCGGCGCATCTCGATCTCAGGGATGCGATCCACATCGGCCACTCGACCGGTGGCGGCGAGGTGGCGCGTTACGTCGCGCTTTATGGCGGCGGAGGCCGTGTTGCCAAGGCGGTGCTGATCGGCGCCGTGCCGCCGATTATGGTCAAGACCGACAGCAACCCCGGCGGCTTGCCGATCGAAGTCTTCGACGGCTTTCGCGCGGCTCTGGCCGCTAATCGCGCCCAGTTCTACAGGGATGTGCCGGCCGGCCCGTTCTATGGCTTCAACCGCGACGGCGCCAAGATCTCGCAAGGCGCCGTCGACAATTGGTGGCGCCAGGGCATGATGGGCGGAGCCAAGGCCCATTACGACTGCATCAAGGCATTCTCGGAGACCGATTTCACCGACGATCTCAAAAAGATCGAGGTTCCCGTCCTGATCATGCATGGCGACGACGACCAGATCGTGCCGATCGCCGATTCCGCGCTGCTTGCGGCCAAGCTGGTGAAGCACGGCACGCTCAAGATCTACAAGGGCCTGCCGCACGGCATGTGCACCACCCATCCGGAGATCATCAATCCGGATCTGCTGGCCTTCATCCAGGGCTGACATCTTCCATATCGGACGGGCAGCGCAGGCTCGTGCTGTCCGTCCGTTGCCTGAGCATGATACGGCGACGGATCACGCTCGAGCGTGATCAGCTTGCGCTGCCGACGAGATTTGCTTGATGAATGGTCGGAGTGGAGAGATTCGAACTCCCGACCCTCTGGTCCCAAACCAGATGCGCTACCAGGCTGCGCTACACTCCGAACGGTCTGTTGCCTATTGATTTCGGCCCGCCAAAGCAAGCGTAAAAAGCCATCGGCCTTGCTGCCGGCGCCATTGCGCAGTAATGACGGGCTAGTGCATGGCCAGAGAATAGTAATCTGGTTTCGAGGTCGTGTGCTTGCAACCAGCAATGAGGTGGTCATGTCAGCCCGCATTTTCAGCCCAGCCAAAACCGCGATGCAGTCCGGCAAGGCCAAGACCGGCTATTGGGTGCTGGAATTCGATCCGGAGCAGCGCAAGAAGATCGATCCGCTGATGGGCTACACCACGTCCGGCGACATGCGAAGCCAGATCAGGCTGACCTTTGACACCAGGGAAGAGGCGGTCGCCTATGCCGAGAAGGAAGGGCTGTCTTTCCGCGTCGAGGAGCCGAAGGAAATCAAACGCCGCCAGATTTCCTATGCGGAGAATTTCCGCTATGACCGCAGGACGCCCTGGACGCATTGATCTCATACCGGCCCTGCCGGCGCCAACAATCAGCCGGTCATGCGGCCGGCCAGCGGTCCCGTAGCTCAGCTGGATAGAGCACCGGCCTTCTAAGCCGATGGTCACAGGTTCGAATCCTGTCGGGATCGCCAATATTTCAGCGTCCATTCCGGACAGGTTCACTCGCCAGTCGCGAACAGGATTTCCAACACATGACAGCGATGGGCGCGGCGGCATTGCTGATCCTGGTCCTGACCTATGCCGGCGTCGCCATCGGCACGATACCAGGGCTACGCCTCGACCGGGCAGGCATCGCGCTGCTCGGCGGTGCGGCGATGATCGCCATCGGCGCGCTCAGCATGGAGGACGCCTACCGCGCCATCAGCTTCGACACCATCACGCTTTTGCTCGGCATGATGATCGTCGTGGCGCATCTGAAAGTGTCCGGCGCTTTTCGCGCGCTCGGCGGGTTCGCCATTGAGCATGCGCATGCGCCATTCATGCTGCTGGTGATGGTGACGCTGTTGACCGGCGTCCTGTCGGCATTCCTGGTCAACGACGCCATCTGCCTGGTCATGGCGCCGATCGTCGTCCATGTCACCCGCGTCATCAACCGCAACCCGGTTCCCTATCTGATCGCCACCGCCACGGCCTCGAATTGCGGCAGTGTCGCCACCATCACCGGCAATCCGCAGAACATGGTCATCGGCGCCCTGTCGGGGATTTCCTATCCGGCCTTCTCGGCGGCACTTGCACCGGTCGCGGCGTTCGGCCTCTTCGCCGTCATCGTCATCATCCGCATCGTCTACCGCGCCGAATTTTCGCGCAAGGCCGAGCTCAGCCCCGAAGTCTATCGCGGCCGCATGCTGCCGGGGCAGGTGCTCAAGGCGGTGGTCGTCTGTATCGGTTTGGCGGTCGCTTTCTTTGCCGGCGTTCCCGTAGCCAAGGCGGCGCTGATTGGCGGTGCGATTCTGTTGCTGACCCGCGCCATCAAGCCTGAGCGCATCTATCGCGAGATCGACGGGCCGCTGCTGTTCATGTTCGCCGGGCTGTTCATCGTCGTCGCCGGTGCCGAAAAGACATTGCTGACGCCCGACATCGTCGCTTCGGCAAAGGACCTTGGGCTGAATGATGTCTGGCGGCTGTCCGGCTTCACCGCAGTGCTGTCCAACATCATGAGCAACGTTCCGGCCGTGCTGGCGCTGCGGCCGTTCATACCCGGCCTGGAGAATCCAGAGCGTGCCTGGCTGGTCGTCGCCATGAGCTCGACCCTGGCCGGCAATTTCACGCTGCTCGGCTCGGTCGCCAATCTGATCGTTGCCGAGCACGCGCGGGTCTCCGGCAAGCCGCTGGGCTTCATCGCCTTCTTCAAGGTTGGCCTGCCATTGACGCTGGTCACGCTTCTTGTCGGGACGGCATGGCTGGCGGCCTAAAAGCACGTCGCGTTCGACCGGCCTCATGCGACGCGCTTTAGGCTCTTGTTTTATGCATGTCGTTATCGCAAAACCGCTGCACACTTTTGCGCGACAGGCATTAGCCAGTCAGGGCGATGTCACCGTCACATGGCCCTTCATATTGGGATGGAAGCGGCAGAAATAATCGACCGATTCGGCCTTCTTCACCATCAGGCTTGCTGCCTGCTTCGGCGGGATCATCACTTCCCAGCCGCCGTTGACGGTTGCCGTGTGGGCGAACACGTCCTTGTTCACCCACTTGATCGTGTCGCCGACCTTCGCCTCGATGTTTCCGGGCGAAAACACAACCTTGTCGATCGTCACCTCAATGGTTTCGGCCTTGGCAGGTGCGGCGCCGATGGTCAGCGCCAGCGCAACCCACAGATGCCGCCTCGACACCATTGGCCCGATCCTCACTTCAGCATACCGGCGACGTGTTCGGCGTGCTGTTCGTGGCCCTGGAATATTTTCAGGCCGGTTTCCAGCAGGCTCTTCAGCTCGGCATTGCCGGCCGACGGGATCAGCAGAGTTTCGAGCGCGCCATTGACCTGCTTGTGGTAGGCCACCTCGCTGGCGACATAGGCCTTGTCGAACGCCGCGCCCTTGAGCTTGGCAAGCTTGGCACGTTCCTCGGCCGCCGCCTTGGTCAGCGCTTTGCTGGTCGGATTGTCCTCAGGCGTGACCTTGAGCTTCTTGACCAGGTCGAGAGCCTGTTTGTTGACGGCCTCGTGATCCCGCACCATGTCCTTGGCGAAATCTACGACCTCTTTGTTTTTCGATTTCTGCAGCGCCTGCTTGGCCGCCTCGACGTCAAGCACGCCCGCTGTGTAGGCGATATGTGCGATCTGCGGATCGGTCGGCTTGTCGGCAGCTTGCGACAAGGGCGCTGCGCTAAGCAGGAAAAATGCGGCCAGTGCCGTGGTCGATCGAATAAACATGATGCTCTCCTTCGCCCCGACGCCGAGCTGCATCGGGCTTCGTTTTCAGTGATGCTCATTGGATGCAGGTCGCCGGAAAACGTTCCCGCGAAAATCGACGCGACCTATCCGGAAAGACCAAGCCGCTGCATCACGGCATTGGTCAGCCGTTCACAGCGCCGGCCCGCGAACGGAAACGCGTCGAGCAGCACCGGGCCGATCTGGTCGTCCAGCGCCTTGCGCACCAGCGCACGAGCGCGGTGCAGCCGGGTCTTGATGGTTTCTGGTCGCACGCCAAGCAGTTCGCCGGTCTCCTCGATGCTCAGCCCCTCGATGACTCGCGCCACGAACACCAGCCGGTAGACATCGGGAAGACTGTCGGTTGCCCGTTCGACAAGCTCAAGGATCTGCCGTTGCGCCATCGTCCGCTCCGGATCGTCGCTCGGGTTGAGGGGAAACCGGATGATTTCGGCTTGCGGATTTTCAGGTATCGCCACCATTCGCCGCCTTTTGCGCAAGCGGCCGAGCGCTTCGTTGATGACGATACGCGACAGCCACGTGGCGAGCGAGGCATCGCCACGAAAGGCCTCGAGGTGGGCAAACGCCCTGACATAGGCCTCCTGGACGATGTCCTCGGCCTCGCTGTCGTTGCGCACAACGCCGCGGGCGATGCGGTAGAGCCTCTGGTTGTGCGTCTTGATGATGGTGCGGAATGCATCGCCATCGCGTGCCAGCGCGCGGCCGACAAGCTGCATGTCGCCGGAAGCGGCGGACGTTGCCGTCAACACAGCCGGCATTGGCGATCTCCTGATAGGCTTCTCATCGGGATATTGGATGCATCGGCCGACAAAAGGTTCCCGACCGATCCGCCGGCCAGCCTCGATCCGCATCAAGCGCCGGCAGAAGCTATTCTATCGCTTCCGCCACGCCGGCGTCTCTATTTTGTAGACGCCGCTTCATCGGCTGATCGGTCGCCATGACACCGCTCAGGATCGCAGTGTTTCCAGGCTGTTACGCCGATTCCTGACTCAGTCTGGCAAGGTGCTGGCTCAGGCCTCTGCGGCCGCCGCCAGCCCGCGCGCCAGGTCGGCCTTCAAATCCTCGACATCCTCGAGCCCGATCTGCAGGCGCACCAGCGGTCCGTCATACGGGCCCTTGGCGACGGTACGGTCGCCCAGGAATACCGGCACGGCAAGGCTCTCATAGCCGCCCCAGGAATAGCCGAGGCCAAAAAACTTCAACGCGTCGAGGAAGGCGTGCTGCTGCTTCTGTCCGCCGCCTGCAAGGACGATAGAGAAGATGCCGCTCGATCCGCAAAAATCACGCTTCCACAAAACGTGGTCGGGATGGCTGGGCAGCCCCGGATGCAGCACCTGCGCCACGCCCGGCTGGCCCTCCAGCCAGCCGGCGAGGGCAAGCGCGCTCTTTTGATGGTGCTCCAGCCGCACGCCCATTGTGCGCAGGCCGCGCAGCACCTGGTAGACGTCATCCGGCCCGGCGCAGCATCCCATCGTGTTGAACGTCTCGCAAAGCTGCTTCCAGCAGGCTGCGTTGGCCGAGACCGTGCCGAGCAGCACGTCGGAATGGCCGGCCGGGTATTTCGTCGCCGCATGGATCGAGATGTCGACGCCATGGTCGAGCGGGCGGAAGTAGAGCGGCGTCGCCCATGTGTTGTCCATCATGACGATGGCGCCGGCGGCATGCGCTGCCTTGGCGATGGCCGGTATGTCCTGCACCTCGAAAGTGTTGGAGGCCGGCGATTCGGTGAACACCACCCTGGTGTTGGGCTTGATCAGCGCCGCGATGCCGGCGCCGATGCGCGGTTCGTAATACTCGACCTCGATGCCCAGCCGCTTCAGCATCGTGTCGGCGAAATTGCGGGTCGGGTGATAGACGGAATCGACGATCAGCAGATGATCGCCGGCCGACAGGAAGGCGAGCAGCGGCAGCGTCACCGCCGCCAGGCCCGATGGAACCGCGACCGTGCCCGCAGAGCCTTCCAGCGCATCGATCGCGCTGTTCAGCGCATCGGTGGTCGGCGTGCCCCGCGTTCCGTAGGTGTATTTCTGGCTGCGTGAAGCCATCGCCGCCGCGTTGGGATAAAGCACGGTCGAGGCATGCACCACCGGCGGGTTGACGAAGCCGAAATAGTCATGCGGGTTGTTGCCGGAATGGGCGAGCCGCGTGTTGATGCCCATCTCGCTGCCGTCTTTTGCCATTGCATTTCGTCCCGTGAGTAGGTCGTTAGCCATAGTGCGGCGGCATTGGCCGCGCAACCGCACCGCACTCGCCAGGCAAAGGTCTTGAATATGCCAATTCAGCAATGCGCCGTAGATCCGCAGGGCGCCCGGCGCGGTCGGGAAGTCGCGGTCGGGAAGGCGCGATCGGATTTTGCCGGCTTTATCGGCGCGTTGACCGATTTGCGGGCGCGTTTGTCTGCGATTCAGGCATTTCAGCCAGTTGGTTTTCAAAGTCTTTCGGATTTGGTCATTTCCCTTGACCTCACAGGAATAATCGCCTTCGATGTTGTTCGTGAATGGGAGACAGCGCGTCGGTTACGATGCGGGATTCCGGTAATGGGCCGGGATACGAAGCTGCGTTCACACGGGAAAAAGTCAGGTTCGCCTGGAAAAAACAGAAAAGGGTCTGTGGGTCATGAAACACATTGCAATCGGCGTTTTGGGCGCCGCCGCGTTTGGATTCGCGGCTTCGGCCGCATCCGCGAGCACGCTCGACGACGTCAAGGCGAAAGGCTTCATCCAGTGCGGCACCAACACAGGTCTTGCTGGCTTCGCGGCGCCGGACGACAAGGGTGAATGGAAAGGCATCGATGTGGATTTCTGCCGCGCCGTGGCGGCCGCCGTCTTCGGCGATGGCACCAAAGTCAAATTCACGCCGCTCAGCGCCAAGGAGCGGTTCACCGCGCTGCAGTCGGGCGAGGTCGACATCCTGTCGCGCAACACCACCTGGACCATCAACCGCGATACGGCACTTGGCCTGAACTTCGTCGGCGTCACCTATTATGACGGTCAGGGCTTCATGATCAACGCCAAGAAACTGCCGGGCGTCAATTCGGCGCTGCAGCTTTCGGGCGCGGCGGTCTGCGTGCAGAGCGGCACCACGACCGAGCTCAATCTCGCCGACTACTTCAAGGCGAACAAGATGGAATACAACCCCGTCGTCTTCGAAAAGCTGGATGAGGTCAACGCCGCCTATGACGCCGGCCGCTGCGACGTCTACACCACCGACCAGTCGGGTCTCTACGGCATCCGCCTGACGCTCAGCGCGCCGGCCGACCATGTCGTGCTGCCCGAGATCATCTCCAAGGAACCGCTCGGCCCGGCCGTGCGCCAGGGTGACGACCAGTGGTACCACATCGTCAAGTGGACCTACTTTGCGCTGTTGCAGGCCGAGGAACTGGGCATCACCCAGGCTAATGTCGACGAGATGAAGAACTCGGACAATCCTGAGATCAAGCGCGTGCTCGGCCAGGAAGCCGACACCAAGATCGGCACCGATCTCGGCGTCTCCAACGACTGGGTCGTCAACATCGTCAAAGCAGTTGGCAACTACGGCGAAATGTTCGAACGCAATGTCGGTTCGGGCAGCCCGCTGAAGATCGCGCGCGGCATCAACGCGTTGTGGACCAAGGGTGGCCTGCAATACGCTCCGCCGATCCGCTGATCGAAATGTGATCCGGAAGGCAGCTTCCTGCCTTCCGGTTTCTCTTTCCAGGGGATGGTCGCCAGAAGGGTGGTGGTTTAATGGCATCGCAGGGAATTCTTCGCGAGGAGCCAAGCCGCGGTTCCTTCATCAATGATCCTCGCGTCCGCGGCATATTCTTTCAAGCACTGGTCCTCGTCCTGCTGGTAGCGGGTGTCTGGTGGGTCACCCACAACGTCATCGCCAATTTGACGCGGCTGCACATCGCTTCCGGCTTCGGCTTTCTCAAGGGCCGCGCCGGCTTCGACATCAGCGAAAGCGCCATCGCTTATTCATCGGATTCGACCTATTTCCGTGCCATCCTGGTTGGCTTTATCAACACCGTGATCGTTGCTGTCGTCGGCATCATCACCGCCACCATCATCGGTTTCATCGTCGGCATAGGCCGGCTGTCGCATAACTGGCTGATCAGGAAGATCTGCACCGTTTATGTCGAGGTGTTCCGCAACATCCCACCGCTGCTGGTCATCTTCTTCTGGTATTCCGGCGTGCTCGCCGTGCTGCCGCCGCCGCGCGACAGCATCAATTTGCCGTTCGGCTCCTTTCTCAACCAGCGCGGCTTCTATTTTCCCCGCGCTATGTGGGGCGAGGGATCCTGGCTGATCCTGGTCGCACTGCTCCTCGGCATCGCCATGGCCTGGTTCGTCGCCCGCAAGGCGCGACAGCGGCAGATGGCGACGGGGCAGCCATTCCCGGTGTTCTGGACATCCATAGCGTTGATCGTCGGCCTGCCGCTGCTGGCCTACGCGCTGAGCGGCTTTCCGCTGAGCTTTGAATTTCCAAAGCAGTCGACCTTCAATCTCGTCGGTGGCTTTCAGGTCAGGCCCGAGTTCCTGTCACTCTATCTGGCGTTGTCGTGCTATACGGCCGCCTTTATCGCCGAGATCGTGCGCGCCGGCATCAGGGGCGTCAGCGCAGGCCAGACCGAGGCGGCCGCTGCACTCGGGCTGCGCTCGGGATCGATCCTCAGGCTTGTCGTCGTGCCGCAGGCGATGCGCATCGTTATTCCGCCGCTGACCAGCCAGTATCTCAACCTGACCAAGAATTCCTCACTCGCCATCGCCATCGGCTATCCGGACCTGACGGCGACGGCCGGCACGGTCTTGAACCAGACCGGGCAGGCAGTCGAAGGCGTGGTGATCATGATGGCGGTGTACCTGGCGCTCAGCCTGATCACGTCGGCGGTTATGAACGTGGTGAACGCCAGGATGGCGCTGGTGGAGAGATAAGGCCATGCAAGAGCACGATATGTCCTGGGTGCGGACGGAGATGGCGCTGGCGCAGCCGGCGCCGTCGAGCGAGCGCGGCCTCGGCGCCTGGGTCCGCAAGAATCTGATCGCGTCGACCGGCGACACCATCCTGACCATCATCAGCATCGTGCTGGTTGCCATGATCCTGCCGCAGATCGTCAATTGGGCTTTCATCAACGCCCAGTGGACGGGACCGGACCGCACGGTCTGCGCCACCGTGGCGCAGGGCGGCATCCAGCCGGACGGCTGGACCGGCGCCTGCTGGGCCTTTGTCAACGCCAAGTTCGGCCAGTTCATGTTCGGCCGCTATCCCCTGGAAGAGCGTTGGCGCCCGATCCTGGTCGCCATCCTGTTCGTGGCGCTGCTGGTGCCACTGCTCATTCCGCGCGTACCGCGCAAGGGGCTGAATGCCATTCTTCTCTTTTTTGCACTGCCGGTCGTCGCCTTCGTTCTGCTGCTCGGCGGCATGTTCGGCCTGCCCTATGTCGAAACCCCGCTTTGGGGTGGACTGCTGGTGACACTCAGCCTGTCCTTCGTGGGCATCGCTGTGTCGCTTCCGGTCGGCATCGTGCTGGCGCTCGGCCGGCGCTCGAACATGCCGATCGTCAAGCTGCTGTGCGTGATCTTCATCGAGACGGTACGCGGCATCCCGCTGATTACGGTGCTGTTCTTTGCCAGCGTGATGCTGCCGCTGTTCCTGCCGGCCGGCGTCAGCTTCGACAAGTTCCTGCGCGCGCTGATCGGCGTGTCGCTGTTTGCCGCCGCCTACATGGCCGAAGTGGTGCGCGGCGGCCTGCAGGCGATCCCCAAAGGCCAGTATGAGGGCGCCGATTCGCTCGGCCTCAGCTACTGGCAGAAGATGGGTCTGGTCGTCATGCCGCAGGCGCTGAAGCTGGTCATTCCCGGCATCGTCAACACCTTCATCGGCATGTTCAAGGACACCAGCCTGGTCATCGTGATCTCGATGTTCGACCTCCTCGGCATCGTCAAGCAGAACTTCTCCGACGCCAGCTGGGCAACGCCGCAGACGGCCAGGTCCGGCCTGGTGTTCGCGGCCTTCATCTTCTGGCTGTTCTGCTTCGGCATGTCGCGCTATTCAATGTACACGGAACGCCGTCTCGACACCGGCCACAAACGCTAAAAAGGGGACCTTGTCATGGCCATAGAAAACGCCGTCAGCGCGGAAGAGATCAAGGTCAATGCCGCCAAGATGCATATTTCCACCACCGATGTCGCCATCGACATCATCGCCATGCACAAATGGTACGGCGAATTCCATGTGCTGAAAGACATCAATCTGAAGGTGATGCGCGGCGAGCGCATCGTCATCTGCGGCCCGTCGGGCTCCGGCAAATCGACGATGATCCGCTGCATCAACCGGCTGGAGGAACACCAGAAGGGCAAGATCATAGTCGACGGCAAGGAACTGACCAACGATCTGAAGAAGATCGACGAGGTGCGCCGCGAAGTCGGCATGGTGTTCCAGCACTTCAACCTGTTTCCGCATCTGACCATCCTCGAGAATTGCACGCTGGCGCCGATCTGGGTGCGCAAGATGCCGCGGAAGCAGGCCGAGGAAATCGCCATGCATTTCCTCACGCGCGTCAAGATCCCGGAACAGGCCAACAAATATCCCGGTCAGCTTTCCGGCGGCCAGCAACAGCGCGTGGCGATCGCCCGCTCGCTGTGCATGAACCCGCGTATCATGCTGTTCGACGAGCCGACCTCGGCGCTCGACCCGGAAATGATCAAGGAAGTGCTGGAGACGATGGTCGGGCTGGCCGAGGAAGGCATGACCATGCTCTGCGTCACCCATGAAATGGGCTTTGCGCGCAAAGTCGCCAACCGGGTGATCTTCATGGACCAAGGCCAGATCGTCGAGCAGAACACGCCGGCCGAGTTCTTCGACCACCCGCGCCACGAACGCACGAAACTGTTCCTGTCGCAGATCCTGCACTGATCCTGTACGCCGGTTCGTGACAAGGCCGGCGGACCGGGCTCGCTGCCTTGCTCAGGGCCTTACGCGTATTCGACGAGCGCTGACCGTGCGCGGCGCGAGAAGATAGCAAGCGTGCTTCAGGCCGCTCGAGTGGTCACCTTGCAACCTGGTAACTAAGGCCGGCACGGATCATAAGCGCGCCGGCTGCGTTCATTGCCATTAGGAGTTGTATAACAAGCCGCGTGGGCGCGTGCGGCGGCAGGTTAAGGGCTCATCCTGATGCTCATCCAACCGATCGACTATTTCCTCGTCGTCTGGTTCGCGCTGGCGCTGGCTTCGACGCTTTATGTCGGCTTCGACCAATATCGCAACAACCCCGAGCCGGTGGTGATGAAATGGGGCTTCATCCTGGTTACCCTCTACATGGGTCCGCTCGGCCTGCTACTCTACGTGCTCGCCGACAAGGAGCCCCGGCCGGGCGAGCATGAACTCTTCACTCAGCCGCTCTGGAAGCAGGGCGTCGGCTCCACCATCCACTGCGTCGCCGGCGATGCCACCGGCATCATTCTTGCCGCCGCCGTCACGGCGGCGCTCGGCCTGCCGATGTGGATCGACCTGATCGTCGAATATCTCGCCGGCTTTGCCTTCGGCCTGTTCATCTTCCAGTCGCTGTTCATGAAATCGATGATGGGCGGCACCTATTGGGAGAACGTGCGCAAGAGCTTCCTGCCCGAATTCATCTCGATGAACTTCATGATGGCCGGCATGGCGCCGGTCATGAGTTTTCTGATGATGGGCCGCGACATGCGCGCAATGGAACCGACGGAGCTCTTATTCTGGGGCGTGATGTCGATCGGCGTCATCGCCGGTTTTGCGCTTGCCTACCCGGCCAACGTCTGGCTGGTCGCCCGGGGGCTGAAGCACGGGTTGATGACGCAGCGCGCGCAGGCAGCCGGCATCAATGGTCGGCAGCAGCCTGCCACGAGGCAACACGCGCAGATGCAAATGCAGCAGGCCGACGCCAGCGGCCATCACAGGCAGCACCACGATATGGCTTCCCACAAAGGCAAAGGCGGCGCCGGTCATCACATGGAGACGGATGCCACGACCCCGCAAGTCGCCGCCCTCAGCATGGTCTCCCTGCTGGCCCTCGCCATCGGCATGATCGCGCCGGCGAACTGGCTGAACCTAACCTTGTCGGCGCGCGATGTCGGCGGGGTGATCATGCCGCAAGGCATGATCATGGACCGCGACACGCCGGCCGACGCGATGCGCGACATGGCCGCCACCGATCCTCGCCTTGTGGCCGCCTCTTATGATCTGACGGCAAAGGGTGACCAGGACCTGCCTTTTCGAATGGAGAACGGCATCAAGGTGTTCGAGCTCAGGCCTTCGGTGGTCCGCTGGCAAATCCTGCCTAACGTTGCGGTCGACGCCTATGCCTATAATGGCCAGATTCCCGGCCCGCGAATTCATATTCGCCAGGGCGACCGGATCAGGATCAACGTCACCAACGGCCTGCCTGAGGAAACGACGGTGCATTGGCATGGCCTGATCCTGCCGAACCAGATGGATGGGCCAGCCGAAATCACGCAGGCGCCGATCGAGCCCGGCCAATCCTATTCATACGAATTCACCGCAACCCAGCACGGAACCTATTTCTACCACCCCCACGCCAAGCCGGACCGGACCCAGGCGCTCGGCCTCTACGGTGCGCTGATCATCGATCCCGCCAATCCCGCCGATGAGGTCGCGGCCGACCATGATTACGTCATCGAGCTTCAGGAATGGCTGGTGCGGGAAGGGCTGACGTACCCGTCGATGCCGATGGACGGCGGCATGCCGAATTTCTTCACCATCAACGGCAAGGCCTATCCCTCGACCGAGACGATCCCGATGAAGGTCGGCGAGACGCTCAAGGTGCGGTTCATCGGCACCAATAACGGCTTCATCCATCCGATGCATATCCATGGCGGACCGTTCGAGGTCGTTGCCCGCGACGGCGAGACGATCCCTGCCTCGGGTCGTTTCCTTGCCGATACGGTCAATGTCGGGCCGGGTCAGCGCTACGACGTGATCTGGAAGGCGCAGCGTCCGGGCAAATGGCTGATCCATTGCCACATCCCGCATCACACCACGAACAACAATGTCGAGGAGAAGGGCGGCGGCGGGCTGATGGTCGTGATCGATGTGACATGACCGGCGTCGGCTTGGCTCGTTCCAACCGCTGCACCGGCCCGGACGCCATGCAGTGGCTGAAACCATGTTTTCTCTTAAGCTGATGTGATCTGCCAGACAGCGACGCCGGCAAGGGCGAGACCGGCGGCGCCCTCGATGGCCCGGGAGATGGTTTCGAACAGCCGTGGCTGGCGCGCGAAAAACTGTACAAGCCGTTCCCGAAACACGATCGACAATACCGCGACGCAGGACAGCGTCAGCGCCACGCCGACCATCATGGTGATGGCAAACAGGACGCCCGCTGCCGGAACACCCCTGGAGATCGCGAAAGTCATCGCGAAAAGCGTCAGCGGGCAGGGGATCAGGCCTGCCATCACGCCGACAGCCTCGCCTTCGTGCCTGTGGTGATGGCTGTGGCTCAAAGCGCGCCAGAGCATCCAGACGCCAATGAGGCCGAGCAGCCCACGACTGATATGCTCCAGAAGCGGAGCGCGGCCAACGCTGCCCAATGCTATGGAGACCAGTGGCAGCGAGAGAGCCGCAATCAGAACGGCAATCGTCACATGCGTGAACGATAGCGTGATAGACACGAGCAGGCCGCGCGAGACCTTCGCATCCGAACCGGCAAGATAGGTCGCCAGGACCGCCTTGCTATGACCCGGCGTCAGCGCATGGGCAGCCCCGAACACGACGCCCATCGGCAGGAAGGCCATGAATGCCAGCCAATTGCCTCCGGCCGCAAGCAGCTTGATCTGCTCGCCGAGCGTCAGATAGATCGTGCGCTGAAATTCGACGAGCGTCTGGAACATCGGACGAGACTAGCAGAAAATCGGCGAGCGTCAGTGCATGTGGCCGTGGTCATGCGTGTGCTCGTGAGGATGGTCGTTCTCTCCACGTTCCGTTGAAAACCGGACATTCGCCTCAGCCAGGGCTGGCATATGCTGGGACAGTTCGTCTTTCAGCGCTGCCGCGATCTTGTTCGCCGCCGACAGCGGTAAGGTTTCGTCCGCGGCAATTGCGATGTCGGCGTGCAATCTATGACCGACCCAGCGCGCCTTAGCATCGACAATATGCGCGCCCGCAATATGCTCGGCGGCATGTCGGATTTCATCCATCACACCGGGTTCGATTCCGTCCAGCATGCGGGTCAGCACCGAACGGGCCGATTGCCACACGATACCGAAGATCGCAATCGTGATCAGCAGGCCGACGATCGGGTCGGCCAAGGAAAAGCCGAGCCAGACGCCGATGGCTCCGATGACCACGGCAAGGCTGGTAAGTCCGTCGGTGCGGGCGTGGTAGCCGTCGGCAATGAGTGCCGCGCTGTTGATTTCGCGGCCGACGCGGATACGGAACACGGCAACCGCCTCGTTGCCGAGGAAGCCGACAATGCCCGCCGCCGCCAGCCAGCCCAGGTGTGTCACCGCTTGTGGATTGATCAGCCTGTCGATGGCTTGGTAGGCGGCGACTACAGCGCTGAACAGGATGATGAGCACGATGATGATGCCGGCCAGATCCTCGACCCGGCCCAAGCCATAGGTGAAGGTCCGCGACGGCTTGCGCCGCGCCAGCACGAACGCAATCCATAGCGGGATCGCCGTTGTCGCATCGCCGATGTTATGGATCGTGTCGGCCAGCAATGCCACGCTCCCCGACAGCACAACCACGACCATCTGCAACGCCGCGGTGATGGCCAGGATTACGAACGACCATTTGATTGCCCAGATGCCCCGGTCGGTGGTAGCAATTGTCGCATCGATGACGCCGTGGGTGTGACCGTGCGAACCGTGATCGCCGTGATGATGTGCGGCGTGCGAGCCGAACCCGAGCCAGTCCAGAATGCGGGCTACGATGGCATTCATAGATACTTCGCCAGCTGCTTGAGTTCCGCCAGCGAGTTGCCGCCGGTTTCCACGCTGTCCGTGAGGCAATGCTCGATGTGATCGTTGATCAGCTCGCGCTTGGCGCTGCTGATGGCCCTTTCGACGGCATGAAGCTGCTGCGCCAGATCAACGCAAGGGCGATGCGCCTCGATCATGGCCAGCACAGCCGCAAGGTGACCTTGCGCGCGCTTCAGGCGCTTTATGATGGAAGGATGCGAGGCGTGGAGGTGATCTGACATGCTTGAGCATATCCTCCCGGGGAGGATACGCGTCAAGCGCTTTGTCAGCCGTGCAACTCCAGAGACGCTTCACCTTGAGCATGGCTTGCTCTAAGCCTTTCCCATGAAGAAGCTTGCCCGTTTTCTTGGCCTGCTGGTCGTTGCAACAGTGCTTGCCGCAGCGCTGGGCACGCTGCTGCCGCGCCCGCTCTGGCCGGCGGCAGTTGCCGATCCGATCGGCGCAAGCCACCGCATCCTGGTGCTGCAAAATCCGATCCACACCGACATCGCCATCCCGGTCGACGACGATATGCGCCGGCGCTTCCATTTCCTGGTCGATGCCGGCATTCCTGCCGACATGGCGGAGGTCCGCTACATCGTCTTCGGCTGGGGCGGCCGCGCCTTCTATCTGGAGACGCCGACCTGGTCGGAGCTGAAGCCGATGCCGGTGATGAAGGCGCTGACCGTCGATGCCTCGGTGATGCATGTCGACATTTCCGGCGACATCGCCGAGCCGCATCCCGACGTCGCCGGCTTCGACATCGGCGACGAACGCTTTGCGGCGCTGCTCGATTACATTGCGGCAAGCTTCCAGCGGGGGCCGAACGGGGCCATTCCGATCGAGAATGCGGCCTATTCCCGCTTCGATCGTTTCTTCGAAGCCAATGGCCATTTCAACGCGCTGATCGGCTGCAACACCTGGACGGCGGCGGCACTGCGCACGGCCGGGCTGCGCACCGGCTGGTGGAACCCGCTGCCAGCCTCGCTCGGCCTGTCGATGCGGCTTCACAATTGAAGAGGGTTCCGGCTGATCAACGCCGCGATCCTTCGAGCCCTCCTTTCGCCAATCTCTAACGTCGCAGGACCTAGCAAGGCGCCGAAACTGCCAATCTCCCTCCTTGTGGGGGAGATGTCCGGCAGGACAGAGGGGGGCGCTGTCCCGCCGGCCTATCGAGCTTTTTATCGCCGATCCCCAGACTCGCGCGCCCGCTAGCCATAAAGCCAATCAAGATCGGCGGCGAGCTTTTCGGGTGAGCGCATCGCCAGGAACAGGTTGCGGGCCATCGCCACCGGCCCGGCCGCGTGCCAGGCGAGGCGGTTGACCGCGCCGCGGCGGGCGACCTGGGCGACGCGCGGCCGCCGCGCCTGTTCCCAAGCGGCAAGCGCGCCGCTGAGATCGGCAGGCGAGGTGGCAACGAAGCCGGCAAGCGTCGCCGCGTCCTCGATCGCCATCGCCGCGCCCTGTGCGGCAAAGGGCGTCATCGCATGCGCCGCATCGCCGATCAGCGCGACGCCTTCCGGTGTCGTCCACCGCCGCTGCTCGACGGTGTGGATCGGCCATGCCGTCCACGGCGCCGCCTCGCTCGCCAGACGGACCAGCGCCGGCGCGGTACCGCGCATGGCGCTGACGAGGATGGCGGGGTTGGCATGCCCCGACCAGCCCTCGGCGATGCGCTCGCCCCTGGTGAAGGCGGCGAGGTTGAAGGCAGTGCCACGGCTGACCGGATAGGCGACCATATGGAAGCCGGGATAGAGGAATGCGGTAACGCAATCGGGCGCACCGATCGCTGCAAAGGCTTGGCCAGCAGGGCTGTCGGCACCGACGGTGGCGCGCCACGCCAGCTCACCTGAAAACCGGCTACTACCGAATTCGGCCGCTTTGCGGGCCAGTTGTTCTCGCACCGACGACCAGACGCCATCCGCGCCGATCAGCAGACAGCCAGCCTCGACCGTTTCGCCATCAGCCGATGCGGTGACGGCAACAGCTTTCGGTCCGGCTGCGATGTCGGTCACCCGCGCGCCAGCGACCAGTTCGATCCCGGGCTGCTCCGAAACCCGCTGCATCAGCGCTGACTGCAGATCGGCGCGGTGGGCGACGAGATAGGGTGCCCCCCAGCGCGTTTCGGCGGCCGGGCCAAGCGGTACGCGCGCCAGCTCGCCCAGCGTGGCGGCATCCTTGAGCACAACCGCCTCCGGCCGCACCGCCGTCGGCAGCAGCCGATCGAGTACGCCGAGTTGTCGAAGAATGCGTGTCGCGTTGGGCGACAACTGGATGCCGGCGCCGGCAGCCTCGAGGTGCTGCGCCTGTTCGAACAGTTTTATCCGATAGCCGCGCTCGGCGAAGGCCAGTGCCGCGGTCAGCCCGGCAACGCCCGCCCCGGCGATGACGACCTGCCGGGACTGCGTTTCCTGCATCAGGCTTGTCGCAGGAGAATCAGGCGGCCTGGTCGATATAAAGGCAGCCCGGCGGCACCGTTTCCAATGCCTTCAGCTTCGGCGAATAGCGATAGAGCGTCGAGCAGTAGGGGCAGACCTTTTCATTGTCGTCGCCCATGTCGAGAAATACATGCGGATGGTCGAAAGGCGGATTGGCGCCGGTGCACATGAATTCCTTGACGCCGATGTCGATTGCCGGATAGCCCGCATCGTTCTGGAAATGGGGAATGGAACCGCCTGCCATCGTCGTCTCCTGATCTTGTCGATTGCATCTGGATCATAACCCGTCTCTTTGCAAGATCGATGAAATGAAACTGTCGCAAAAGCCTGTCAGAGGATAAGTTAAGCCGGTTAACACCGTAATCCGCGGACGGGTGTGAGAAGAGCAGGAACTATGAACGAACTGAAGCCGGTCCAGAACGAATTCATCACCATCGAGGCTGCGAGCCGCGAAGGCGGCAATCCTGACCGCTTCGTCAACCGCGAGTTTTCCTGGCTGCAATTCAATCGGCGCGTGCTCGAGGAATCGCTGAACGCCAATCATCCGCTGCTCGAGCGCGTTCGCTTCCTGTCGATATCGGCGGCCAATCTCGACGAGTTCTTCATGGTCCGCGTCGCCGGTCTTGCCGGCCAGGTGCGCGAGGGCATCGTGCTGAAGAGCCCGGACGGGCGCACCCCCGAGCAGCAGCTCGAACAGCTGTTGCGCGAGGTCGAGCGCCTGCAGGAGGACCAGCAGAACAGCCTTTCGGCGCTGATGCTGCAGCTCAACAAGGAAGGCATCGAGAGCATCACCCGCGATGCGCTGACCAAGGACGAGAAGACCTGGCTCGAGGACCATTTCCAGGAGCAGGTGTTTCCGGTCCTGACGCCGCTGTCGATCGACCCAGCGCATCCGTTTCCGTTCATTCCCAATCTCGGTTTCTCGATGGCGCTGCAATTGCGCCACCGCAAGAACGGCGAGGAAATGAGCGCGCTTTTGCGCCTGCCGGTAGCGCTGAGGCGCTTCATCCGCTTGCCGGATCGCAAGCATCACGTCCGCTTCGTTCCGCTCGAAGAGGCGGTCAGTCTCTACATCGGCAAGCTGTTCCCCGGCTACGAGGTCAAGGGCTCCGGCACGTTCCGCATCATCCGCGACAGCGATATCGAGGTCGAGGAAGAATCCGAAGATCTGGTGCGGCTGTTCGAGACGGCGCTGAAGCGTCGCCGCCGCGGCTCGGTCATCCGGATCGAGTTCGACAGGCTGATGCCGTCCGAATTGCGCGACTTCGTCGCCGGCGAGCTTGGCGTCTCGGCCAGCCGCATCAGCGTGCTTACCGGTCCGCTGGCGCTTAGCCAGATCTCGGAGATCGTCGCCGTCGCTCGCGACGATCTGAAGTTCACGCCCTACAATCCGCGCTTCCCGGAGCGCATCCGCGAGCATGGTGGCGATTGCTTTGCCGCCATCCGCGAGAAGGACATCATCGTCCACCACCCCTACGAATCCTTCGACGTGGTGGTGCAGTTCCTGCGCCAGGCGATGGCCGATCAGGAAGTGGTGGCGATCAAGCAGACGCTCTACCGCACCTCCAACGACAGCCCGATCGTGCGGGCTTTGGTCGACGCCGCCGAGGCCGGCAAGTCGGTGACGGCGCTGGTCGAGCTAAAGGCGCGCTTCGACGAGGAGGCCAACATCCGCTGGGCGCGCGACCTCGAGCGCGCCGGAGTCCAGGTCGTCTTCGGCTTTCTCGAATTGAAGACCCACGCGAAAATGTCGCTGGTGGTGCGGCGCGAGGATGGCAGGCTACGCAATTACGTGCATCTCGGCACCGGCAATTACCACCCGGTCACCGCGCGCATCTACACCGACCTGTCCTTCTTCACCACCGATCCGACGATCGCGCGCGATGTCGCGCAATTGTTCAATTTCATCACCGGCTATGCCGAGCCGGCCGAGCAGATGCGGCTGGCCATATCGCCGTTCACGCTGCGCAACCGCATCCTCAAGCATATTTCGGACGAGATCGGCCACGCGCTGGATGGCAGGCCGGCTCGCATCTGGATGAAGATGAATGCGCTGGTCGATCCGATCATCATCGATGCGCTCTACGATGCCAGCCGCGCCGGCGTCGAGATCGATCTCGTCGTGCGCGGCATCTGCTGCCTGAGACCGCAGGTGCCGGGCCTGTCGGAGAACATAAGGGTGAAGTCGATCGTCGGCCGCTTCCTCGAGCACAGCCGCATCTATTGCTTCGGCAACGGCCACGGCCTGCCCTCGGACGGGGCGATCGTCTACATCTCCTCGGCCGATTTGATGCCGCGCAATCTCGACCGCCGGGTCGAGACCATGGTGCCGATCACCAATCCAACTGTGCATGAACAGGTGCTCGGCCAGATCATGCTCGGCAACATCATGGACAACCAGCAAAGTTTCGACGTATTGGCTGACGGAACCTCCCGGCGCGTTGTGCTGGAGGAGGGCGAGGAACCGTTCAACGCGCAGGAATATTTCATGACCAATCCGAGCCTGTCCGGACGGGGCGATGCGTTGAAGTCGCATGCGCCCAAGCGCATCGCGCAGTTCAAGCGCCGCAAGAAACAGAACGCAGCGACGGGCTGATGATTTCAGCGTCCCAGGGCCGGCTTCAGGACCGCCGACCGCTGTCCATCATCGATATCGGGTCGAACTCGATCCGTCTTGTCATCTATGAAGGGCTGGCGCGCTCGCCGACCTTGCTGTTCAACGAAAAGATGCTCGCCGGCCTCGGCCGCGGCATCGTTTCGACCGGAAAGCTCGATCCCGAGGCGGTGACGCGCTCGATGGAAGAGTTCCGCCGTTTCCGCGCGCTCTCCGACCAGGCCGGCGCCGAGCGCATGTATGTGTTGGCGACCGCCGCCGCCCGTGAGGCGGTCAACGGCCCCGACTTCATCCACCGCGCCGAGGATGTACTCAAGACCGAGATCCAGGTGCTGAGCGGCCGCGAGGAAGCCCATTATTCGGCGCTCGGCGTCATCTCCGGTTTCCACCCGGCCAACGGCATCGCCGGCGATCTTGGCGGCGGCAGCCTCGAACTGATCGATATCGACGGAGAGGCGATCGGTGACGGCATCACCCTGCCGTTGGGCGGCTTGCGCCTGCAGGACATGGCGAAGAACTCGCTGACCCAGGCGGCAAAGATCACGCGCGAGCAACTGGCGCGGGCGAAATTGCTGAAGGGCGGACAGGGCAGGGCCTTCTACACGGTCGGCGGCACCTGGCGAAACCTCGCCCGTCTGCACATGGAAATGACCAACTACCCGCTCGGCGTCATGCACCATTACGAGATCGGCATCGAAAGCGCCGCGAGCTTCCTCCGGCAGGTCGCCAAAGCCGAGATCGATAAGGTCAAGGGCATCGAGGGCGTCTCCAAGAACCGCCGCTCGCTGCTGCCCTACGGCGCCATCGTGCTGCAGGAGATCATGGCGGCGATGCAGCCGTCGAAGATCATCGTGTCGGCGCTGGGCGTGCGCGAGGGCTTTCTCTATTCGCTGCTCGACAAGGCCGAACAGAAAGCCGATCCGCTGATCTCGGCGGCGGAAGAGCTTGCCCGCCTGCGCTCGCGATCGGTCGACCACGCGCATGAGCTTGTCGAATGGACCGGTAAGGCCTTCGCTGCCTTCGGCATCGACGAAACCAGGGATGAGGCGCGCTACCGCCACGCCGCCTGCCTGCTTGCCGATATCGGCTGGCGCGCCCATCCCGAATATCGCGGCAAGCAATCGCTCAACATCATCGCCCACGCCTCGTTCATCGGCGTCGACCATCCCGGCCGCGCCTTCCTGGCGCTTGTCAGCCTGTTTCGCCACGAGGGCGTGTTCAATGAAGCCGCTCCGGAAATCCGCGGGCTGGCGACACCGCGCTATCTCGAACGCGCCCGGGTATTGGCGGCGCTGTTGCGCGTCGTCTATCTGTTGACCGCGGCAATGCCGGGCGTCATGCCGCGGCTGAAATGGGAAAACCGCGGCAATGGCGTGCTGGCGCTGGTGCTGCCGGCAGCGCTGGCCGATCTTTACGGCGAGCGGCCGGCTGGCCGGCTGGCACAGCTGGCAAGAGTCACCAACCGCCGGCTGGTGCTGGCGGTCGAGGGCGGGCCAAGCATGTCTGTGAAGTGAACGGGCGGTCCAAGGCCGGATTTCGGGACGTGGGGTAAACGCAGAGCGAAAAATTCCATAACCATCCCATCGTCATCTCCGTCCGTAGCTGCAGCCGAAGCGCTCGGCTTCGATCCAGCGATCCACCGCAAGCTGCTTGCCGGGCTCGAGTCCGGCCTGTTGCGCGACCTGCACATCGTTCTCGCTGCCCGCTCCGAGAAGGTCTTCCTGGAGCACTATGCCGAGGGCAGGGACGAAGAATGGGGGCGCCCGATCGGGCAGATCGCCTTTGACGCCGGCACGCTGCACGATCTGCGCTCGGTAACGAAGAGCATCGTCAGCCTGCTTTACGCCGATCTCGCCGCCGATCCCGCGCGTGAGAAGATCACGATCGGCCATGCGCTGACGATGACGCTCGGCATGGAGTGGGACGAAAACCGTCCCTATAGCGATCCGCAGAACAGCGAGATCGCGATGGAGAACGCGCCCGATCGTTATCGCTTCATCCTTGAGCGGCCGATCATCGCCGACCCTGGGAGCCGCTGGATCTATTCCGGCGGCAGCGTCGCGCTGGTTGGCGCGATCATTGAAAGAGGCTGCGGCAAATCCCTGCCGGATTTCGCGCGCGAGGCGCTTTTCGCGCCGCTTGGCATCGAGCGCTTTCACTGGTCGGCTGGTGGTGACGGCGTCGCCTCCGTAGCGTCCGGCCTCAGGCTGGCGGCCCCTGATCTTTTGAAGATCGGCCAACTCCTTCTTCGCAAGGGTCTGTGGAATGGAGAGAGGATCGCGTCGGAAGGCTGGATAAACGCGTCGTTAACAGCCACAATCTCGACGCCGGACGGCCTTGGTTATGGCCGGTTGTGGTTCACCGGCGACGCGCCGGCGCCAGCATTCGCCGCCCCGAAATCATGGTATGGGGGTTTCGGCAATGGCGGACAGCGGCTCTGGCTGATGCCCGAGGCCGACATCGCCGCCGTGATCTATGCAGGCAAGTACAACGCCCAGGATGCCTGGGTGACGCCGACCCGCGTCTGGCGCGAGATCATTCTGGCCAATTTCCTGAACGCCTGATGATCTGTGCTGACGCCAGTCTTTCAGGTCGCTTCGGCACCGACGCCGATGCCACGCCCGTCGGCCGACCAGGCGCCCGCACCAGCCATTGCCAGCGCCAGAAAACCCCCTGCTATGGCAATGTCCTTCATCAGCATCTGTGAATGCAGGAAGGTCAGCGTCGGATCGTCGCCGCCTTGGCCGTAATGACCAATGAAGGCGGTCGCGATGCAGAAGGCGGCGAGCAGCAGCGCCACGATCGGCGTCTTGAAGCCGACGAGGATGAGCAGCCCGGCGATCAGCTCGAACAGCCCCGTGCCCCAGGCAGCGAGTGTTGGCAGCGGCAGTCCGAGGCCGGCGAAATAGCTAGATGTGCCGGCGATGTCGGCAAGCGCATGGAAGCCGGACGGCACGAACAGTGCCGCGAGCAGCAGCCGGGACAGCAAGAGCAGCGCATTGCGGGGCATGATTCACCTCCGTTATCAGCGGCCGTTTTGGCCCAGCGCCCGATCTTAGCAGAGTTCCGGCCAGCAGATCGACCGACGCATTCCGACAACGAAAAAGGGGCACGGAAAATTCCGCGCCCCTTTTGTCTAGGCAATGCTGGGCCGCTTCAGCCGCGCTTGGCGTCGATCGAATACGCGCCGGCACCCGAGGAGGCGAGCACGAGGAAGCCGCCGGCAATGCCAAGGTTCTTCATGAAATTGATCATCTGCATCTGATCGGCCCAGCCGGTGTGGGCGACCAGCGCGGTGGCGACGGTGAAGATCGCCATCACCCAGCCGACGATCCGGGTCTGGAAGCCGACGAGGATGGCGAGGCCGCCAAGCAGTTCGATGAGGCCAACGACAATGGCGGTCACCATCGGCAGCGGCAGGCCAAGGCTGCCGAAATAGCCGGCCGTACCGGCAATCGCCGTCAGCTTGCCGAAGCCGGAAAGCAGGAAGATGACCGAAAGCAGGATGCGGCCGAGCAGGATCGTGCCCGAGGCGCCGGAGGCGGTGCCGGACCCGGCAAACGAAGTGTTGGTGGACGTGTTGGTGGACATGCGTAACTCTCCAGAAGGGTTTGGCCAAACGACTTGGGATAGCCGTCCAGTTAGCGCATGCCGACTGTTCACCAAAGACGTCAGATTGGTTACGGATTGTTCACCGAGGTAACGTTTTCGCGATCAACTTACCCCGGATGCGTCATGTCCTCCGGCCGCACCAGCCGCTCATAATCGGCTTCGCTGACCAGCCCGGTGGCCAGCGCTTCCTCGCGCAGTGTTGTGCCGTTCTTGTGCGCCGCCTTGGCGATCTTGGCGGCGTTGTCGTAGCCGATCGTCGGCGCCAGCGCGGTCACCAGCATCAGCGAACGGTCGAGCGCCGCCTTGATATTGTCTTCGCGGGCCTCGATGCCGACGACGCAATTGTCGGTGAACGACACCGAAGCGTCGGCCAGCAGCTGCACCGATTGCAGGAAACAATAGGCCATCAGCGGATTGTAGACATTGAGCTCGAAATGGCCCTGGCTGCCGGCGAAGCTGATCGCCGCATTGTTGCCGAACACCTGCACACAAACCTGCGTCATCGCTTCGCACTGGGTCGGGTTGACCTTGCCCGGCATGATCGAAGAGCCCGGTTCGTTTTCCGGCAGCGACAATTCGCCGAGGCCCGAACGCGGGCCGGAGCCAAGCAGGCGGATATCGTTGGCGATCTTGAACAGCGCTGCCGCGCAGGCATTGATGGCGCCGTGCGAGAAGACCATGGAATCATGGGAGGCCAGCGCCTCGAACTTGTTCGGCGCCGTGACGAAATCGATGCCGGTGATCGCTGCGATGCGCGCCGCCACCTTTTCGGCAAAACCGACCGGCGCGTTGAGGCCGGTGCCGACCGCGGTGCCGCCCTGTGCCAATTCCTGCAGGCCGGGAAGGGTCATCTCGATGCGCTTGATCGACGAGGCGACCTGCGCCGCATAGCCGGAGAACTCCTGGCCAAGCGTCAGCGGCGTCGCGTCCTGCGTATGGGTGCGGCCGATCTTGACGATGTGGGCGAAAGCCTTGGTCTTGGCCTCGAGTGCCGCATGCAAATGTCTCAGCGCCGGCAGCAGATCGTGGATGATGCGCTCGGCGCAGGCAATGTGCATGGCCGTCGGATAGGTGTCGTTCGACGACTGGCTCATATTGACGTGGTCGTTGGGATGCACCGGCTTCTTCGACCCCATGACGCCGCCCAGAAGCTCGATCGCCCGGTTGGAGATCACCTCATTGGCGTTCATGTTGGACTGGGTGCCCGAGCCGGTCTGCCAGACGACCAGCGGGAAATGGTCGTTCAGCTTGCCGTCGATGACCTCCTGGGAGCCCTCGATAATGGCCTTGCCGATCGCCGGATCGAGCCGCTTCAGCTCCATATTGGCCTCCGCTGCCGCTCGCTTGACGATGCCCAGCGCCCGCACGATCGACGCCGGCTGCTTTTCCCAGCCGATTTTGAAATTGGCAAGTGAACGCTGCGCCTGCGCGCCCCAGTAACGGTCGGCGGCGACCTCGATGGGACCGAACGTGTCGGTTTCGGTTCTGGTCTCTGGCGCGCTCACGAAGTCTCTCCGGGTTGCAAATTTGCAAACGGCGTATCGCGTTGCACAAATGCCTTCAAGCGGAGATTGCGGACGATGGGGATGCAAATCGGTTGAAGCAGCGCCTTTTCCTTCTCCCGCAAGGGGAGAAGGAAGAGCGCGCGCCCCTCACCCCGCCGTGTACCCTCCATCCACTGCAAAGATGCCGCCGCTGGTCCACGCCGCTTCGTCGCTGGCGAGATAGACGGCGATGCCGGCAAGGTCGCTGGTTCGGCCGATGCGGCCGAGCGGGTAGCTGCGCTCGACATAGGCCTTGAGCTCGGCTTGCGCGGCCTCAGGCAGGTTTTCGATCGACCTGCGCCGCATCGCTGTGTCGACCGTGCCGGGCGCGATGGCGTTGACCCTTATGCTGCGCGGCCCGAGCTCGAAGGCGAGCGACTTGGTCAGCGAATTGAGCGCGCCCTTCGAGAGCGAATAGAGGCTGGACGGCCGCTTCGGGATCATCTTGTGCGCGAAATAGGACGAGATGTTGATCACCGAGGCCGCGCCCGGCGCGAGATGCGGCAACAGCCGCTGGGTGAGGAAGAATACCGCCGTGACGTTGAGTGCGAAGGACTGCTGGAACTGATCCTCGCTGACGGTCTCGAACGGCACAAGGAACGCCACGCCGGCATTGTTGACGAGGATATCGACAGGTGGGCCGCGCCTGGCATGCTCGACCACGGCATCGATGCCGGCGCTGGCCGACAGGTCGGCCGAAAGCGTTTCGACATTATCCCCGAGTTGCTTGCGGACGGCGTCGAGTTTTTTGCCGTCGCGGCCGACGATCAGCACGTCCGCGCCTTCGCGCAAAAACGCTTCGGCGATTGCCAGCCCGATCCCGTCCGAGCCGCCGGTGACCAGTGCCCGTTTGCCGCCTAGTCTCATCCAACACTCCCGCACGTGCCGCCTTGTCTGATAAGGAGAACAGCGCCGTTGCCATTGTGGTCAAGCCGCCGGCCTATCCTACAATATGAACTTTCGGCTGATGCGCCTGTCTATTCGGCAGCGGCTGCACCGCGCCGAACAGCCAGCCGCGTAGCAACGAAATCCTTGACCTGATGAATGGCCTGTTCACGCGTGACGCTGCCGGGTTGCAGGCCAAGCCGCAACCACAGCCCGTCGATCAGGGCGGTGACGCCGAAAGCGATCTCGTCAGCATCGCGCGCCGGCGCCAGACCGCGCAGGCCGGACAGCAGGTTGGAGCGCATGCGCGCATGGATCACCTTCTGGATGCGGGCAAGCTTTTCGTCGCGCGGCACCTCCGCGCAAAGTGAAAGCCAGGCGTGGCAGAGCGAAGGCTGGAAGAGATGCGGCTCGAAATTGCCTTCGATGATGGCATCTATCCGTTGCATTGGGGTGCGCGCCTGCCTCAACCGCTCCACCACCGCGTGACGCAGCACCAGGTTCGATTCGCGCATGGCATGCTCGAACAGCTCCCGCTTGCTGTTGAAATAATGCAGCACGATGCCCTTCGACGCGCCGGCCTGTGCCGCCACTTTTTCTATGGTGGCGCCAGCTATGCCTTCGCGCTGAAGCACGGCAAAGGCGGCTTGCCGCAGCTCTTTGCGGCGTATGTCGCTGAGGCGCTTGAGTTTCACGGGCCGGATCCATGCATCGAAAACCGACGTTGACATTTTCGTCCGCCGAGATCAAGAATTGACCGGTGGGACAATATAAGGACCGAATGGTCAACACCGTTGGTGAAATGAGGAGAACCGAAATGCTTCGTAGCCTTGGAATAGGCGCCTCGCTCTGGGTCCTGCTGGCGATCCAGCCGGTCTTTGCGGCTGAACCTGAACAATGCAAGGTCGTGCGCATGGCCGAGCCTGGATGGAACGACCTTGCCTTCACCACCGGCGTCACCAGCGTCTTGCTCGATGCGCTCGGCTACAAGCCGGCAAGCTCGCTTCTGGGCATCAACGTCATCTATGAATCCTTGAAGAACAATGATTTGGACGTGTTCCTTGGCTATTGGGATCCGGCGATGATCACCTATTACGAGCCCTATAAAAAGGACGGCTCGGTAGACGATGTGCGCGTCAATCTCGTCGGCGCCAAATACACCTTTGCCGTGCCGACTTACGTCTGGGAGGCCGGCGTCAAGGATTTTGCCGACCTGCAAAAGTTCGCCGACAAGTTCGGCAGGAAGATGTATGGCATCGAGCCGGGCTCGAACCAGCTGATGATGGACGCCATCGCCGATAAGTCGCTGGGCCTCGATGGCTGGCAGGTCGTCGAATCGAGTGAAGCCGGCATGCTTTCCGAGGTCGGCTACGAGATCAAGGAAAAGCGCTTCATCGTCTTCCAGGGTTGGGCGCCGCATCCAATGAACACGATGTACGACTTCAAATATCTGAGCGGCGGCGACAAGTTCTATGGCCCGAACTTCGGCGCCGCGACGGTGACGACGCAGGTGCGCAAGGGCTATCTGCAGCAATGCCCGAATGTCGGGCAGTTGCTGAAGAACCTCGCCTTCGACATCGATTTCGAAAATCTCGGCATGGGCTATCTCATCAATGACGGCCTGAAGCCGGAGGAAGCCGGCCTGAAGGCCATCAAAGGGAATCCGGATAGGCTCGGCGCCTGGCTTGCCGGTGTCACCACATTCGATGGCAAGCCCGCGCTCGACGCGGTCAAGCAGCAGCTCGGCCTTTGATATCGGTCGATCAGGCTGGCTGGAACGGCCGCAAGCGCAAGGTCGGTGCCGGCTGCACTGAAACGGCCTGCGTCGAAATCGCCGGGCAGGAGCCCGCGCTGGTGCTGGTGCACGGCTTCTCCGACACGAGCCGCAGCTTCTCCTTGCTGGCGCCGCATCTCGCCGGGCGCCGGCTTATCATCCCAGACCTGCGCGGGCATGGCGCCTCGCCGGCCGGGACACGCGGCTTCGCGTCAGCGGATTTCGCGGAAGATGTGGTGAGTTTGATCGAGCGGTTGCGCCTCGAGCGGCCGGTTCTGGTCGGGCATTCCTTGGGCAGTATGGTGGCGATCGAGGCAGCAGCGCGCTATCCCGAGATGATTGGCGGCCTGGTGCTGATGGCCGGAACGGTGCGGCCGCAGATCGGTGAGGATCACCCGATGACCATTGGTGTGCGGGCACTTCGAGACCCGATATCGCCGGCCGATCCGTTCTATGACTATTGGCATGCCTGCGAGGCCGAGGTTCCAGCGGACTTCCTGACCATGGTTGCAAAGGAGGCGTCAGCCATGCCGGCGGCACTTTGGCGAGCAATCCTGGAGCAGGTTCGGCGCGTCGATCTTACCGACAAGGCGCGTACGCTGCGCCTGCCGGCGCTTGTCATTGCTGGCGGGCGCGACCTGCTCTTCGACGAAACGCACCAACAGCGGCTCCTCGAAGAAATCCCTGCCGCCGAGTTCGTGGGCGCGGTGCGGTGCGGGCATAACCCGCACTGGGAGGATCCGGCATTGGTCGCGGCAGCCATCGCCCGATATTTCAAGGTCCGGAGTAAAGCTGGATCCCAGTCGACGGCCGACGCGACCGGCAGTCCGGGCTGAGAGCAGTCATGAACCTTTCCGAATATGTGGCGTTGGATGCCGTCGCCCTGGCCGGGCACGTTCGTTCGGGCGAACTGTCCGTTGTCGAGGTCGTCGAGGCGGCTATCGAAGCAATCCAAAGCATCAATCCCGCCATCAATGCCGTGACACTGATCGATGCGGACCGGGCGCTTTCCGCAGCGGCAAGCTGCAACCGGCACGCCGCACTCGCCGGCATTCCTTTCCTGGTCAAGGACACCGGCGTCAATGTACGGGAGTGGCCGACGACGCACTCGTCGCTCTACTTCAAGGATGCCGCGCCGAAACCCGACAGCGAGATCGTCCGGCGCTGGCGGGCCGCCGGTCTGATCTTGCTGGGCAAGACAAACACGCCTGAATTCGCCAATGACTTCGTCACCGAACCCAGCTTTCGCGGCCCCACCTCGAACCCTTGGGATCCTTCGCTGACGGCGGGCGGCTCAAGCGGCGGAGCTGCTGCCGCGGTGGCGAGCGGCATGGTGCCGGTCGCCCACGGTTCCGATATCGGCGGATCGATCCGGGTGCCGGCTGCCTGTTGCGGCGTGTTCGGCATGAAGCCGTCGCGCGGGCTCACGCCTGTCGGGCCTGGTCGAGGTCAGGTCGGCGCCGGACTCTACGCCGACAATGTCCTGTCCCGCACCGTTCGCGACAGCGCCGCCATGCTGGACATGACTGCCGGTCCAGAGCAAGGAGCGCCTTACTCCGTGTCCAAATCGGTGCCGTCCTACCTGGACTGGCTGTCTTCGCCCGGCGAGCGTCTGCGCGTCGCGTGCCTGGCGCACCGGCCGGACGGCACGCCCGTCGCGTCCGAGATCGGGGCAAAATTCCAGGAAGCCATGATCCTCCTCGAGGACAGGGGGCACGAAGTCACAGAGGCGCGTTTCCCGCGGGAAGCCAGCGCCGAAGCGGACTGGAGCATCTTCTGGATGTCGGAGGTCGCGCGGCTGGTTGACGAGCGCGCCGATGAGATCGGGCGGATGCCGGAGGCCGGCGAAATCGAAAGCCTGACTCGTCACGCGCTCGACTGTTTTCGGCGGTCTTCGGCCGCCGATTATCTCAGGGCGCAGGACCATGTGCACAGCGCTTCGCTGGCGATGGCGATGGCGTTCGATGGGTTCGACCTGATCATGACGCCGACGACGGCCGAGCTTACGCCCCGGCTTGGCGCCATCCATGGCGATGGTGCTCTCTTCGATTACGGGGCTTGGGCGAGCCGGGCCTACGGCTTTGCGCCTTTCACCGAAATCTTCAACGTCACCGGCCAACCGGCCGCCAGCCTGCCGCTTTTCCAGTCGAAAGACGGCCTGCCGATTGGCATCCAGCTCATTGGCCGCAAGAACGAGGATCACCGGCTGCTGCGCGTTTGCCTTGACCTGGAGCAGGCAACCGCATGGACCACGCGTTACCAGGTGATCTATGCCAGGCATTTTTAGGCGTGAACTAGACAGAGGGTTCAGTGCACATAGGTGGCTTTCAACGGCGTTGGTCACGCCGGCGTTGGCTGTCCGAGCAGCGATCGCGCCGTCGGCGCCAGGCGCAGAACCTCCACGGGCCTGGCGAATTCCCACCGCGCGGCCTGCTCCAATTTCTGCCATCTCGGGAAGGCAGCCAAGGCTGCCTCATGGCGGGCATGCGCTTCGGTGCTGTCGAAACCCGTGATGCTGATGAAGACGTTTTCGCCGGCTCGCACCGGCAGCCGCGGAAAGCTGTTTTCGGCATGTTCGGTAACGAAGGCGGCGAGCGGCGACGCGCCAAATGCGGCGAGCACCGGAAGGGCCGCGGTCTGGAAGTCGTTGGCGAAACGGGCTTCCAGGCCCGGTTGCAAATGATGAATCCTGATGACAACAATTGCCTGCAAATCGCTGCTTGCGCTCGGCTTTTCGAGATCCGGCAGGGTTGCCCGCTGCGATCCCGAGAGATCGAGGCCGGCGCCCGGCCAAGCCGACTTCAGCAGCAGCACGTCGTCGGAATCGATCATCGTGGCGTTGGCGGCGTTGCGCCAGGCCGCCCAGACCGGCCCGTCATAGAAGGCGGCCAGCGCATGCTTCCGCGCGATCATGCCGTCGAAGCCGCGCAACCAGACGAACATATCTGGCCGGTCGAGGTCGCGGAACTGGCCGATGATGGTCATCCCCGCAGTTTCCTGGCCCTCGATCAAATGATTGTCGAAGATGCCGATCAGCGTCTCGCGTCGGCCAGGTTTCAGCGTGTATTGCCGAAGTTCGACGACGGGCGAGGCGAGCAGATCGGATTTAGGCGCGGCATTCAAAGGCAGGTTCATCGCTCGATCTCAAAAACAGGACAGTCATCCTGTTTTACAAAACAGACCGGTTGTCCTGTTTTGTCAATCTGCTATCGTGTGGAAATGTCAGCAGAGACCACAGCCCGCCCAAAGGCGCGGGCTAAAAAACGCACCAATGACCCCGAAGGCATGCGCAAAAAGGTGCTCGATGTCGCCGAAGAGGCGTTTCAGGCACGCGGCTATCACGCCTCCAGCATGGGCGACCTGATGGCGACGGCGGGCGTCACCGGCGGCGCGCTGCACCACCATTTCGCGACCAAGAAGGCGCTGGCGCTAGCAGTCATCGAAGAGCGGGTCGCCGCCGCCGTCGAAGACACATGGATCGCGCCGGTGCGGAGGGCCGGCTCGGCGCGGGAGGGCGTGCGCGCCGTGTTCGCGGCCGTCGCGGCGGAGCTGGAGCAGCAGGGATTCGTGCGCGGCTGCCCGCTCAACAATCTGGCGCACGAACTGTCGCTTGCCGATCCGGATTTCCGCATTGCCCTTGCCGACATTTTTTCGGCCTGGCGTCAGGCGATTGCCGACAAGATCAGGGCCGACCAGCAGGCGGGCCGGGAGCAGGGCACCGATCCGCAGCGCTTCGCAGCGCTCGCCGTCGCCACCTATTCCGGCGCCATGTCGATGGCCAAGACCGCACAGGACACAAGAGTGCTGCGCGACTGCCTGATGGCCTTGGAACAGGGAGTCACGAGGCGACGTCGCAGGATACTGCACAAAGCCCCTTGACGCCGGCAGGACAGAGGCGCCGCCGTCGCTCACTGTGACCGAGGTGGGGGAGGCCGAGCTCTTAATTCGGCAGCGGCTTGATCAGCTCGTAGCCGACCACGCTTTCGGCGCTGGTGCCCTCGTCATAGCGCCTGGCCACAACTGCCTGCAAGTCGGGTGCGTAAAGCGCGGTAAACTCGTCCCGCGTCTCGCCGGCCTCGCTCCTGATCGTCTGCTTGACCGCGAGCACGGAGTATTTGCATTCACCCAGGCTGAACGTCTCCTTGCCCTTGACGTTGATCTCCAGCGTCTCGGTGCCCTTCGGCGGCTTGTTCGGTGCGAGGCGGGCAAACACGATCTTGTTCTTAGCCCCCGCCTTCAGCGGGAACACCTTCCTGAGATCGGAAAACGGGATCATCGCCAGCTGCCCCGTGCTGCTGTCGCGAAACACCTCGATCAGTCCGCCGAACAGGTACTGCGACTGCGGCGATTGCGACTGGTATTTGTTGGCAACGGCCACCATTCCGCCCGCTGCCGGTCGAAATTCGCTGTGGATGCCAGGCCTTTCGAGAATGAAGCCGGCCTTGGCCGATTTGACGTCGATGCACTCGGCGCCATGCGCTGCGCTCGTCACCGCCAGAATGGCCATTGTCATGCCGATGGATGCAGTTTTCATGCCGTCCTCCTCTGCCCGCGCAAGTTGAATGCCGAAAGCAATGCCAGACCTGGGAGAACGTGTCGACATACTTTGCGAGCAACTGGACTGCCGATCCGCGTCGTGCTGAATTTTAGCGCATGATGCATCGCATTCCCGCCCCACCGGTTTCCCGGCGCAGCTTCCTGATGCAGGCAGCGGCCCTTGCCGTGGCCGGCGCCGTTTCGCGCCCGGCCTTCGGCCAGACCGGGCAGCGCATCCCGCCGATCGACGCCACCTTCCTGTTTATCGCTGATGTCCATGCCTGCCGAATGGCGAACGGATTGAGCCCGCATTGCGAGCAGGAGGGCAAGACTGACGCTGCCTTGCTGCGCAATGTCGCCGCACTCAACGGCGTCGGTGACAGACAATGGCCGGCCGAAATCGATGGCGTTGCCACCGGCCTGCGCTCGACGGGCAAAATCAGCACGCCGCTCGGCCTCGTCGTCGGCGGCGACATCACCGACGACGGCGGCGGCCAGATCACCCAGCCCAGCGAGGGCACGCAGCTGCTTCAGTTCAGCCAGCGCTACCAGCAGGGCGTCGGCCCCGACCGCGTGCACATGCCGGTCTATGTCGGCCTTGGCAACCACGACCTCGACCAGAACGGCCCGCGCTCGCATGTCGATTGGTACCGCCGCGAAATGCGCGACTATGTCGAGGTCAACCACCGCCCCGGCGTGTTCTTCAAGCCGCCTGCGCCGGCGACCGACTACGACGTCGAGACTGACTGCTATTCATGGGATTGGGGCGGTCTGCATCTTGTCCAGACGCACCGTTTTGCCGGCGATACCGGCCATGGCGCCGCCAGCAGCCTGCCATGGCTGAAGCAGGACCTTGCCACCTATGCCGGCGACGGCCGCCCGGTCATCCTGTTCCAGCATTATGGCTGGGATACTTTTTCGATCGAAAGATGGGACGCCGCCGAGAGAACCTTCGACGACAGCGGCACGGGTCCGCCGCATTGGTGGAGCGAAGTCGACAGGCAGGCGCTGCTGGCCGTGCTGAAAGGCTACAATGTCGTCGGCATCTTCCATGGCCACCAGCACGCGACGCCGATGATCTACCACCGTGACGGGCTTGATTTGTTCAAGCCGAAGGCCGCCTTCATGGGCGGCTTTGCGTTGGCGCGGGTGACCGGAAACAGCATGGATGTGGTGCTGGGCGAAGCCGCCGGAGATCATGGCGAGGTCACCTTCACCAATGCGTACAGCAAAAGCCTGACTTTCTGACGGGTAAGAGACGGCGCAAAAAAAGGCGGCCGAGCCGCCTTTTTCCTGGTTTGCGAAGGGCAGGCGTCAAAGCGCCTTCTTCACCTTGTCCTTCACGTCGTCGTAAGCCTTCTGGATCTTGCCGGTCGCCTTGTCGACGTTGCCTTCGGCCTCGCTGCGTCTGTTGCCGGTGGCCTTGCCGGCGGCCTGCTTGACCGAGCCCTTGGCTTGCTTGGCGACGCCTGCCACCTGATCCTTGTTCACCATCGCGCATCTCCTGAACCGTTCGCCTGGAGAAACGGTCGCGGGTCGCTTAGGTTCCGGGTTCGGCCGGTCGAGTTGGGATAGCTTCCGGCCGCGAAGCCGACAGGATAGGGTGCACCAGAACGCCCGAACAGACAGGGCCGGAGGGACAATGGCTGAATTCACGCTCTTCATCGGCAACAAGTGTTTTTCATCGTGGTCACTGAGGCCATGGCTGGCGATGAAGCACCTGGACATCCCGTTCGAGGAAGGTCTTGTGCGCCTGCGCACGCCCGAGACCGCGGCCAATCTGGCCAGGATATCGCCGACCGGCCAGGTGCCGGTGCTGAACCATCGGCTGCCGGCTGGCGAGGTCCGGATCGTCTGGGAAACCCTTGCCATCCTTGAATATCTTGCCGACCTGTTTCCCGATAAGAAGCTCTGGCCGGCCGATATCGGCGCTCGCGCGCACGCCCGCTCGGCGGCGACAGAGATGCATTCCGGCTTTCGCGAGGTCCGCTATGGCTGGCCGATGAATTTGCGCCGGCCAAAAGGCCACAAGCCGCTCGACGCCGAAGGTGAGGCGCAACGGGCGCGCATCGAGGATCTGTGGCGGCAATGCCGGGAAAAATACGGCAAAGGCGGGCCGTTCCTGTTTGGCCATTTCACCGCGGCCGACGCCATGTACGCGCCGGTCGTCACCCGCTTCGACACCTATGGCGGCACGCTGGCGCCCGACACCCGCGCCTATGTCGACGCCGTGCTTTCGATGCCGGCGATGCGCCACTGGTATGCGGAGGCGGCGAAGGAGCCATGGCCGGAGCCCGGCCCCGACGAATGAGCCGAGCAACCGGCGAGCTGGTCTTCCACTTCGCGGCCCGCGGCCTATCTGAAGATCGGGCAGGGGCTTTGGAGACTTCACAATGACAGCTGTTTCTTCCGCACTGGCCGGCAAGGTCGCGCTTGTCACCGGCGCCTCGTCGGGCATCGGCGAGGCAACCGCTGTGGCGCTGGCGGCCGCCGGGGCAAAGGTGGCGATTGCCGCCCGCCGCGCCGATCGCCTCGAAGCGCTGGCCGCGCGTATCGAAAAGGCCGGCGGCACGGCACTCCGTATCGCGGCCGACGTCACCAGCAACGACGATGTCACCGCCATGGTCGACAAGGTTGTCGCCGAATGGGGCCGCCTCGACATCCTCGTCAACAATGCCGGGGTGATGCTTCTGTCGCCGGCCGCCGAGGCGGTGCTCGATGACTGGCGCCGCATGGTCGAGCTCAACCTGCTGGCGCTGATGGGTGTCACCAAAGCGGCGCTGCCGCATCTCAGGGCCGCCAAGGGTCACATCGTCAATGTCTCGTCGGTCGCCGGCCGCGTCGCCAATCCCGGCGCCAGCGGCTATGCCGCAACCAAGTTCGGCGTCGTCGGCTTTTCCGAATCGCTGCGCCGCGAAGTCTATTCCGACAAGGTTCGCGTCACCGTCATCGAACCCGGCCTGGTGCGCACCGAGCTCGGCGCCCATATCACCAATCCGGCGGCGAAGACTGGGCTCGACCAGCGGCTCGCCGCCATGGAGGCGCTGGCCGCTGAGGACATCGCCGCGGCCATTCTCTACGCCGTGAGCCAGCCGGCGCACGTCAACGTCAACGAGATCGTCATCCGCCCGACCGACCAGGAACGGTGAATGACGTCGGATCGTTTCGTTAGACTTCGAATCCCGCCCGCAGGAAATCGCCACACTCCTCGACCAGCCGGGACGGGTCCCTCGCAAGATAGACGCCGAAATCCGCCATCGGCGCCGGCGGCAGGTTGAAGCGTCCGTTGAGGCTTTGGCAGTCGGGCGGCAGTCCTTCCTGCAGCAGAAGGCCGATGCCAAGCCCGGCCCTCAGCGCCGAGATCAGCGTCGCGAAAGTCGACACGCGGCAGCCGATCTTCCAGCCGAGCCCGGCCTCGGCGAGCGAGGCCAGCATTCTGTCCTGCCAGGAGCAGGCGCCTTCGAAGATGACCAGCGGAAGCTCGACCTCGTCATCGATCTCGATCATGCGGCTTGCCGCCCAGACCAGCTGTCGTGACAGATGACCTCGCGGCGCCTTTGTGAAGCGCGCCGGATCGGCCATGACGATGTCGCATTTTCCTTCGCCCAGCGACTTGCTGAGATCGGCGCTGCTGGCCGATGTCAGCTCGATCTCCACGGAAGGATGCCGGCGGCGGAAGTCGGCAATGATCAGCGGCAGCCGTGTCACCGCCAAATCCTCGATGATGCCCAGCCGGACACGGCCGACCAGCCTGCGGCCTTCTATCTCGCGCCTGGCATCGTCGCCGATCGCGATGGCCTTGCGGGCGAAGGCGAGCAGGATCTCGCCGGCCTCGGTCAGCGTCACGCCGCGCGGCGAACGGCGCAGCAGCTCGGCGCCGACTTCACCCTCGAGGCGCTGAAGCTGCATGCTCACCGCCGCCTGGGTGCGGGCAAGTCGATCGGCCGCCCGGCTCACCGTTCCCGTATCGGCCACGGTGACGAAGGCGCGCAGCAGCCTGACGTCGATATCTCCGGTCATAAGAATTCCTGATAGCTGTGTCAGCACTATCAGGCTATCCGAAAGCCCGATCTGAATTCAAGGTCCACTCGCACCAACGGAAACAGGAGCAGCCACCTTGTCCTACAGAAGAAGATTTGAGGAGTTCGGTGTCGCCTGGCCGTCGCTCGAGCGGCCTGCTTTGCCGTTCTCGCCGACGGTTCGGGTCGCCGACATCGTCTATGTCTCCGGTCAGATTCCCGAGATCGCGCAGGAGATCGCCGCGATCGGCCAGGTCGGCAGAGAGATCGATCTGGCTGCTGCGCAGAACGCCGCCCGGCTCTGCGCGGCCAACATCGTCTATTGGCTGGACAAGGAACTGGACGGCAATCTCGACCGTGTCGTGAAATTCGCCAAGCTGACCGTCTATGTGAATGCGACGGCCGGCTTTTCGGCCTATTCGGAGGTCGGCAACGGAGCATCCGAATTTCTGCTCCATGTTTTCGGCGAGCGTGGCGAGCACGCCCGCTGCTCGCTCGGCATGGCCGGCTTGCCGGCCAATGTTCCGGTCGAAGCCGACGCTATCGTGCATGTCCGCTAGGGAAGTCGCTCGAAATAGCCAGTGAAACCAGCAGGAGGCTTGGCTTGATGGATGCAAATCTTGAGGGGCGGAGGGCGCTTGTTCTCGGCGGAGGCAAGGGCCTCGGTTTCGGCGTTGCCGAAGCGCTCGCGGCGAAAGGCGCCGAGATCACCTGGTCGGACGAGGGGAGGCGAACCTGGATGTGGCGCGGCGCGCGATCGAGGCCGCCGGCCACATCTGCTCGACCTTCAGCGCCGACCTCTCCGACCACGACAGCGTCTCCCGGCTGATCCATGCCGTCGAGGACGAGCATCAGCGGATCGACATCGTCCTGCTCAATGGCGGCGGCCCGCCGCCCTTCGCGGCTAGCGTCTTCGATGCGAGCGTCTGGGAGAAGCAGTTCACCAGCATGGTGCTGAGCCAGATGCGCGTTGCCATTTCTTTCCTGCCAGGCATGCGGGCGCGGCGCTGGGGACGCATCATCGCCGTTTCCTCGACTTCCATCCGTGAGCCGATCCCGGGCCTTACCGCTTCGAATGCGCTGCGTGCGTCGCTCGCCGGGTGGGCCAAGACGCTGGCCGGCGAAGTGGCGGCGGACGGCGTTACCGTCAACCTGTTGCTGCCTGGCCGTTTTGCGACGGACCGGACCAAACAGTTCGACGCCATGGACGCCGCCGACAGGGGTGTCGACGCTGCCGTGATCGCCGCCGAGAGTCAGGCCGATATCCCGGCAAAGCGCTACGGCACTCCCGCCGAATTCGGTGCGGTTGCAGCATTCCTGGCCAGCGACGCCGCCGCCTATATTACCGGCGTGGCTTTGCCGGTGGATGGCGGGCTCAGTCGCGGCATGGTGTGAGGAGCAGGGGGCGGCGGCGCGAATGGTCGCATCACACAGGAACGCCCCTCGTGCCTTTTATCTGCGCGGGGGGCGTCCTGGTGGTCGTCCGCCTTTTCTCAAGATCGCTCTTTCGAGAACGGCGTTCGACACCGAAAAAATGCTCCGGCGCCAAAATGGTTCCCGGCTAAGTGGTTTTTTCGGCGGGCAATAGCCCGGTTTTCGCTGTCGTATTTGCCGCCGCCGCGCATCTCCACGAGTGTTGCAAATCAAAAAATTGACACAGCGCGCAAAGAAGTCTACAAGAATTTTGTCGATGTTTGTTTGACCGACTTTTGTTATCCGCGTGCCGAGGCGCGCCTTTGACGAACTTCCCCATCAAAATCGAGACAAACGTTGTTGTGCATCCGCATGACGGCGAACGAATATTTGCCATGGAAAGGGTTCGTTATGAGCACAGGCACAGTTAAATGGTTCAACGCCACCAAGGGTTTTGGTTTTATTCAGCCTGACGACGGTTCTGCCGACGTTTTTGTCCACATCTCAGCCGTCGAGCGCGCCGGAATGCGCGACATCGTCGAGGGCCAGAAGCTTGGCTACGAGATGGTCCGCGACAACAAGTCGGGCAAGATGTCCGCCGACCAGTTGAAGGCGGCCTAAAACGGAATTCAGCCTCACCGGTGACCACGGATGTACTGGCACCGGTGAATGGCAATTCCAGCGCATGGTCGCGGGGAGGTTAAGCCCCCGCTCATGCGCATGAGAAGAACGTTTCTTTGCGCGTCTCTCGGGATGCGCGGGCGCTCTCATGGAAGGTCAGGCGGTGCCTGGCCTTTTTCATTTTTGCGCTTCGACCGCCGAAAGAGCGCTGCTCGACGGCCCGGACGTGCTAAGAGGCTGTTTCGAAATTCGCTCTGACGGCCATCAGACGGCCGTCAGAGTAGAATTTCCAAACGGTCTCTGAGGACGTTCCAGCAATTTGAAACCGGCTGCCGTATTGCTTTGTGCGGGATCCTGGCCGAAAGACCAATCTCGCCACTTTTCGGCGGCGCGCTCCGAACCGGGAGAAAGACCTTGACCGCAACTTCAAAAAGACCCCGCGACCAGGCCGAATCCATTTTTAGCAAGACGCGGACCCAGTCGATGTCGCTCGACCGCATCAATTCCGAACGGGATGCCGTCAGCCAGGCGCGCGAAGCCAAGACCGCGCGGCTGCGCGAACTGCGCCTGGAAAAGGAAGCCGATGACATGGCAGCGGTTGCGCTCGCGGCCTCGCCGAAACGCGCGGGCAAACGCTGATGGCCACCAAACGCGTGCCTCAAAAGGCGATCACCGCCGATTCGACCATCGCCGATGTCGTGGGTGAACTCGACAAGCCGGTCGAATATGTCCGGCGCGTGCTCGAAAAGCTCGAGCGCTGCCGGCGTGTCCACGGCGATGCCCAGGTGCGGCTCGGCGTGCGCGGCCGTGCCGAATGCCCCAATTATCTGATCGAATACGTCCGGGAAAACGCCAAGACGCACGAGCGCGTGACCTATCCGGACGCCGCCTACAGCGGCAGCACGCATCGCGAGCTGGCGCCCCGGCACATCGAGGAAGCCAGGAACTGGTCGCCCGAAGAAATGAACATCACGGCCGTTTCGGCGCTCATCGGCCGCCTTCGCAATCCGAATGCGCCATCATCGCGTTTCTCTGACGAGGATTGATATGGCAATCAAGTTTTCCGCCAAGGGCCAGCCGGCCGCGCCTGCTGCCGCCGTGAAGCCGGCCAAGCCGGCCGCCGCACCAAAAACCGGTGAAGCCGCCGAAGCGGGTACCGATCTGTTCAGGTCGCCGGCCGAAGCACCGCCGCGCAAGCCGAAGAAGAAATAGCACCCTTGCAGCAAAATGCCGGCCGGAAATCTGCGCCAAGGCTGCTTGCCCTGGCGGTCGCAGAGGATTTTTTGTCGCCACAAGAGGGCGCCGATCCGGTTGCCTTCGATTGCCAGACCTGTGGCGCCTGCTGCGCCTACTCGTCAAGATGGCCGCGCTTTTCAACCGAGGATGACGCGCAGCTCGACCTTGTCCCGCAAAAATACGTGGCTGCCGATGAAGCCGGCATGCGCTGCGACGGCGCGCGCTGTTCGGCACTGTGCGGCGAGGTCGGCAAGTCGACCGCCTGCGGCATCTACGAGATCCGTCCCGACGTCTGCCGCGCCTGCATGCCGGGCGATGACGACTGCCTGATGGCGCGCCTGGCTCACGGACTGCCGGTGGTGTAGTGACGGCCCTCGGGCAGTTTTGAAATTCTTCAGTCAGATGAGCGAAAGTCGCTGCGGTAGAGGCCGGGCGATCGTCCGGTCAACCGTTTGAATGCCTGTGAGAACGACGGCACCGATTCATATCCGACGGCGCGCCCGATCTCGCCAATGTTCTGGTTCGTTTCCCGCAGAGCCTTGGCGGCAAGGTTCATCCGCCATCGAGTCACATAGGACAGCGGCGGCTGTCCCACGAGTTGAGCGAAGCGACGCGCGAAGGTGGCCCGGGACTGTGCCGCGCCGCTGGCAAGGGAAGCGATAGTCCAGGGACCATCCGGCCGCTCGTGGATCAGGCGCAAAGCCTGCGCAATGCCTTTATCGCGTAAGGCGCCAAACCATCCGCCTGTTCCGAGAGGCTGATGTTCTATCCAGGCACGCAATAAGAAGATCAACGTGCTGTCGAGAAGACGTGGGGCGACAATGTCGTGACCGCCGAGATTGCTTTTTGCTTCGACCTGCAGAAGTTCCAGGGCAAGCCGCAGCGGCTCGCTGGTGTCGATCTGATTTCGGGTCAAATGGATCAGCGGTGGAAGCAGCGAAACCATCGGATATGGTCCGACGCCGTCGAGTGAATATCTCGCACAAAGAAGAGTTGTCGCGCCGCTCTCGCTTTTCGGTTCCAGTCCGCTCCGATTTGCGGAAAGGACGGCGGATATCGATGCCGTCGGTGCATCCGCCGGATTGCAAAGGGCATGCCCGATACCGCTCGCGACAAGGATGACGTCTCCCTCGCCTAAGCGGATCGGCTCCTTTTCACCGGCTAGCCGCAGCCAGCATTCGCCGTTCTGTATGACGTGGATGGCGGCATTCCTTATCGGATCGACCGAAATACCCCATGGCCGATGCAGGGTCGCGCTGCCGATCATGGCGCTGCCAAATCTCAGCGAAGCAAGAACTTCGGACAAGGCATCCATGAGAACCATCCTCCGATGATGAATCGGACAACGATATTAGACGATTGGATAAGAATCTAGCGGAATGGCATATCGACCATCTCACAAGCGTGGCTGATTATGTTGGCAATGTCGGCGTGCGGACGCTCCTGTTCACACCAGGCAGAAGCAGGCACCTCACGGAGCAAAACATGCGTGACGAACCATCAAATCCAGTTACAGCCAAGAGTTATAATTCGCTCGAGACCAACAAGACGATCGTCCTGGACTTCATCGACAAAGCAGTAAACCAGGGCAACATCGAAGCTGCTTCGATGCATTTTGGCGAACGCTACATCCAACATAATCCGAACATTGCGGATGGTGCGGACGGCTTCAAAGCCTATCTGCAGCAGCTCAAACAGTCATTTCCCCTCGTGAGGGGAGAGGTGAAGCGGATTTTTGCCGAAGGGGATTTCGTCATCGTGCACATGCACGCAAAACGCGAACCCGAAGAGGAGGGCTTGGCCATCGTCGACATTTTCAGGCTGAACGAGAGTAAGCTAGTCGAACACTGGGAAGTTCGGCAGCCCATCGCGGATAGCAAGCTGCACGCCAATAGCATGATCTGAATGCGGATAGGCTCTCAGGCTGGCTTGTGCCCGCACGTTTCGCTGATTACGCTGCCGGCGGCAGGGCCAGCACCGGGAGACCATCTGTGAGCATCGAATTCCTGTTGACGTCGCTGATTGTCGTGGCTTCGCCCGGCACTGGCGTTCTCTATACGCTGAGCGCCGGGCTTTCGCGTGGTGCGCGTGCCAGCATCATTGCCGCTTTCGGCTGCACGCTCGGCATCATTCCGCATATGGCGGCCGCCATCACCGGCCTCGCGGCTCTGCTGCACACCAGCGCCGTCGCCTTCGAGACGCTGAAATATCTCGGCGTCGCCTACCTGCTCTACATGGCCTGGAACACGCTGAAGGAGAAGGGCGGCCTGAGCGTCGACGAAAATGTCGCGCCGCGCTCGGCCGGCAAAGTGATCACTTCGGGCATCCTCATCAACATCCTCAATCCGAAGCTGTCGATCTTCTTCTTTGCCTTCCTGCCGCAATTCGTCAGCACCACCGAATCGCATGCGCTGTCGAAGATGCTGGAGCTCAGCAGCGTCTTCATGCTGCTCACCTTCGTGGTCTTTGTCGGCTACGGCATCTTCGCGGCGTCGATCCGCAGCCATGTCGTGTCGCGGCCAAAGGTGCTGGCCTGGATGCGCCGCACCTTCGCCGGTGCCTTTGTCATGCTCGGCGCCAAACTGGCGCTGGCGGACCGGTAGACAGGAAAGATCGCGGGCAGCGCAAACCTAACCCTTCACGTAGCCCATGGCCTCGACGATCCGACCGCCCTCGACGCGCATCAGGTTGACGCCTCGCAGCGAATTGCCGTCGGCCATCCAGTAGCGCCAGCGGATCGTTGCCCGGTCGCCGGCGACGAAGGTTTCTTCGATGTCGAAGCGCGTGCCGGGTCCGGTCGCGATCGCCGACCACAGTTCGACGCAGGCGCCCTTGCCGATGCGGCGGGCGCCGTCCGGGGCCGGCGTGGTGTTCTCGATCACGCAATCTTCCGCCACCAGATCGTCGAGCGCCGACGGGTCGTGGCGCTGAAGACGTCGTTGTAGCGCCGCATGATCTCGGCCGTCTCGGCGGAGCGTTTGGCCGCGGCGATGTCGATGATGAGTTCCTGTGTCATTGGATATTCCTTCCCTTCAGTGATCAGCAACGGTTTCGACGAGGCGGGCCTTGAGCGTGATCGCCGCGACGCCGGCCAGCGCCCGCGACACGAGGCAGCTCTTCTTGGCCGTCTGCGCCAGCCGCTCGAAATCCCCGGCAGCCAGCCCGGCCACGCTTGCCTCCGTCTCCAACTCGATACGGGTGATCGTCGGTCCGGCCGCGGTGGCGCCGAGATGCGCTTTCGCGATCGTGTGAATGCGTGCGGGAGTATAACCTTCGCGGCCCAGGATGGCGCTCAGCGCCATCGAGAAGCAGCCGGCATGCGCCGCCGCGATCAATTCCTCCGGGTTGGTGCCGGGACCGTTCTCGAAACGCGACGGGAAGGAGTAGGCGCCTTCGAATACGCCGCTGCCTAGCCTCAGCCGGCCCGAACCTTCTTTCAACGATCCCTGCCATTGGGCCTCTGCTTCACGAATGGTCATTGTGTCTCTCCTTTGATTTGAGGGGGTCGATCAGATTTTGGGGGCGAACCAGTCAGGCGCCGTCGACGACCACTTTCCCGAAGACGTCGCCTTGCTGGAAATAACGGTAGGCGTCTTGGGCCTCGTCGAAGGCGAACACCTTGTCGATGACAGGCTTAAGCCGATGCACCGAGATGGCGCGCAGCATGGCTTCGAGGTTGGTGCGATTGCCGACGAAGAGGCGGCTGATGGTGGCGAGGCTGCGCTGGTAGACCGGGCCGGGGATCTGCACCGTCCCGCCTTTCGCATCCTGTATGGTGAGAAGCACGATGCGCCCGTAAAGCGCGCAGGCGATCATCGATTGCGCGAAGGTCGGCGGGCCGCCGGTCTCGACGACGAGGTCGATGCCACCGGTTTGCTCGCGCACAGCTGCACCCCATTCCGGCATGTCGGCCGTCGAGACGACGAGGTCGGCGCCCAGCGCCCGCAGCCGGTCCAGCTTCTCGCCGCGCGAGCTGACGGCCACGACCCGGCAGCCGAGCAGCTTGGCGAATTGCAGCGCAAACAGCGCGACGCCACCTGAACCGATGACCAGAACCCACTGCCCGGGCTTCGGCATCTCGGCCGCCGTCACGGCATTCCAAGCGGTCAGGCCGGCACAGGTCAGTGTCGCCGCTTGATGCCAGTCGAGATGATCGGGAAGCCACACGGCCCATTGCTCGTCGAGCACCGCGTATTCAGTCAGCATCCCGTCCAGCGTGCAGCCAAGCTGGTCGATCAGCCCGGCATTTATGCGGCCATCAATCCAGCGTGCAAAATAGCTGCCGGTGATGCGGTCGCCGGCGGCAAAGCGGGTGACGGCATCTCCGACGGCAACGACTTCCCCGGCACCGTCGCTCAGCGGGATAACGCCTTGGCGCGGCGTCAGCGGATAGGTGCCGTTGAGGATCATCGTATCGCGGCGGTTGAGCGATGTGGCGCGGACACGCACGACGATCTCGTGCGGCTTCGGCGTCGGCTGCGTCCCGTCGCGCATCACCAGGCACTTGGTCACGCCGGTTCCTTTAAGACGATAACTACGCATTCGCCCCTCGCTGATATATAGACTGATCTACATATTATATAGACCGGTTGTCATATTCGAGGCAAGGCCTATAATGCTCGTTCCTGACAGAGGTTGACATGGCGAACGACACCCGCATCCGCATACTCGAGACAACGGCGCTGCTGCTGAGGCAGCGCGGCTACCACGGCACGTCGCTCAACGACATATTGAGTGCCTCAGGTGCACCAAGGGGCTCGCTCTACTTCCACTTTCCGGGCGGCAAGGATCAGCTGGTCGTCGAGGTTACGCGCGATAGCGTCGCCGATGTGACGCAGAGGCTGGACGCCGCGCTCGCTGCCGAAAAAGATCCGGCGGTGGCGGTCCACCACATCTACCAATCGGTCGCGCGCATGCTGGAAGACAACCAGTTCACGCTCGGTTGCCCGATCGCGCCCGTGGTGTTGGATTCGCCGACCGACATGCCGGAGTTGGCTGAGTTGTGCCGGTCGGCCTTCGAGCAATGGATAGGCCTGCTCAGGGCGGCCTTCGTCAGGGCAGGGGTGCCCGAGCGCCGCGCGCACGCGCTGGCGCTGCTGGTCGAATCATCGCTGGAAGGGCTGATGGTGATCGCACGCGCCACCCGCGACCGCGCCCCGGTGCTGGCGGTAGCCGATGAGGTCGCGGCGCTGATTGAGGGGGCATTGCCGGCGAAAGAGATCGCAGTCACGGCGCATTGACGTTTCGCGCTTCCACGGCATCGAGGCCAGCGCGGAGCCCTGCCGAAGGGCCGACGCTCCAGCTCTGCAATTCACGTTCTGCGCCGACGCCGAAGAAACGGTCAGGGGTATGCTTCCGCTTGCTTTGGAATCGGACCGCCTCTCATCCTCCGTCCCATCAACGAAAAAGGGCGACCTCTCGGCCGCCCTTTCCGTACATGAAGGCTGATGGGTTGGATTAGAAATCCATACCGCCCATGCCGCCCATGCCGCCGCCGCCCATGCCGCCAGGCATGCCGCCGCCAGCCGACTCCTTCTTCGGAGCCTCCGCAATCATGGCTTCGGTGGTGACCAGCAGGCCGGCGACCGAGGCCGCGTCCTGCAGAGCCGTGCGCACAACCTTGACCGGATCGACGATACCCATGGCGATCATGTCGCCATATTCGCCGGTCTGGGCGTTGTAGCCGAAGGTCGCGCCCTTGTTCTCCAGGATCTTGCCGGCAACGATCGATGCTTCCGCACCGGCGTTGGCCGCGATCTGACGGGCCGGAGCCTGCAGCGCGCGACGCACGATGCTGATGCCGGCGGTCTGGTCGGAGTTGGCGCCGGTTGCCTTGATGCTCAGCGAAGCGCGCAGCAGTGCGACGCCGCCGCCGGGAACGATGCCTTCTTCGACGGCCGCACGGGTCGCGTTGAGGGCGTCATCGACGCGGTCCTTCTTTTCCTTGACTTCCACTTCGGTCGCACCGCCGACGCGGATGACGGCAACGCCGCCCGCCAGCTTGGCGAGACGTTCCTGCAGCTTCTCCTTGTCGTAGTCCGAGGTGGTCTCCTCGATCTGCTGCTTGATCTGGGCGACGCGGCCCTGGATCTCGGCCTTCTTGCCGGCGCCGTCGACGATGGTGGTGTTCTCCTTGGAGATCGACACCTTCTTGGCGCGGCCGAGCATGTTCAGGCCGACATTCTCGAGCTTGATGCCGAGGTCTTCGGAGATGACCTGGCCACCGGTGAGGATAGCGATGTCTTCCAGCATGGCCTTGCGGCGATCACCGAAGCCAGGCGCCTTGACGGCGGCGATCTTCAGGCCGCCACGCAGCTTGTTGACGACGAGCGTGGCCAGGGCCTCGCCCTCGACGTCTTCCGAAATGATGACCAGCGGCTTCGAGGTCTGCACGACAGCCTCGAGGATCGGCAGCATGGCCTGCAGGTTGGAGAGCTTCTTCTCGTGGAGAAGAATGTAGGCGTCTTCCAGATCCGCAACCATCTTCTCGGCGTTGGTGACGAAGTAGGGCGAGAGATAACCGCGGTCGAACTGCATGCCTTCGACGACTTCGAGCTCGGTCTCGGCGGTCTTGGCTTCCTCGACGGTGATGACGCCCTCATTGCCGACCTTCTGCATCGCTTCCGCGATCATCGAGCCGACCGAAACGTCGCCATTGCCGGCGATGGTGCCGACCTGGGCAACCTCTTCCGAGGTCTTGATCTTCTTGGCGTTCTTGATCAGCGTCGCGACGACGTCGGCGACGGCGAGGTCGATGCCGCGCTTGAGGTCCATCGGGTTCATGCCGGCGGCAACCGCCTTGTGGCCTTCCTGGACGATCGACTGTGCCAGAACGGTCGCGGTCGTGGTGCCGTCGCCGGCGATGTCGTTGGTCTTCGAAGCAACTTCGCGGACCATCTGCGCGCCCATGTTCTCGAACTTGTCTTCAAGCTCGATTTCCTTGGCGACGGTGACGCCGTCCTTGGTAATGCGCGGTGCGCCGAACGACTTGTCGATGACCACGTTGCGGCCCTTGGGGCCGAGCGTGACCTTCACCGCGTCGGCGAGGATGTTGACGCCGCGCAGCATGCGCTCACGAGCGTCGCGGGAGAATTTTACGTCTTTGGCAGCCATTTTTAGCTCCTGGCAGGGGCTTGGATTGAGCCCGAAGATTTAAATGAGGGTGAGGCCGATATTCAGCCGATGATGCCCATAATGTCGGCTTCCTTCATGATCAGAAGGTCTTCGCCATTGAGCTTGACTTCGGTGCCCGACCACTTGCCGAACAGGATACGGTCGCCGGCCTTGACGTCCAGCGGGACGAGCTTGCCGGCTTCGTCACGGGCGCCGGAACCGACGGCGATGATCTCGCCTTCCTGCGGCTTTTCCTTCGCCGTGTCGGGAATGATGATCCCGCCCGCGGTCTTGGATTCGGATTCGACCCGACGAACGACCACGCGGTCATGAAGCGGGCGGAACTTCGACTTTGCCATTTTTTATTCCTCGATGAGAATGGTGAGAACAGTTCCTCCGTCCGGCGGCGCCGGACATGGTTAGCACTCATCTTGGGGGAGTGCTAACGTGGCGCTGAAATAGTCTGGCAACTCGCGCGAGTCAAGGCGCCCGGTGAGCATCATCAGGACAATTGCTTCAAACGGATGCTTCAAATAGATACTTGACCAAGTCAACTAAATCGCTGATCTTGCCCGGAGGAGGATGCCATGACCATTCATCATCACCCAGGCAAGGAGCGGATCGACGCGGTGCGGGCCTTCAACCGCTTTTATACCCGCCAGATCGGGCTGCTCGACGAAGGGCTGCTGAAAAGCACCTTCTCGCTGACCGAGGCGCGGGTGCTCTATGAGCTGGCGCATCGCGATGGCCTGACCGCCACGGATCTTGGGCGCGATCTCGGCCTCGATGCCGGTTATCTCAGCCGGCTGCTGAAGAAGTTCGAGGAGCGTGATCTGGTCGAGCGTGCCACGATCGAGGCGGATGCGCGGCGCTCGTCGATCGCGCTGACCAAGGCCGGGCGGCAGGCCTTCGCACCGCTGAACCAGGGCTCGCACGACCAGGTCGCGGCTTTGCTCGACCGGCTTTCGGATGCCGAACAGGACAGGCTGGTCAAAGCCATGCAGACGGTGCAGCGTTTGCTGGGCGGAAGCGCCGAGCCCAAAATTCCCTATATGCTGCGGCCTCTGCAAGTCGGCGACATCGGCTGGATTATTCATCGCCAGGGCCTGCTCTACGCGCAGGAATATGGCTGGGACGAAACCTATGAAGCGCTGGTCGCCGAAATCCTCGGTGCCTTCGTCAAATCTTTCGATCCGAAATGGGAACGCAGCCGGATCGCCGAGCGGGAAGGCGAGGTCGTCGGCTCCGTCTTCGTCGTGCGCCAGTCGGACGCGGTGGCGAAATTGCGCCTGCTCTACGTCGAGCCCTCGGCGCGAGGTCTCGGCATCGGCAAGCGGCTGGTCGAGGAATGTATCGGCTTTTGCCGCGCCACGGGTTACAGGACAGTGACGCTGTGGACCAACGACGTGCTCGCCGCCGCCCGCCACATCTATGAGTCTGTGGGCTTTAAATTGACCAACGAGGAGTGCCACCATTCCTTCGGCAGGGATCTGGTCGGCCAGAACTGGAACCTGGAACTGTAGCAGCGCTTCCGGCGCTTCGGCGTCGGCCTGCCGTGCCTCACCCTTTGATCGGTATCCAGATTTCCAGCCCGCCATTGCCGCTGCGCGGATCAAATTCGGGGCCGTAACGCTCGAATTCCGGCGCATCGGCGATCTCGTGCCCAGAGGCTGGCAGCCATTTGTTCCAGATCGTGTTGACCGTGCGGCGGATGGTCGAGATATGGTCACGATGGGCGAACACGCCGTATTTCTGCGCCGGCACGCGCACACGCCAAAACTCCCTCGGCAGGTCCGAAAAATCGGACACTTCGACGCCAGCGATGTAGTCGAAATTGCCGGCGTCGTCGCCGTTGACGCAGACGCCATAGGCGACGTCGCCGATCTCGCCAGGAATGTTGCCAATATAGGGGCCGAACCGCTGCCACTGCATCGGGATGCCGGCGCTGGTTTCGCAGCTGTAGCGCTCGCCGAGACCGGCGATGAGAAACGGCCGGCTGGTCTCAAAACGCGGCGGTTCGAGAGTGGCGAGAAAGGACTGGTCCATCAGGATCGGCTCCACAAGATCGAGGTTGTCGAGCGAGCCTTGTGCGCGCACCAGTTCCGGCGTGGTGCCGAACTGGTCGCGGAAGGCGCGGGTGAAGGCCTCATGCGAGGCATAGCCGGCGTCGAGCGCGACCGAGAGGATGTCGGGTGCGCCGGCGCCAAGCTTGCGCGCCGCTTCGGTCAGTCGGCGAGAACGGACGTAGCTCATCACCGAACGGCCGGTAGCCGCGCCGAAAGCCCGCGTCACATGAAAGCGCGACACCCCGCTGCTCTTGGCGACATCGTCCAGCGAGACTGCTTCGGGCAGGTGGCTTTCAACGAACCACAAGGCTTTCTCGATCGGGTTCATTTGGCACCTCGCATTGGCCCAGTCTCCGCATTGGCCCAGTCTTTACATTGGCCCAGTCTTTACATTGGCCATGTCTTATATTGGCAAGATTATGGTGCCGCTTCCTGGCGGAGGCAGTTTGATCGAAATTGCGCACTGCGCAAATCGAGAGCGACGGTCGTCGGCAAGTCGCAGGCGTCGCGCGAAAAGGCTTGACAGGAAGCGGGCAAACGTCCTTTTAAATGTAACGTTATTACATCACGAGGTCTATATGGCTCCTTCTGACAAGACTTATTGCGCTGTGATTGGCGGAAAACTAGGGTGGCTGACTGATGGTCCCCGAGTCGAAAGGCAAGGGGTGAAAAGGGAACACGGTGAGGTCTTCGGATCGAGGCCGTGGCTGCCCCCGCAACTGTAAGCGGTTAGCAACATCCGAAATGCCACTGGCCGGCAAGGCTGGGAAGGCAGGATGGCGCAAAGACCCGCGAGCCAGGAGACCTGCCATCAGCATGAGTTGACCGGACGGGGTGTGCCGGGAGGAGACGTGGACATCGGTCTTGTCGGCCGGTCCGTCCAGCTTCCTTCCGTCGCCATTGAGAAAGTGACGGTAAGTTGGACGCCTCCCTGCCTCTTCTTGAAGCGCGTGAGCTGAGCGCGACGACGAATGGCCAGTGCCTGGTCAGCGCGGTGAGCCTTTCGCTAGCGGCGGGCGACCGCCTCGCCATCATCGGCCCCAACGGCGCCGGCAAGACGACGCTGCTGCGCATGCTATGCGGTACGCTGCGGCCAAGCGCGGGAGAAGTGAGATTTTCCGGACGCCGGCTGGACAGGTTTTCGGCCGCCGAGCGGGCACTGCACATGGCGGTCGTCGGCCAGACCGATCAGCCTGATCCGCGGCTTGCCGTGATCGACTACGTCGAGCTTGGGCGCGTCCCGCATGCCGGCTTGCGTCGGAGGAGGGAGCAACGCGACATCGTCATTGAAGCACTTCGCAGAACCGGCCTGCTGCCGCTGCTCGGCCGCACGCTCGGCTCGCTATCCGGTGGCGAGCGGCAACGCGCCCAGCTTGCACGCGCCATTGCCCAGGAGCCAAAAATCCTGTTCCTCGATGAGCCGACGAATCATCTCGATCCGCGCGCCCGCAGCGAACTTCTCGAACTCGTGGCCGGGTTCGGCATGACCGTCGTGGCGGTGCTTCATGACCTGTCGCTGGTCACGCCATTTGCCGCCAGAGTCGCGGTGATGAACGAGGCCCGCTTGCAGGCACTCGCCGGTCCGCGCGAGGCGCTGACCAAGCAGTTGATCCGCGAGATTTTCGGCGTCGACGTGCTTCGGCTGCGCCATCCCACCGAAGACCGCGAGCTGACGGTCTTCGAGGTCCCGAACCGTGCCGCTTCGCCATCCTGATTCAACCCCATCCTCATTCAAAAAGGAGCAACATCCGTGAATCGCCTTGCATTTTCTCTTGCCTTCTCGTTGCTGACCTCGCCGGCCTTTGCCTTTCCGGTAACCGTTGATAGCTGTGGCACGCCGTTGACCTTCGACGCCGCGCCGAAGCGCGCCGTCATCCAAGATCTGAACATGGCCGAGATGGCCTTTGCACTGGGCCTGCAACCGTCGATCGTCGGCCTGACCGGCATCACCGGATGGTACAAGGTCGGTCCGGAATTCAAGGCCGAGCAAGGTTCGATCCCGGAACTCGCGCCGAAATACCCGACGCTCGAAAACCTCGTCGCGGTCGAACCCGATTTCTTCTTTGCCGGCTGGTACTACGGCATGAAGCCGGGCGGCGAGGTGACGCCCGATACGCTGGCACCGCACGGTATCAAGACGCTGGTGCTGACGGAAAGCTGCGTCCATCTCGACAAGAACCGCCCCGCCGCCTCGATGGACCTGCTCTATGGTGATGTCGAAAAGCTGGGCAGGATATTCGGCAAGGAAGCCGAGGCGCAGAAACTTATTTCGGACTGGAAAGCGCAACTCGCCGACATCACGGCGAAAATCGGCGACCACAAGGGAACGCGGGTGTTTCTTTACGACTCCGGCGAAGACAAACCCTTCACGTCAGGCAAGTTCGCGATCCCCAGCGCCATGATCGCCGCAGCCGGCGGTGACAACATCATGGCCGACATGCAGACGAGCTGGGGCAACACGGATTGGGAAACGGTCGCTTCCCGCAATCCGCAGTTCCTTATCCTGCTCGACTACCAGGATGGCGGCGGCTACAGGAAACTGCTCGATTTCCTGAAAGCCCACCCGGCGATGAAGGAGACCGACGCGGTCAAGAATGAGCGCTTCGTCGCGTTGCGCTATGCCGAACTGACACCTGGGCCGGCTAATATCGAGGCGATCGGCAAGATCGCCAGGGCGATGCACCCGGAAGCTTTCTGAGCTTGCGCCACAGGCCGTTCGAATTGGCAATGGCAGCAGGAGCAGCGGCAATTGTCGCTCTTTTTCTGCTGTCGATCGCCTATGGGTCGACGATCATCGCGTTGAGCGATGTGGTTGCTGCGCTCGGACATGCCGCCGGGCTGGACGGAGACATCGTGTCCGGTCCAGCCGGCAAGATTGTTGTCGATCTCAGGCTGCCGCGCACGATTATGGCCATCTGTGTCGGCGCTGGGCTGGGCGTCATCGGCGCGCTGCTGCAGACGGTGACGCGCAACGACCTCGCCGATCCGTTCCTGTTCGGCCTGTCTTCCGGTGCCGCGGCCGGCGCGGTCTCCGTCATTACCATTTTTGGTGATCATTTCGGCATCTGGACATTGCCGGTCGCGGCCTTCACCGGCGGCGTATTGGCCGCAGGTATCGTCCTTTTGCTGGTTTCGCGGGTGAGGGGGCAAGGCCCCGAACGGCTGATCCTCGCCGGGCTTGCCGTCTCGTTCCTGTTCACCGCCTTGACCAACTATCTGGTCTTTGCCGGCGACCAGCGCGCCGCCCACTCGGTCCTGTTCTGGACGATGGGCGGGCTCGGGTTGGCCCGTTGGGACAATGTCGGGCTGGCTGCTCTGGGCGCAGGAACCATCCTTCTCTACGGACTTTGGAACCATCGCCGGCTCGACGCTTTCCTGGCCGGCGAGAATGCCGCCGAAAGCCTCGGCGTGCCGGTAGCGCGGATGCGCAGGATGACATTTCTCGTCGCCGCTTTCTCGACGGCGATCCTTGTTTCGGTCGCAGGCGTCATAGGTTTCGTTGGCCTGATGATCCCCCATCTGTCCAGGACCCTGGCCGGCCCGCTGCATCTGCGCCTGATTGCAAGCTGCGCCCTCTTCGGGGCGGTGCTGTTGCTGGCAAGTGACCTTCTTGCGCGCACGCTATTGCCACCGCAGGAACTGCCGATCGGCATCATCACCAGTTCGGTCGGCTCTTTCTTCGTGGTCACGATGCTCATTCGCAATCGCTCATGATGTGACTGCCATGCACATTTGCCGCCTTCTGGCACAATCCGGGTTCCTTGAATTATGAGCACGCTTATTATATATGGCGCTCATGGTTTCCGACGGCATCGACAGATTGGGCTTTTTGATCCACGACGTGCAGCGCCTGATGCGCAAGCGCTTCGAGGCGCGCGCCAGTGGTTTCGGCCTTTCTTCGGCGCAATGGCGGCTTCTGGTCCGTGTCGCCAAGGAGGCGGGTGTCGCGCAGGCGCGGCTTGCCGAGCTTCTCGAAATCGAGCCGATCAGCGTCTCGCGCCTTGTCGATCGCATGGAGGAGGGCGGCTGGATCGAGCGCCGTCCCGACGCAACCGACAGACGAGTGCGCATGATTTTCCCGACCGCCAAGGCGAACGCAGCCTACGCCCACGTCAAGAGCCTTGCCGGCGAGGTGTATGAGGAATCGCTCGTTGGCGTTTCGCCGGAAGATCGCCGCGTCCTGGTCAAGGCGCTGGAGACAATGGTGCAGAATCTTGCGGATGGTGAGACGCCGCCCTCGGAAAAAGTGAAGAATACGGAAGGCGCAGCAGCATGAACGCGGTAGCCAAAGTAGATAAGAATGCGGCCAAGCTGGAGATGGAAGCTCCCGCGAAGCCGGCGGCAGCTCCGGTAACGGTCGCTCCGCAGGTAGCTCCGGCGCCAGTGGCGCCGAAGAAGAAGCGTCGTGCCGGCCGCTTCCTTTTGATGTTTGTGCTGCCCGCTGCGTTGATCGCCGGCGGCAGCTATGTCTGGGTGACCGGCGGCCGCTATCAGGAGACCGAGAACGCCAATCTGCAGCAGGCCAAGGTGTCGATAGCCGCCGATACGGCGGGCCGCATCGTTCAGGTCGATATTTTCGACAACCAGTCTGTCAAGCAGGGCGACGTGTTGTTCGCCATTGATCCCGAGCCCTACCGGATCGCATTGGCCCAGGCCGATGCGGCGGTGGCCGGCGCGCGGCTCAATGTCGAGCAGCTGCGTGCGGCCTACAGCCAGGCGCTGGCGCAAGAGAAGTCCGACGAAAGCCAGGTCCAGTACGCGCAGTCGCAGTATGACCGCGCCGCCGACCTTGCCCGCAAGGGCATCAACGCCAAGTCGTCGCTGGACGAGGCCAAGAACGACCTCGACAAGGCCAAGCAGCAGCTGGCCGTGGCCCAGCAAGGGATCGTCAGCGCCAAGGCGGCACTTGGCGGCAATCCCGACATCGAGACCGACAAGCATCCGACAGTGATGGCGGCGCTCGCTGCACGCAACAAGGCGGCCTACGATCTGGTCCAGACAACAGTCAAAGCGCCTGCCGACGGCATCATCAGCCAGGCCGCTTCGTTCAAGGTCGGCCAGTATGTCGGCTCGGGCACGCCGCTGTTTTCGCTGGTCGAGACCGGCGATACCTGGGTCGACGCCAATTTCAAGGAAACGCAGCTCACCAACATGAATCCGGGCCAAAAGGCCGAAATCGTGGTCGACACCTATCCGGGCAAGACGTTCGAAGCCACCGTCAAGGCGATTGGCGCCGGCACCGGGGCCGAGTTCTCGCTGCTGCCCGCGCAGAACGCCACCGGCAACTGGGTCAAGGTCACGCAGCGCATTCCGGTCCGCCTGGAGTTGACCGACGCCGACGCCAAGATGGCGCTGCGCACCGGCATGAGCGCGACCGTCACGGTGGACACCGGCGTTTCCCGCGGGCTGCCGGGCATTTTCCGCCGCGCCACGGCAGGCGAGGCCAAGTAAAGAGGCCTGACAGCGGCCGCATGGCAAACAGCGAGATGGATGCAGGTGACAGGATTGGTCCGAGGGAGGCGCAGGAAGAGTTGAATGCGTAGACGGGCTGCGCTGCGGCCTGGCTAAACCAGACAACGTTGCGCAGGATCTTCGGTCCTCAGGTTTCCGGGCGGCAGGCGCCCGCTTTGTCGAGACGCTCAGTCGATGTAACCCCCACATCGATGCTCGCGTCCCACCGCGATGAGGGTCTCTCTGCAGCGAGGGCCTCGCCGTCCGGAAACCTAGTGTACACGTTTTTGTTACCTGCTGGAAGTTTTACGTCATGAGCACCCCAGAACCCTTTCGCGAAGTACCGCACCGCGGCCTGATCACAGTTGCGCTCATGCTGGCGACGATCATGCAGGCGCTCGACACGACGATCGCCAACGTCGCGCTGCCGACCATGACCGGCGATCTCGGCGCCTCCCCCGACAACATCAACTGGGTGCTGACCTCCTACATCGTTGCCGCCGCGATCATGACGCCGGTGACCGGCTGGCTTGCCGACCGCTTCGGTCGCAAGGAGCTGTTCCTGACGGCGGTGGTCGGCTTCACCGTCTTCTCCATGCTGTGCGGCATCGCCTGGAGCCTGGAGACCATCGTTCTCTTCCGGCTGATGCAAGGCGTCTTCGGCGCGGCCATCGTGCCGCTGTCGCAGACCTTCCTGCTCGACATCAACCCTAGGGAACGCCACGGCCAGGCCATGGCCATCTGGGGCGCCGGCATCATGCTGGGACCGATCCTTGGCCCGACGCTGGGTGGCTGGCTGACCGAGAATTTCAACTGGCGCTGGGTGTTCTTCATCAACCTGCCGGTCGGCATCATCGCCTTCCTCGGCATGGCCGCATATCTCCCCAGCGTTGCCCGGCGGGTGCGCAGCTTCGATTTCTTCGGCTTCGCCATGCTCTCGCTCGGTGTCGGCGCGTTGCAACTGATGCTAGATCGCGGCGGCGAGGTCGACTGGTTTTCCTCGATCGAGATATGGATCGAGCTTGGTCTTTCCATCACCGGCTTCTGGGTATTCACCATTCACACGTTGACGGCGGAGCACCCCTTTATCGACCCGAAGATCTTCCTCGATCGCAATTTCGTCACCGGGCTGGCGTTCATCTTTGTCATGGGCGTGCTCATTTTGGCGAGCATGTCGCTGCTGCCGCCAATGCTGTCGACCATCTTCGGCTATCCGACCCTCACCATCGGCATCGTCCTGGGGCCACGCGGTGTCGGCACGATGATCGCGATGCTGTTCGTCGGGCGGATCATGCACAGGATCGATGCCAGGATCCTCGTCGTCATCGGCTTCCTGCTGACCGCGCAATCGCTCTATACGATGTCCAGCTTCTCGCCGCAGATGGACAACTGGCTTATCCTCAGCTCCGGCGTCATCCAGGGCCTTGGAATGGGAATGGTGTTCGTGCCGCTGTCCACCGTGGCCTTCGCCACGCTCGACGCACGCTTCCGTACCGATGCCACGGCGTTGTTCAGCCTGGTGCGCAATCTTGGCTCGTCGATCGGCGTATCGGTGGTGACGGTTCTGCTGGTGCGTAACACGCAGATCAACCACGCCGAGCTCTCGGCCTATGTCAACCCGTTCAATCCCAACCTCTGGGCGGCGTCGCCGGCAGCAGCGGGCGGCGATCCGATGGCGCTGTCGCTGATGGATCGCATGGTCAATATCCAGGCGATGATGATCTCCTACGTCAATGACTTCAAGCTGCTGATGATGATGACACTGCTTGCCGTCCCGTTTGTTTTCCTGCTGCGCAAGCCAAAGGCTGCGCCGCCCGCCGGTGGAGCGCCTGCCGCGCATATGGACTAAGTCTCACGGCTCCGGCAACCGCGACCGGCTCACGGCTTCCGTTGCCTGTGCCGGTCGGGTCGGCATTGAGCCGGTTCACCTGCCATTAGTATATCCCGACCAATATGCACTCGCTTTTGGGTTGAAGGCGAGCCTCCTTTGCTTGCCTCAAGCATCAGCGGGAGGAACTGTGTTTGGCCACGAAATCATCCAGGCAAACCGCCGAAGTGCCCGAATCCGCCAATTTGACGACGCTGGCACAACTGGCGACTGCCTCATATGAGGCGCTCGAGCGCGAGCTTCGCGCCACGATTGCAGCGCTTCAGGACCAGGCACTGCGGTTCCAGACCGCGATCGAGAACATCTCGCAAGGCATCTGCTTTTTTGACGCCGATGAACGGCTGATCCTGTGCAACCGGCGCTATGCGGAAATCTATCGCCTTGCGCCGGAGCAATTGCAGCCGGGCGCGGCGCTGCGCGAAATCGTCGAGCGGCGCGTCGCTGTCGGGACCTCGGCAATGAATGCGGACGCCTATCTGGCGTTGGCCCGGGCAGTCAATTCGGGCACTGCTTCGGGGAACTGGACAGCCGAGCTCGCCGATGGCCGGACAATTCAGGTCTGCCATCAACCGATGCCTGACGGCGGCTGGGTGGCCACGCACGAGGACATCAGCGAGCTCAGCGCCAACCGCTTGGTTGTCGACGAGCGTATCTCCTTGCAGACGCTGATCGACCTGGTGCCTGACTACATGTGGGTGAAGGACACCGAAAGCCGCTTCGTCGTCGCCAACCGAGCCATTGCGTCCGACAGCGGTCGAGACAGCACGAGCGACATGATCGGCCTGAGCGACTTCGACCTTCATGCGCCGGATCTTGCGCAGAAATTTCGCTTCGTCGAGCAGCAACTGATGCGCGACGGACAACCGATGATCGACGAGGAGGAGTTCGTCGTCGATGCGTCAGGCACCGGCAAATGGTTCCTGTCTACGAAACTGCCATTGCGCAACGTTCAAAACAACATTTTCGGCCTCGTCGGCATTGCCCGCGACATCACTGCGCGCAAGCAGGCCGAAATCCTTCGCGATGGGCAGGCGCATATCCTCGAGATGATCGCAAAGAGCGCTCCCCTCGAAGACGTGCTCGAGCGGCTCATGCGTCTGGTCGAGTCCCAACTGGCGGGGATATTCGGTTCGGTCTTGCTGCTCGACAAGGATGGCAGCCACTTGCGCCACGCCGCCGCGCCGAGCCTGGCGAAAGACTACACCGACGCCGTCGACGGCGCCGCGGTCGGCCCTCGGGCCGGGTCTTGCGGAACGGCGGTCTATCGGCACGAGCCGGTGATTGTCGCTGACATCATGCAGGATCCGCTTTGGCAGGATTATCGCGAACTCGCGCGGCCGCACGGTTTGCGTTCGTGCTGGTCGACCCCGATCCTGTCGCATCAGGGCGCGGTGCTTGGCGTCTTTGCGATGTATTCGATGACGGTGCGCGAACCGACCGAGGCCGAGACCCGCCTGATCGATTTCACCACGCGCATCGCCGGGATCGCCATCGAACGCAAACAGGCTGAAGACCGGATCCACTTCATGGCCAATCATGACGTGCTGACCGGGCTTCCCAATCGCGCCTTGCTCGAGGATCGGCTTTCGCAGGCGGTCCTGTACGCCCAGCGATACGATCGCTGGGTGACGGTGGTGTTCATCGATCTGGACAATTTCAAATTTGTCAACGACACGCTCGGCCACAATGCCGGAGACGAGCTTCTGAAGATCGTCGCAAGTCGCATGGTCGACTGCGTGAGGGCAACCGATACCGTCGTGCGGCTTGGCGGCGACGAATTCGTCATCGTGCTTTTCGACCAGCCGGCGAACGTCGATCTCGTTTCCGAGACCTTGCAAAAGCTCAGGTCGGCACTCGCCGAACCGGTTCGGCTCGGAGCGCATCTTGTGCGGGCGACGGCCAGCATAGGCATTGCCAACTATCCGAAGGATGGGACTGATCCCGATACGCTGCTGGCAAATGCCGATGCGGCCATGTATCGCGCCAAGGAGTTCGGCCGCGACAATTTCCAGTTTTACGCTCCGGAGTTCAATACCCGGGCGCATGAAAAATTCGTGCTTCAGGAAGAGTTGCGAAACGCCTTGGCGCGTTCGGAATTCACTCTGCTCTACCAACCGCAAGTGGACCTTCGGTCAGGTCGGATTTTTGCGGTCGAGGCGCTGATACGCTGGAACCATCCAACGCTTGGCACGATAATGCCGACGATGTTCATCCCGACCGCCGAGGAGACAGGCCTGATCGTACCGATCGGCGACTGGGTTCTGCATGAGGCGTGCCGGCAGAACAAAGCCTGGCAAGACGCCGGGCTGCCGCCCTTGACCGTTTGCGTGAATGTGTCGGCGCGGCAATTCAGGGAGCGCAACCTGATCGATCGCATCGTCAGCGCGCTGAAGGACAGCGGCCTGGAGGCCAGGTATCTCGAGCTGGAGGTGACCGAGAGCCTTATCATGCAGGATATCGAGCTCGCCGTCGCGACCATGAACGCCCTGCAAAGCCTGGGTGTCCAGATCTCGATCGATGATTTCGGCACAGGCTATTCCAGCCTCAGCGCACTCAAAACCTTTCCCGTGGCGCGGCTGAAGATCGACAAGTCCTTCATCAAGGACCTCGCCGCCGACGAGAACGACCAGGCTGTGGCCAGCGCGGTGATTTCATTGGGGCAAAATCTCAACCTGAGGGTCATCGCCGAGGGCGTTGAGACAGATGATCAGGTGGCCTTCCTGCGCAGGAACAATTGCGACGAAATGCAAGGCTATCATTTCAGCAGACCGGTTTGTGCGCAGGACATCGAGGAGTTGCTCGGCGGCCGCAAAAACTGACGGCTCGATCATCCGGCACGGACTCCGCCGACCAAAGGCGAAACCGTGCTATCTACCGAGCACAAGGCACCAGTAGCGAAGCGTGTTGTCGCGGCCGTCGCGTACATAGGCGAGGCCGAAGCGGGTGAAGCGCGGGTCTAGCATGTTGCGGCGGTGGCCTGGCGAATGCACCCAGATATCGAACAGCTTCTGCTGGTCGAAGCGGCCTTCGGCGATGTTCTCGGCGGCGGCGCCGGCAATGCCATTGTCTTTGACGCGCGAGGCAAAGTCCTTGCCCCAGCCGGTGGTGTGATTCATGCGGCCGCGGCGCGCCATGTAGCCGGCCTGCTGCAAGGCCGCCTGTTCGAGACGAGGGTCGGCGACAAGCGGTCCAAGACCGGCTGAGGCCCGAATGCCGCTCAGGGTGCCGGCCGCGGAAGCAGAGACACCGGCGCCTTCGCCGGTGGGCAGCACGGCGGTTGCGCAGGCGGCGAGCCCGGCAAGGGCACCAAGGCCGGCAGCTCTGAGCAGCATGCGCCTGTTCAGGCTTGGTTTGCCTTCATAATTTTTAATTCTCGCAACGGTCATGCCCGCCTGACATAGCGGTGATCATGGCTTTTGCCGGGCAGGCGATTAGAATCTCGCCCAAGCCGACCCACAGCGCAACAAAAAGGGCCGAGCTCGCGGGTCGCAAGTCGCCCAGACTGTTCGTTGCGGAACCAGCAAAGTTTGCCGCTGGGTCCCCGCCTTTTATCGTGTTATGCTAATATACCCTAAAGGCCGTCCTTGAAGGGAACGGAAATGTCCGCCATGTCAACGTTGACCCGGACTTTCATTGCCGCTGTTCTTGTCGGCTGCGCACTCGTCGTGTCGTCTGCCATCGGAGCGGGAGTTACCGAGGATGTCGTGACGGGAGCGCGACTCGCGGAATTGCTCCGTGCGGGGCGAAACATCATCTCGAACTATCAGACGCTCATCAATGATCCTGCTCTTGGCGACAAGCACCTCGACGGTGAGCGCATTACGAGAGAAGCCATCGCCGCATACTCAAAACACACCGGCCACGACCCGCTTTCGGGCGGATTGACCGAGCGCGACCGGCGTCTGCTTGAGGCCCAGATTGAGGCGATGCGAGAGGTGGTGGACGAACAGCAAGATAACATCAACCGCGCGGGAACCGCTTTCAAAGGCTTCGTGCCAGCGGTGTTTGCGCGTCTGATGAATGACAAGTTCGCTGCCAAGGCCGGCAACGAAGCTCGGGTGCGCGTGACCGCGCCAGAGCAACTCGTGCGCAACCGCAAATCGCTTCCGGACGCATGGGAAGCACGGATCATCGAAAGCGTCTTGCTGGATCCGCAGAGAGCAAAGGGAGAAGCCTACACGGAAGTCACCGAGGCGGATGGGCGCCCTGCATTTAGAATGCTGCTGCCCGAATACTATACTGGCTCGTGTCTTTCCTGCCACGGCGAGCCGAAGGGCGAGATCGACGTGACAGGATACCCAAAGGAGGGCGGCAAAGCGGGCGATCTGGGAGGCGCGATAAGCATCGTCTTGTTCAAATGAGCGCTTTGGAACAATCACCGCACCGCGTGGAAACGGTATCGGCGCCGGCGAGGCCCTTTGCGCGTCCCTTTGCCCATCTACCGATTTCGGCCCGCATAGCTGCGCTGACAGCGGCCGGCCCTATCAGCCTTATCGTATCGTCAATCTTTCTCACACAGGCACTTTATCGCAGTGCAGATCGAACTGCGGAGACCAAAGCATTTTTCGACGCCGCGTCCACTGCGGCTGCGGCGCACGCAACATTCGGCGAATTGCGATACTGGCTGACTGATCTGTCGGTTAGCTTGTTGATGAATTCCCAGCGTAATGCCGAGCAGGCGCGCGAGCGACTACTGGCACATCTGGACCGCCTTTCGAAATCATCACCGGATGCGGTCAGGGAAATCCGCGTTGAGATGGATGCCTATGTCAAAACAGCGCTGGAGGCGGCAGACAGCTATACTCAAGACAACCGCATCATCGGCAACACTCTCCTCGCCGAGGCGCGCACCCACAGCGCAAACGTGGATGCTGCGCTTAACAAACTCGTCGACCGAGCGAGCGCCGAGGCAGAAGCCGCTCGCAACGAGGTCGTAACGGAAACCCAGAAAACGGCGACTACTGCTGCCGTTCTGGTGGCCATCGTGGTGATGATCGGGTCACTTCTCACCATCCTTGTTCTTCGCTCGATCGTCGGACCGTTGCGGCGGCTGAACCGGGTAATCGGAAATCTGACGGAAGGACGCTACGACGTCGAAATACAGGCAGAGGGAGGGGACGAGCTCGGCGCGATGGCGCGGACGCTTCGGCTTTTCCGGGCGAGCGCAATTGCAAAGCAACGACTGGAGGATGAGGCGGAGCGGCAAAGACGGACGATCGGAGCGGCACTCGAGGCGATTTCTGACGGATTTGTCCTGTTCGATTCGGAGGACAAGGTCCTTCTTGCCAACAGCAAATACTGCGAAATCTTTCCCGACAATGACCGAGCTACTCTGCCGGGGCAAAGCCTTCAGGATATTCTGAAAAGACGCTTGGCGAGCGGGCACGTCGACCTTGAGGGCGCGTCGCCGGAGGAATGGATTGCGAAGAGGCTGCGCATCCAGAAGGATCCGGCAGGCTTCGTCCACGAGGGTCGCTTCGGAGAACGCTGGGTCCGCGTCAGCAAACGAAAGACCCCTGACGGCGGGACCGTCGCCGTTTACACCGACATCACGGAACTGAAGCAGAGAGAGGTCGAACTCGAGCGGGCCAAGAGTCATGCTGAAGCGGCAAATGAGGCCAAGAGCAGCTTCCTCGCGTCCATGAGCCACGAGCTGCGCACTCCACTGAACGCGATCATTGGCTACAGCGAGATGCTGATCGAAGAGGCGAGCGACCAGCAAATGAATGAGTTCGTGCCAGATGTGGAAAAGATCGCCGGGGCCGGCCGCCATCTCCTCGCGCTCATCAACGACATCCTCGATCTGTCGAAGATCGAGGCAAATAAGATGGCAAATTTCCTCGAGACTTTCGACGTCGCCGACTTGTTGCGCGATGTCCAGGCCACAGTCGCGCCACTGATGGCGAAAAACCGAAACAGTTTCGTTATGGACCTCGCGGGCGACCTCGGGAAGATGCATTCGGACCAGACGAAGTTGCGTCAGAACCTCTTCAATCTCCTCAGTAACGCAGCCAAGTTCACCGAGGGGGGCCGTGTAACACTGGCGATTCGACGCGAGAGGAGATCGGACGGCGACTGGCTGATATTCACAGTGTCCGACACCGGGATCGGGATGACGCCAAAGCAGCAAGAACGGCTCTTTGATGCTTTTACGCAGGCAGACGCCTCCACCACTCGCAACTACGGCGGGACGGGATTGGGCCTCAGCATAACCCGGAGTTTCTGCCGCATGATCGGAGGCGTTGTAACCGTTAAAAGCGAGTTCGGAAAAGGCTCGACTTTCACAATGGAGATTCCAGCCGAGTGCGACGAAGAACCTGGCGAGCAGAAACCCGCTGAGCCGCTGTCGTCGAGGCCCTCGGAGCAGGCGGTTCTGATCATAGATGACGAACCAGCCGCCCGAACTCTCATCGCCAGGTCCTTGGCTGAGGCGGGACTGGCATCAATCGAAGCAGCAAGCGGCGAGGAAGGCATAGCCGCGGCGCGAGCGCATCGCCCGGCCGCAATCGTTCTCGACATCATCATGCCGCATCAGGACGGCTGGTCAGTGCTGCGCTCACTGAAGGGCGATAAGGAGCTCTGCGAGATTCCGGTAATCCTTGCGACGATACTTGCAGATCGCGAACTCGGCCTCTCACTCGGTGCGGTCGAATACCTCACGAAGCCGATCGACACCCAGAAGCTTATACGAACAATAGAGGCTTGCGGCGGCGGCAACCGCGATGTGCTTGTTATTGACGACGATCAAGCCTCCCGCGACTTCCTTCGGCGTATCCTGATCAAGAAGGATTGGCGGGTTCACGAGGCAAGCGATGGCCTGCGCGGCCTCAAGCTGATGAAGCGGTTGTTACCGCGTCTGGTCCTGCTTGATCTGCTGATGCCCGAAATGGACGGGTTCCAGACCCTGAACGAGATGCAGCAGGTGCCCGAGCTTCAGAACATTCCGGTCGTCGTCGTGACTTCCAAGGATTTATCGGCGGACGAGCTCAAGTGGCTTCGCGACAGGGCGGTCGCGGTTGTAATCAAGGGCGCAAATAGTCGGTCTCAGTTGGTCGAGGCCCTCGAGCGCCAGATCTTCCCACTTGGGTCGACAGGTGCCAGCCTTGCCGATCGCGGAACCGCCCCCATGGCTGAAGGAAGCTAAAGATGACGAGGATCCTTCTGGTAGAAGACAACGAATTGAACCGCGACATGCTTTTGCGGCGGTTGTCACGGCGTGGGTTCGAAGTCCTCATTGCGGAAAACGGACAGTCCGGCGTGGAACTCACCGTTTCGGAAAGGCCCGATCTCATCCTCATGGATATGAGCTTGCCGGTCATGGACGGGTGGGAGGCGACCCGGCGGATCAAGGCTGATCCGGCCACCTCCGGGATCCCGATCATTGCGCTTTCTGCGCACGCGATGGCCAACGATCGCGAAATGGCACTCGAGGCAGGCTGCGATGACTACGATAGCAAGCCGGTGGACCTGTCGCGACTTGTCCAGAAAATTGAACAATTGCTTGCCGCGAATCGATGAGGCGCGGACCGACGGTTTGAAAATATGCCTGCTAAGAACAAGTTCCAACGCCATGCGATCGCCGTCCATCTGGCGCAACAGCTCGCCGGACCGGCGCGGGCAATCTCAGGATTTCAGGAGCTGCTAACCGAGCAGGTGCAGGACCTCGGTCTGGCCCACATGAGACCGGATCTAGAGAAGGTTGGCGCCGCTGCTTGCGAATTGAGTAGCCTGATCGACAGCTTGATCCACGGCAAAGCGGACAATCAGAACCGGGCAGGGGTCGAGATCGAGGCGAAACTGCGCCACGACTTGCGAACGCCGCTCAACGCCATCATCGGCTATTCCGAAATGATTCGTGAAGAAGCCGAAGAATTGCACGAATACGCGCTGGAAGAGGATGTCAGGGTGATGCTCGCCGCGGCAGCTGAGTTGCTGGCGCATGTCGATGCGATTGCCGGCCTCTCGCGCGCACCCGACAGCGAGGAACCGCGGACCACGGATCAGGCTGAGATCGATGTGGCAGGGCTCGAACGGGCACTGATCAAGGCAGAGCACGACGCAAGCTCCGGTCACGGTGGCCGCATACTTGTCGTCGACGACATCACCAGCAACCGCGGTCTCCTCTCGCGCCGCTTGCAACGTGACGGTCATCAGGTAGTCACTGCCGAGTCCGGTCCGTCGGCGCTGACTCACCTCGCGGAACACGAGTTCGACCTAGTTCTGCTGGACGTCCTAATGCCGGACATGAACGGCATCGAGGTGCTCTCGCGATTGAAAGCGGAGCGCCGATGGCGGCATATCCCTGTCATCATGATATCGGGGTTGGACGAAGTGGACGCGGTGGTCCGCTGCATCGAGGCGGGGGCCGACGACTACTTGCCTAAACCTTTCAATCCGGTCCTGCTGCGCGCCCGGATCAACTCGAGTTTGGAGAAGAAACGTTGGCTCGACCGCGAGCACCAGTATCTTCAGCGGATCGAGGCGGAGAAGCGGCGGGCTGACTCGCTTCTCCATGCGATCCTGCCCGGTCAGATCGTGGCACGGCTGCAACGGGGCGAAGAGTTCATTGCCGACCGGTTCGATGAAGTGACCATTCTTTTTGCCGATATTGTCGGTTTCTCGAGCATAGCGGCAAGGTTGCCGCCGTCGGACCTGATCAAACGCCTCGACGGGCTATTCAGCACGTTCGACGTCTTGGCGGAGAAGCATGCCGTGGAGAAAATCAAGACCATCGGAGACGCCTATATGGCTGCGGGCGGTGTTCCGGAACCGGCAGCTGACCATGCCGACAGGATCGTGGCACTGGGGAAATCCATGCTGGACGCGTTGAAGCCCTTAGCGTGGGGCAACGATGGTTTTCGGATCCGCATTGGCGTGCACACGGGACCGGTGATCGCGGGCCTGATCGGCCGGCATCGGTTCGTCTACGACGTCTGGGGCGAAACCGTGAATATTGCAAGCCGGCTCGAGTCCCAGGGCGTGGCCGACCGCATGCAGATTTCGGAGGCAACCAAGCAGGCCCTGCACACCTCCTGGAAGCTCGAACCGCGCTGTAATGTAGAACTGGCAGGTGTCGGCAGGATTGAAACCTATCTCGTTCAACACTGATCGGAACAATGGCTAACCCTCAGGGAATTTCGCGAAGCGATGCTTGGAGTCGCGACACCTCGTAAACGAACAGCATGCAGCATTGGCGTTCCACTTTCACCCGGAGCTACACCATGAACAGGCGTCAGAGTCTTCTATTTCTCGCAGGAGCATCGGCCGCGGCAGCCAACACAACCCTGTTGGGCGCCGCGGCCTTTGCGCAGGAGACCCAACCCTTCAAGCTCCCACCGCTCGGCTACGCGAACAACGCATTAGAGCCGCACATCGACGCGACCACGATGATGATCCATCACGACCGCCATCACGCCGCTTATGTGAATGCCTGCAATCAACTCGTGCCGCTTTGGCCCGAGCTCGCCAGCACGCCGATGGAGGCAATTCTGGCAGATCTGGGCAAGGTCCCGGAAGGCGTGCGCAACAATCTTGGGGGACATTGGAATCACACTCACTTCTGGGAGCTGATGACTCCCGGGGGCCCCAACCAGCCCGGTGGCGACCTCAACGCCGCCATAAGCAGCACCTTCGGCAGCTATGCGGGCCTGACCGAAAAGCTCACGGCGGTTGGCCTTGGCCGCTTTGGCTCCGGCTGGGTATGGCTTGTCGTGAACAAGGACAAGAAGCTCGACATCGTCAGCACAGCCAACCAGGACACGCCGCTCGAGCTAGGGGCGCGTCCGGTGATTGGCGTCGACGTCTGGGAACACGCCTATTACCTCAAGTATCAGAACCGCCGCGCCGACTACCTCAAGGAATGGTGGCGCGTGGTGAACTGGGACAAGGCCCTCGCCAACTTCAAGAAGTCGACCGGCTGAGGGGGCCGCAGATCGCGACGCCTCGTCCCTTCAGCCGCAGCAGCCGGCCGCGTTCGTGGTCACAGCTGTTTTTTTCAGCGTCTCGCGCGAATACCGAGCGGTTCGCCGGCTGGGGTAGCGCCTTCGGTTCAGACATCCCGGTTGCCAATTTCCGCGACTGGCTTGTCTGTCGTGTTCACACCTTTGATATGCCCCAAGCTGTGACCGAAGGGCAGCAACGGGTCCGAGACGCGACCTTCGCGGCATCATTGGCAAAGGTCCGCAAGTGGCGCAAACCAGCCCACGCTATGCTGGACGCGAAGGTCAGCTTTTTGGCCCAATCATCCCGAAAGCGGATCTCCGCTTCCGGCCCAAACGCGACGTTAGAGTATCTGCTCGGCAATGACAGCTTCTGGCGCTGTCCGTGCATTCCGATATTCGGCCGGATCCTATTCAAAGCGGTTGTCCAGCCTCGGATAGCAAGCGTCAGATTTTCACGATCGGCTAGGCCGCTGTGTCTCGCCTCGTTTCCGGCATCGGTGGAGCCTGGCCGACCCGGTCGTCCCCGGTATGTTTCCACCATCTGCCCAAGGCCTCGATGAGCGGCACAAGCTTGAGACCGGGCGTCGTGAGGTCGTAATCCACGCGTAGCGGATAGCCGGCATGCGCCCTTCGCCGCACAATCCCGGCGTCCTCCAGCTTGCGCAGTTCGAGAGCCAGAATGCGGTGCGACACGGTCGGGTTGTCACGCCTCAGATCGCTGAAGCGCTTGGTGCCGTCCTTGAGATAGTAGAGCAGCAAGGTGGGCCAGCGACCGCTGAGCACACGCATGGTCTCTTCGATCGGGCAGCGTGAGACGACATCTTTCATGGGGGGACCTGGTTACAGAATAGTGCGTAATTTACATGGGGCGACCAGCGTTTAGGGTCAAGTTTCGCTGCGCAGCGTAATCCCTAAATTATGGAAGAGACAAAGAAATGGAACCTATCCTCCTTTATGGCTTCCCGCTGGGAAGTTCGATGGGGCTCGTCGCTGCATTTGAACGCGTCGGACAGCCCTACCGCCTGTGTCGAGTCGACATGCTCACTGAAATGAAGAACGACGCCTATGCCAGCATCAACGGCCGTCAGGAAACGCCGGTGTTGATCACCGACGAAGGCAGGGTGCTCACCGAGACCATGGCGATTGCCGCTTGGCTCGAAGCCCGCGATACGCAACGTCGTATCAGCTTTGAGCCTCGCTCGCCGGAAGCCGACCGGATGCACCAGCTGATGGCTTTCGTGAACACCGGCTTCACCGCCGCTTTCACCCCGCTCTGGGCCGCATATGAAATGGAATCGGCCGAGCCGGTGCTGCTGGCAACCTTGCGTGACTTTGGCCGCAAGGTCGTGACCAACCGCCATGACCAGCTCGAGGCGATGATCCTCGACACGGATTTCCTGGTCGGCGACCGGCTGACGCTTGCCGATACCACGCTGATCGGCGTGGCGCGCTGGGCGGAGTTACACAAGGCGGTCGACGGCGCAGCTTATCCCAAGCTGGCGGCGTTGCGCCGCCGGATCGAAAGCGATCCGGACGTGCGATTTGCGCAGACCATCGAGGATGGTGAAAAGCCGGCCGGGTCAGGCGCTTGCCTCGGTCACGTGCGGCTGGCCGAGGTGATCGATCGCTTCGCGGCCTAATCTGTTCGTTCAGCCGCCCGGCGCCCCGGCGCCGGGTGGTGGCGACAAGCGCGCGGAGATCGGCTATCATATCGCCGTTCTTGAAGTGGCAGCTGCGGGCGGCCATCCTGGCGGTGACCGCCCCGACACACGGGAGAAAGGTTATGGCCGGCTTTCATGTCATGGCGGACGCGCGTGGAATGCATGTACAGCCCACGGTGCGCCGCATCAGCACCGAGGATCTGATCGATGCGCTCCGTCTCGGCGTAGAGGATTTCTGGGCCAAGCCGTCGCATTATGTGTTCCTGTGCCTGATCTATCCGGTGGTCGGCCTGATCCTGACGCAGTGGACGTCGGGCTCGAATGCCATCCAGCTCATCTATCCGCTGATGTCCGGCTTCGCTTTGGTCGGTCCGTTCGCCGCTATCGGCCTTTACGAAATCAGCCGTCGGCGCGAGTTCGGCATGGATACATCCTGGTGGCATGCGCTCGACGTGCGCCACTCGCCGGCGCTGCCCGCGATTGCGGTCATCGGCATCATGCTGCTGGTACTGTTCCTGCTCTGGCTGTTCACCGCGCAATCGATCTACACCAGCCTGTACGGCAATCAGCCTCCGACCTCTATCGTCGGCTTTATTCGCGAGGTGCTGACGACCAGCAAGGGCTGGACACTGATCCTGCTCGGCAACCTGGCCGGGTTCGCCTTCGCCGCGATCGTGCTGGCGACGACTGTCGTCGCCTTTCCGCTGCTGCTCGACCGCGATGTCGGCGCGGTCTCAGCAGTCGAGACGTCGGCGCGCGCAGTTATGACAAACCCGCTGCAGATGGCGCTGTGGGGCCTGATGGTCGCCGTGCTCCTGGTCATCGGCTCGATCCCGCTATTTGCCGGGCTTGCCGTCGTCATGCCCGTCCTTGGCCACGCGACCTGGCATCTCTACCGCAGGGTGGTCGAACCGGAGCGGGCACAGCAGGTCAGACGGCCGATGTAGGCCCGATCAGCGTTGCGCATCGGTTGCCATCTTGACGGCCAGCGCGGTCAGCACCGTGCCCATCATCCAGCGCTGGATCACCAGCCATAGCGGCCGCCCGGCGAGGAAGATGGCGATCGAGCCGGCCGTCACCGCGATGATGGCGTTGACGGTCAGGCTGATGGCGACCTGCGTGGCACCGAGCACCAGAAGCTGCGACAGCACGTGGCCCTTGCCGGGGCTGATGAACTGCGGCAGCAGCGACAGATAGAGCACTGCCACCTTCGGGTTGAGCAGGTTGGTCATCAGGCCCATGGCGAACAGCTTGCGCGGCCTGTCCTTAGGCATTCGCGGATCTGGAAGGGCGAGCGCCCGCCCGGCTTCACCGCTTGCCAGGCAAGCCACAGCAGATAGAGCGCGCCGGCAAGGCGCAGCACGTCATAGGCGAAGGGCACGGCGAGCAGCAGCGCGGTGATGCCGAACGCCGCTGACAGCACGTAGAATAAAAAACCGAGCGCCACGCCCCCCAGCGAGATCAGCCCGGCCTTCGGCCCTTGCGACAGCGAGCGCGAAATCAGATGGATCATGTTCGGGCCGGGCGTCAGCACCATGCCGAGGCAGACCAGCGCGAAGGCGAGATGGTTGGCGGGTTCAGGCAAGAGCGTATCTCCGGATGGGGACACTCACCACATGCTTTCCCCACCCGCAAGGGCATGAGGGCAGGAGCCTTTGCGCCAGCGCGCTGCGCCCCTCTGCCTTTACGTCGCTAATCCCATCGCCTTCAGCCGACGATGCGCAGGTTCGACAATTCGTTGGCGATTTCCTTAAAATTGTCGGACAGCGTCGCGCCCGTCGCATTCCAGAACAACTTGGCCGGCTTGCTCGGGTCGGCCGGATCCTTGCGGAAGCGCGAATCCGAGGAACACGCCTTCAGCGCATCGATCGCCTTCTTGTCGCCAGTATCTGTGGGCGACAGGTCGAGCGCCACCGTCATCACCAGAATGTTCGAATTCTTTGCATTGGCGCAGAGCGTTTTCATCTGCTCGTCGAGTGCTGCCGTGTAGTTGACACCGGTATAGGTGGTCTTGCCGATATCGGTGCTGGTATTCATGAACAGGCGGGTCACGCTTCCAGATCCCGGATAGGTCAGGCCAGTGTAGCCGTAGGCGGCGTAGGTCGACCTGTTGTTGGCATAGCTGCCGTCGCTGACGGCGCTATAGGTATTGGCTCCGTCGGTCAGCACCACGACCACCTTGTCGTTGCCCCTCTCGCTGTTCGGCCGGCCATCGGTGAACGGTGGGTTGCTCGATACCGTTCGCCAGCCCCAGGCAATGCCCTCCGGCACGTTGGTGTTGCCGTTCGGCGCCATGGCGTCGATGGCATCCTTGATCTCCTGCTTCTCTGCGTCCTGGCTGACGTCCTTCAACGGCGTGATCGGGTTGGTGGTGCAGGAGGAATTCGGCCCATCGCCCGCGGCTGCGGATTGCGAACCGTACGGTTTTACCAGGAAATATTTGCGCATGTCAGACTGTCGCTGCGAAGCGGTGGGACCGGGGACATAGGGCCAATCGGCCCACCAGTTGTTGCCGTAATTGTAAGACGTGCTGATGACGTCGTTGATGCCGTCACGGTTGAAATCGAGCCACAGAGTGCCAGCCTCATCCGGGGCAAACATCGGCACGAAAAGCGTGGCCGGCGCGGCTGTGTCGGGCGTGGTGTCGTCGACATTGTAGGGATATGGCCGTGCCTCGACGCAACCTTGCCAGCTCGCATAGCGGCTCGTCGTATAGATATATTCCGGTGCGCTCCAATGGCCGTACTGGCAGGTGCCGTTCTTCTTGTATGTGTCGCAGACATATTGCTTCGAATTGGGTACCTCTTCGCGGCCCGATTCGACCGTCATGTCGGCGTAGAGGCTGAAACGGGTCAGCGGCTGGTCCTTGGTCTCGCCCCAGCCGGTGCCGCGCTTGTACCAGATGCCATTGAGCTTCTCGGCATATTTGTCCGGATTGTTGGCGGCACTCATCGTCGTCCAGTCGAAATCCTCATGCTGGATCGGCGAGATGCCGTCCTGATCCATCCAGCCGTCTTGATCGTGGGTAGGGCCGATATTGACCGAGGCCGCAAACGGCACGAGCGAAAATTGCACCGGTTTGGTGATCTGCTTCATCTGCTGCGCCTGAAGCGCCAGCGTATCGACAAGCTGCTTGGCGGCCGACTTCAGCAGGTCTATTCGCTTTTCGCCGGTGCCGGAGCCGAGATCGCTCATCGAGCCGGAATTATCCAGCACAAGCGCGACTTCGAGGGTGTTCTTGAGGCGGAGTTCCGAACATTCGGTGAAGGTCGTGTCGCTTGCCGTGCCGCCGATCAGCAGGCTGGCGGCCGGGAGAAAATAAGGGTGGAAGGTGAGGCTGGCGCAGAGCTTCAAGGTGCCGCCGCCGGCATTGTTGTTGGGCAGCGTGACGGTCAGCGCTGTGTTCGCCGGGTCGATACGTGCGAGATTGGTTTCGAAAAATGTCTTGGCGTAGGCCTTGACGTCGTCGTCGCTGGCGCCGGCGACGATCTCCTGGGCGGCGGCGAGGCCGGCCGCATCAAGTGCGTTCAGCGTTTCGTGCTTTTGGCGCAGCAACTCCCCGTAATCGACACTGAGCGCCAGACCGGCCATCAGCGGCACAATGGTGATTGCAGTCATTAAGGAGTAGTTGCCACGTTTGTCGTGTCGGAATTTTCCGATTATTGCCTTCAGCATTCCCGCCCCGCCTTATTTTTCCCGGACGATGCCACGCATTATTAAATTTCCGATTGCTAAAATACGTCCAAGGTCGGTACGGTTTTTCAATCCCCGTTAACCACACGTCCGCAATCGGCAATGCCGCTCCGCGCTCTCCGCGGCAAAGTCCCTAAAAGCGGATAAGGCGCTGGAAAAGAAAAGCTTTCGCCATCACTTCCCCGCCGGCGCCCCGGGCGGCAATCTGGCGGGCACAACGAAAGCTGGTGACAGAGCGAAGCGCTTCGGTTAATCCGGGCCGGCCGCTACGGACCGTCGGTCGCGGCGCTTGCAAGCATCATGGTACAGGGACAACGGCATGGCGGATTCGCCCGACATCATCGGTTCGCTCGCAGACCTGTCGGGAGCCTATTCAGCCATCCTGTGCGATGTCTGGGGCGTGGTGCACAATGGCGAATGGCATTTCCCCGCGGCGGCTGCCGCGCTGATCGCTGCTCGCGCGGCGAAAATACCTGTGGTGCTGATCACCAATTCGCCGCGCCGCAGCGCCGACGTGGTGGCGCAGATGAACGCCATCGGTGTTCCTTCCGCCGCCTACGATCGTGTCGTGACGTCTGGCGACGTGACCCGCGACCTGATCGCCGAAGGGCCGCGAAAGATCTTCCACATAGGCGCCGATCGAGATTTCACGCTCTATGATGGTCTCGACGTCGAGCTTGTCGAGGAGTTCGAAGCATCCGGCGTGGTCTGCACCGGCTTGTTCAATGACGAGGTGGAGAAGCCGGAAGATTATGCCGATCTTCTGCGGCGGCTGCGTGCCAGGAACCTGCCCTTCATCTGCGCCAATCCCGACATCGTCGTCGAGCGCGGCGAACGTATGATCTGGTGCGCAGGGGCTTTGGCCCGCGAATACGCGCAGCTTGGCGGGCGCACCCTGATCGCCGGGAAACCTTATGCGCCGGTCTATGAGGTCGCCATGAAAGAGATCGCCGTCATTCTCGGCCGCACGGTCGAGCGTTCGCAAGTTCTGGCCATCGGCGACGGCATGATGACCGACATCAAGGGCGCGGCCGACAATGGCTTCGACGTGCTCTACGTATCGGGCGGCATCCATGCCCGCGATTACGGTGAAGCGCTGCAGCCAGACCCGGCCAGGCTCGCGGCCTTTCTCGAAAAATACGGCTACAGGCCGGTCGCGGTGATTCCCAGACTGCAATAAGTTCAGGCCCAGACTGCAATAGGTTCAAGCTATGACGGCAATGTTCGAACGCATTTCCGCAACCGCACCGCTGCCGGCCCATCTGCGTGGCGGCGTGGTGGCGATCGGCAATTTCGACGGCGTCCACCGCGGCCATCAGGCGGTGCTCGAACGCGCGCGCGCCGAAGCGGAGCGTCGCGGCGTACCTGCCCTGGTGCTGACCTTCGTGCCGCATCCGCGAAAAGTGTTCAGGCCGGACATGCCGCTGTTCGTGTTGACGCCACCGCCGATGAAGGCGCGGCTGCTGTCGCATCTGGGCTTTGCGGCGCTGGTCGAGCAGCCGTTCACACGCGAGTTCGCCTCCTTGTCGGCGGAGGCTTTCGTCACCGGCGTGCTCGAGCGCAACCTCGGCATAAGCCACGCCGTCACCGGCTTCGATTTCCATTTCGGCAAGGACCGCCAAGGCGGCCCGGCCTATCTGATGGCGGCCGGCGAGCGCCACGGCTTCGGCGTCACGCTGGTCGATGCCTTCCGCGACGAAAGCGCCGAGGTGGTGTCGTCGAGCCGCATTCGCACGCTGCTGTGCGAGGGCAATGTGGCCGAGGCCGCCGGCCTGCTCGGCTACCGTTTCACCGTCGAGGCGGAGGTGATCGGCGGCCAGCAGCTCGGCCAGACACTCGGCTTTCCGACCGCAAACATGAGGCTTTCGCCGGAAGCCACCCTGAAGGACGGAATTTATGCAGTCCGCTTCCGCCGCGCCGACGGCTCGCTTCATGATGGCGTCGCCAGCTTCGGCCGCCGGCCGACGGTCGACGACAATGGCGCACCATTGCTGGAGACTTTTGTGTTCGACTTTTCCGGCGACCTCTACGGCGAGATTTGTGCCGTGTCCTTTTTCGGCTACCTGCGTTCGGAGGTGAAGTTCGACGGGCTTGATGCGCTGGTCGCACAGATGAAGCGCGATGAGGCTGAGGCGAAGGCACTGCTCGCCGGCGTCAGGCCGCTTTCCGGGCTCGACGCGGCCATAGCTTTCTGAATCTACTTTTTCAGCGCCAAGCCGACGGCAATGAAGGTCCAGCCTTGGAAAATCAGGTCGACGGCCAGGAACAGGCCGAGCACCCACACGCTGTTGACCGGCCAGCCCATGGCGATGACCAGTCCCGCCAGCGCGCTGATGATGCCGGCCGCGACCACCCAGCCCCAGCCCGGCTGCGGCCGGTGGCTGTAGCCGACCCAGGCCCTGAGCACGCCTGAAGCAAGGAGTGCGACTGCCAGGAGGAAGGTTAGCACCGTCGAGGCGAGGACCGGATTGTCGAAGGCGAAGAAGCCGGCGACGGCGTAGAGGAGGCCGCTGAGCAGCCAATAGAAGAAGCGGCCCCATGTCTTCACGCCAAAGGCATGGATGATCTCGACAACGCCGGCCATCAGCATCAGCCAGCCCACGACAAAGACGGAGGCGACGGTTGCGATGAACAGATTGCCGAAAGCGATGCCGCCGAAGACAAGCAGCAGCACCCCAAGCGCGACAAACCATCCCCACTTCGCCCGCGTCTGGCCAATGGCGTCTTTCAAGGCGTCGCCGTGCAGTGTCATCACCCTTCTCCCTCAAGGTTGCCTAGCTTCTTTGTTCCGGAAGGTAGCGCCGATCGCCTTGCCCGTCCAGCGAGCAGGCTGCGATCGCCACGCCCCGAGCGATCCGCTTGCCACACTTCCGCTTTGTCCCGAAGAGGCCAAATATCAGATGGAATATTCGACCATATGCGAGGGGAGTGCTAAAGATGACGAGTGGGTTTAGGGGCGACCCGCCGTCTCGTGTATTCGCCATGACGCAAGTGTAACGAAAAATCCCCAGCGCTGGCATTGGCCCTTATCGATGACGTGCTGCTGTACGCCGTTTTCTACGCTTGATGAGGCTAGGGAAGCAAAATGGGCGACGTGGACGAACACCTCGATCTGACGGAGATCAACGCCGTCCGCAGGTTGTTGACCTCAAAGCCACGAACGGTCCGCTGGGACGAACGCCGGGCACGGCTCGACGAGGTTGGTTCGGTGTGGCCGATTGCCGAGGACATCCGATGCGAGGATGTGGTTTTCGATGGCCTCGAGGGAGAGTGGTCCCTGGCGCCTGGGAGTGACAGGGATAAGGTTCTGCTGTTTTTCCACGGTGGTGGCTACTGCTCCGGCTCTCCTAAAAGTCATCGTCGAATGGTGACAGAGGCAGGTCGGGCAATGGGAATGCGCACTCTCGCGATCGACTATCGACGCGCACCGGAACATCCTTTCCCTGCGCAACATGAAGACGCACTCACCGCATGGCGCTTTCTGAGGCGGCAAGGGATCGCGCCGGATCGCATCGTGGTTGGCGGAGACAGTGCGGGCGGCAACCTCACCCTGTGCCTGGTCAGTATATTGCGCGCGGCAGGCGAGCCGTTGCCGCGATGTCTTTGGCTGGTTTCGCCCTGGACGGACCTTTCGATGTCCGGCGCGACACTATCAACCAAGGACGCAATCGACCCCATCATCCACCGGGCGTATTTGGAGGAACTGGCAACCGCCTATGTTCCCAATGGCGTTGGTCGGCGCGATCCCCTGATCTCGCCGTTGTTCGCCGATCTGAGCGGATTTCCCCCAATGCTTATACAAGTCGGTTCGGCCGAGACGCTGTTGTCGGACGCAACTCGGCTCGCGGAAGCCGCTGGCGCGACTGACGTCAAAGTACGTCTCGAAATTTGGCCGCATATGATTCACGCTTGGCCGGTTTGGAATGCGCGGTTGAGTGCCGGTCGCCGCGCTCTTCACAGCGCGGGCATGTTTGTCCACGAGTATTTATGACCCTTGCCGAGGCAACTGCTGGCGCATTCCAGACGTCTTGATCTGGGATCTTGGTGCGCCAATACGATTCGTTGCTATGCGGAAAACAGGGCCAACGCCGCCAATGTTACGGATATTAAGTCAAATTTTACCGAAATGGCGCCATGGCTTGGATGAAAGCCGGTTGTATCGGCCAATGCGTTCGACGTATGGAGTAACGATGCGGTCAGTCCCGACGATCCCGACGGTCTTGGCCGCATTCATGCTCGGCACCTGCGGCGTTGCCAAGGCCGGCGAGGGCACCTTCGGCTGGCTGTCCGGAGACTGGTACCTGACGGTCGGCGCCACCGGCATGGTCGCGCCGAATTTCGAGGGCGGCAAGAAGTACCTGCTCAGCGCCTCGCCGATCATCTCGCTCGGCAAGGCTGGTCCCGCGGCGCGCTTCAACTCGCGCAACGACAATATCTCATTGGCATTGATCGATGATGGCGGCGTCCGCGCCGGCCTGGCAGGCAAGTTCCTGTTTTCCCGCGATGGTGGTGACGCCGACGAATTGAAGGGTCTCGACCCGGTGCGCTGGGGCGGCGAGGCTGGCGGCTTCTTCGAATTCTATCCTTTGGATTGGCTGCGTGCCCGCGCCGAATTGCGGCACGGCATTCGCGCCCATAACGGCTTTGTCGCCGACATCGCCGCCGACGCCTTTTACGATGTGACGCCCGACGTCAGGATTTCCGGCGGGCCGCGCGTTTCATTCGCCTCATCGGACTATTTCGACGCCTATTATGGCGTTGATGCCAAGGAGTCACTGGCCTCGGGGCTCAGCGAATATCATCCAGGCGGCGGGGTGAAATCTGCGGGCCTGGGCGGCGCGGTGACCTGGAAGGTGACCGAGCCGATGACGGCCAGTCTGTTCGGCGAATATTCCCGCCTGATGGGCCCGGCCGCCGATTCCAGCCTGGTCAAGGAGCGGGGCTCCAGGGATCAGTTCATGATCGGCGTGTCGACGACCTATCGCTTCGATTTCTCGATGTGAGCGGGCGGGTTGTGCACGACGGAGAGCCGCAAGGCTCAGACGACTATGCCGTAGCCGATCCGGTTGAGTTCCTCTTCCACAAGCGTGGCACCTGTTGCAGACTCAAGGAGATCGATGGGCGCGTCGTTGAGAACCCGACTTCGCTTACGCAGCCAGCGTTGCGCCTTTTCATGGTTGCCAAAAACGCGATTCGCCATCGTTGAAATGCGTTCAAGTCGCAAGGCGGACTCGGTAGTCGTCAGGGTCACATTCCGTCCTTCCAGCGCGCTAAACTGTGAAATGCAAACCGAAGATGCTGGTCTCTCGACGCCATCTACCGACAAACATAGGCGCAATTGGTGTACGCTCCTAGCGGAAGCATCAGAGTTCGGGCTTTTCAACATCGCCTGTCTCAGTTAAAAGCCCAGCCATGACGAGCTTTTCGCGCCTTCTCGCGACTGCGATACGAATTACAGGCCCGGTGTTCCGGGCGGCTTGACCGCCGCCGGAGCCGCCGGGAATCTTGCGCGCGGCCTCTCGCGCTTTTTCCAGATCATGATAGTTCAACGCCCGGGCTCTTTTACCGACGGGCAACGCATATGGCAGACGAATGACTGATACCGAGACCGCCGAGACGATCGACTATTCCAAAACGCTCTACCTGCCGCAGACGGATTTTCCGATGCGCGCCGGTTTGCCGGAAAAGGAACCGCTGCTGGTCAAGCGCTGGCAGGATATGGACCTTTACCGCAAGCTGCGCGAAGACGCAGCCGGCCGCGAAAAATACGTGCTGCACGACGGCCCGCCCTATGCCAATGGCAACATTCATATCGGCCATGCGCTGAACAAGATCCTCAAGGACGTCATCACCCGCTCATTCCAGATGCGCGGCTATGACTCGAACTATGTACCCGGTTGGGATTGCCACGGCCTGCCGATCGAATGGAAGATCGAAGAGCAGTACCGCGCCAAGGGCAAGAACAAGGACGAGGTGCCGGTCAACGAGTTCCGGCAGGAATGCCGCGAGTTTGCGGCGCACTGGATCAAGGTGCAGGGTTCCGAATTCCAGCGCCTCGGCGTCGTCGGCGACTTCGACAATCCCTATACGACGATGGCTTTCCACGCCGAGGCGCGCATCGCCGGCGAGCTGCTGAAATTCGCCATGTCCGGCCAGCTCTATCGCGGCTCCAAGCCGGTGATGTGGAGTGTGGTCGAGCGCACCGCGCTGGCCGAGGCGGAGGTCGAATACCAGGACTATGAGTCGGACACGATCTGGGCGAAGTTTCCGGTCGTCAGCCTCGCTCGCCAGGTCATCAACATCGATGATGGGCAGCCAGCCCTGGATCCCAAGCTGACGCAGACGTCGCTCGATCTGCTTGATGCCAACGTCGTCATCTGGACCACGACGCCGTGGACCATCCCCGGCAACCGCGCCGTCAATTACTCGCCGCGCATCAACTATGGTCTCTACGAGGTCACGGCGGCCCAGAACGCCTTTGGCCCCCAGCCCGGCGAAAAGCTGATCTTTGCCGAGAAACTTGCAGACGACGCTGCCGCGAAGGCCAACGTCACCCTGAATCGTCTTCGCAGCGTTGGCGCCGAAGAGCTTGAAAATCTTACGCTTTCGCATCCCCTCAAAAGTCTGGGTGGTGGCTACGAATTCCCTGTGCCGATGCTGGCCGGCGATCATGTCACCGACGATGCGGGCACCGGATTCGTCCACACCGCGCCGGGACACGGCCGAGAAGACTTCGACGCCTGGATGGATGCCGCCTCTGATCTTCGCCAGCGTGGCATCGACACCGCGATCCCCTTCACCGTCGACGATGCCGGCTTCTTCACCAAGGACGCGCCGGGCTTCGGCCCGGACCGCGAGGGTGGAGCGGCGCGCGTTATCGACGACGATGGCAAGAAGGGCAACGCCAACCAGGCCGTCATCGACGAGCTGATCAAGCGAAACGCGCTGTTCGCGCGCGGCCGGCTGAAGCACTCCTATCCGCATTCCTGGCGCTCGAAGAAGCCGATCATCTTCCGCAACACGCCGCAATGGTTCGTCTATATGGACAAGGAGCTTGGCGACGGCACGACGCTGCGCAGCCGCGCCCTGAAAGCCATCGACGATACCCGTTTCGTACCCGCCGCCGGCCAGAACCGCATCCGCGCCATGATCGAGGAGCGCCCTGACTGGGTGCTGTCGCGCCAGCGCGCCTGGGGCGTGCCGATCGCCGTCTTTGCCGATGCCGACGGCAATGTCCTGCGCGACGAGGCAGTCAACCAGCGCATCATGGACGCCTTCGAGAAGGAAGGTGCCGACGCCTGGTTCGCCGCCGGCGCCAAGGAGCGTTTCCTCGGCAATCACGATGCCTCGAAATGGCAGCAGGTGATGGACATCCTCGATGTTTGGTTCGATTCAGGCTCGACGCATGCCTTCACGCTTGAGGACCGGCCCGACCTGAAATGGCCGGCCGACGTCTATCTCGAAGGCTCCGATCAGCATCGCGGCTGGTTCCACTCCTCGCTGCTCGAAAGCTGCGGCACCAGGGGCAGGGCGCCCTACGAAACCGTCGTCACCCATGGCTTCACCATGGATGAGGAGGGGCGGAAAATGTCGAAGTCGCTCGGCAACACCGTCGTGCCGCAGGACGTCATCAAACAGTCCGGCGCCGACATCTTGCGGCTGTGGGTGGTGACGACCGATTATTGGGAAGACCAGCGGCTCGGCAAAAACGTGCTGCAGACCAACATCGACGCCTACCGCAAGCTGCGCAACACCATCCGCTGGATGCTGGGCACGCTCGCCCATGACGATGGCGAGGAGGTGCCGCTGGACAAGATGCCGGAGCTGGAGCGGCTGATGCTGCACCGGCTCGCCGAGCTCGATGAAGTCGTACGCTCGGGCTACGACGCCTTCGAATTCAAGCGCATCACCCGCGCGCTGCTCGACTTCATGGTGATCGAGCTGTCGGCCTTCTATTTCGATATCCGCAAGGATGCGCTCTACTGCGAAGCGCCTTCCAGCGTGAAGCGCAAGGCTTCCGTGCAGGTGGTGCGCCATCTCTTCGACTGTCTGGTGAAATGGCTGGCGCCGATGCTGCCTTTCACCATGGAAGAGGCTTGGCTCGACCGTCATCCGGATGTCGTCTCGGTGCATCTCGACCAGTTCCCGGAGATCCCGGCGGACTGGAAGGACGAGGCGCTGGCGGAGAAGTGGCGCAAGGTGCGGCAGGTCCGCCGTGTCGTCACCGGCGCGCTGGAGATCGCCCGCGCGCAGAAGGTCATCGGCTCTTCGCTGGAAGCGGTGCCGGTCGTCACTCTCGACGATGCCCTACTCGAAGCGGCGATCGCCGATGTCGACATGGCCGAGATGGCGATCACCAGCGATCTGGTTATCGCGCACGGCAAGGCGCCGGCGGGCGGCTTTACCCTCGACGATGTCAAAGGCGTCGCCGTGGTCGTCGAGAAGGCGGAGGACCGCGGCCTGGTGAAATGCGCACGCTCCTGGCGCTACACCGCCGATGTCGGCTCAGATCCGGAATTCCCGGATGTTTCGGCCCGTGACGCAGCTGTCCTGCATGAGCTGAAGGCTTTGAGCCGCCTTTAAGGCGGTGCACAATTGCCACGGCGGGCGGCCGATCGGCCCCGTGCGTTGCCCTTAACGAGTGGTTGAGGTAAACACGCGAAACTCCGGACGACAAATTGTCGCCGGAATTCCGTCGGAAGAGCATAGGCGATGGGGGCCGGACCTTTCTTTGGCCGGCGGCAATCGAGAGGCTGTCTACAGTGGGACTTTTTGGCATGACCGAGAGAACTTACGCGCGCGTCGCGCTGCTGGCGCCGCTTGTCGTATCGAGCCTCGCCTTGTCCGGCTGCATGGGCTCGCCCACCTACGGGACCGACAAGACCGCGGGCGCGCAGCTTGCCGGCGACCTCACCGGGGCTTTTTCCTTCGCACCCAAACGCAAGGATAGTATCGACTACAAGCCGCGCCCCACGCTGGTGAAGCCAGGGCCGGGGCAGAAGGAAGTCTTGCCGCCGCCGCAGGAAAGCATCGAGACGGCGAGTGCCGAATGGCCCGAATCGCCGGAGCAGCGCCGTGCCCGCCTGCGCGCCGATGCCACCCTGCATCAGGACGACCCGGCCTACCAGGCGCAGGTCATCGATGACGTGCAGACGGATCCGGCGTCGGTCAAGGCCGCGCTGAAGCAGTCGGGCTCGAGCCACCCGCCAGCCTGGACTCCGGCCGATTCGGACAAGGACCGCGCCGCGGAAATCATGCGCCGCCGGGCTGAAGGCAAACAGGGCGACCCGACCACCCGCAGATATCTGAGCGAGCCGCCGGTGCAATACCGCGCTGCCGCCGACACTGCGCCGCAGGGTGACCTCGGCGAGGACGAGTACAAGAAGGAACGCCGCCTCAAAAGGGAGGCGGCCGCCAAGAGCAAGAGCAGCGGCATGTTCGACTGGCTGCCCTGGTAGACTGACGGCGCCAGAGACGTTCTGGCCTGGATTGGCTGAACTGGATTGGCTGACTTGGATTCGGTCCGTCTGCCGAACCAGGAAAATCAGGGTCCGCGTCGCTCGCGAAAAAAGTCCTTCAGCAATGCTGCTGCAGCGTTCTCGGCCATGCCAGGATAGATGTCGGGCACATGATGGCAGGTCGGTGACGTGAAGAAGCGAACGCCATTGACGACTGCGCCGCCCTTCTCGTCGGCGACGCCGAAATAGAGCCGGCGCAGCCTGGCGAAAGAGATGGCGCCGGCGCACATGGTGCACGGCTCCAGCGTCACATAGAGATCGAGGCCGCTGAGCCGCTCGCTGGAAAGCTTGCGGCAGGCCTCGCGGATCGCCAGCATCTCGGCATGGGCGGTCGGATCGGCGAACTCGCGGGTGCGGTTGCCGGCACTCGCAACGACCGTATCGCCGCCGACGACGACCGCGCCAACCGGCACCTCGCCACGCAGGGCGGCGGCTTCGGCTTCTTTCAGCGCCAGCGCCATGAAATCCTGCCGCCTCACGCGGTTTCCATTCCGATTATCTCCTCGCCACTAGAGCGCGATCCTGTTACTACCCGCGCAAACGAGCAAAGGCCACATGGACGACAAAAACAAGAAATTCCCGCGCAAGGCCGGCCCGAAACCGGCGGGGCCGCGTGGTCGCGATGGCGCTCCCGGCAAGGGTGGCAAGCCGTCCTTCGGCGTCAAAAAACCCTACACTCCGCGCGGCGATCGGCCGGCGGCGGCCGAAGGCGAACGGCCGAAACGCGACTTCAAGCCGAAGCGCGAAGGCGACCGGCCGTTCGGCAAAGGGCCGCGTCCGGAAGGCAAGCCTTATGAGAAGCGCGAAGGTCCACGCAAGCCTTATGCACCGCGCGGCGATCGGCCGGCGGCGGCCGAAGGCGAACGGCCGAAGCGTGACTTCAAGCCGAAGCGCGAAGGCGACAGGCCGTTCAGCAAAGGGCCGCGTCCGGAAGGCAAGCCTTATGAGAACCGCGAAGGTCCACGCAAGCCTTATGCACCGCGCGGCGACCGGCCAGCAGCTGCCGAAGGCGAGCGGCCGAAGCGCGACTTCAAAGGCAGCGAGAGGCCATTCAGCAAAGGGCCGCGTCCGGAGGGCAAGCCTTATGAGAAGCGCGAAGGTCCGCGCAAGCCCTACGCGCCGCGCGGCGACCGGCCGGCCGCTGCCGAAGGCGAGCACGGCGAAAAGCGCTTCGACCGTCCCAAGCGTGACTTCGGGGATCGTCCTAAGCGTGATTTTGGCGGCGATCGGCCGCAAGGGGCACAAAGGGCACAGGCGGCATCGGAGGGCGGCTTCAAGCCGCGTCCGCGTCGCGTCGAGGCAACGGAAGAAGCCGGCGAACGCATTGCCAAGCGGCTGGCACGTGCCGGCCTGGCCTCGCGCCGCGATGCCGAGGAACTGATCGCGGCCGGCCGCGTCAAGGTCAACGGCAGGGCGCTGACCTCGCCGGCCTTCAACGTGATGCCCGGCGACATCATCCATCTCGACGGCATGGAGATCCCGCCGATCGAGCGCACGCGGCTGTTCCTGTTCAACAAGCCGGCCGGCGTGGTCACCACCAACCGCGATCCCGAAGGCCGCAAGACCGTCTTCGACGTGCTGCCCCCCGGGCTGCCGCGGCTGATGACCATCGGCCGGCTCGACATCAACACCGAAGGGCTGCTGCTGCTCACCAATGATGGCGGCCTGTCGCGCGTGCTCGAACTGCCGGCGACCGGCTGGCTGCGGCGCTACCGCGTGCGCGTCCACGGCAAGGTCGAGGAAAGCGCGCTCGCGGGCCTGCGCGAAGGCATTGCCGTTGACGGTGTCTTTTATGGCGCCATCGAGGCGACGCTGGACCGCGAGCAGGGTTCGAATGCCTGGCTGACGCTCGGCCTGCGGGAAGGCAAGAACCGTGAGGTCAGGAACATCCTGGGCTCGCTCGGTCTCGACGTGACGCGGCTTATCCGCATTTCCTACGGGCCGTTCCAGCTCGACGATTTGCCGGAAGGCCATGTGTTGGAGATCAAGGGCCGCGTGCTGCGCGACCAGCTCGGCGAGCGCCTGGTCGAAGAGTCCGGTGCCAATTTCGACGCCGATATCGCCAAGCCGTTTTCCAACAAGCCGGTCAGGCGTGAGCGGGAGGAGGAGCCCGAGCGGCCGAAATTCACCCGTGACGGCGAACGCCGTCCGATCGGCGAGGGCGGCCTGATCAAGAACCGCAAGCGCCGCGAAGGCAGCCGCGACGAAGCGCTCGGCAAGCTGTCGACAAAACCGGAGAGGAGCTTTGGCGAGCGTGGCGCCAAACCTGAACGCGGCGACTTCGGGGACAAACCCCGTGGCGACAAGCCTCGTGGCGGCTTCGGCGGCAAGAAATCCGAACGCGAGCAGCGGCCGATCGAACCGCCGGGCCAGCGCAAGGCCAATGTCTGGATGGCGCCGGGGGCGCGGCCGATCGGCAAGGGCAGGGCGGAGGCAGACGCCGCCAAGGCGGCGGAAAACAAGGCGCGCAAGGCCGCTTTCAAGCCGTCTTATGGCAAGCCCGGCGGTGCAAAGCCGTTCGGCAAGCCTCGTGGCGAACGTTCGGATAGCGGTGGCGACCGGCCGCGTGGCGGCCCGAAAGGAAGCAATGCGGATCGTCGGCGGTGAGCTTCGCGGGCGTCCGCTGGCGACGCCCCGCACCTTTGCCATCCGCCCGACGACCGACCGCACGCGTCAGGCGGTCTTCAACGTGCTGGCGCATCGCTTTCCCGAAAAACTGGACGGTGCGCGCGTGCTCGACCTGTTCGCCGGCACCGGTGCGCTCGGCCTCGAAGCGCTGTCGCGCGGCGCTGCCAATGCTGTCTTCATCGAGGAATCTGCCGAAGGGCGCGGCCTGATCCGCACCAATGTCGAGGCTTTCGGCCTCACCGGGTGCACCAAGATATTCCGTCGCGACGCGACGGCCTTGGGCGAGGCGGGCACCATTGCCGCATTCGGCCTCGTCTTTGCTGATCCGCCCTATGGCAAAGGCCTTGGCGAACGCGCTTTGCGCTCGGCCAAGGCCGGCGGCTGGCTCGCCCCCGGCGCGCTCTGCGTCGTCGAAGAAGCGGCGGCGGCGACGTTCGAGGCGGGGCCGGGCTTTTCGGTTGTCGACGAGCGCAACTATGGCGAGACGGTCATCCGCTTCATCGAGGTTGGGTGAGGCCCCGCAATTGGCGAGGAAGCAGCGCCTTCAAAATGACGAACAATTCGCTTTGCCTCGACCAGCAACCCCGCCTATCGTTCCACCCCAAACCGGAGCCATCTATGACATTTCAGGCTGAATGGCTGCGCGGAACGCTCTTGGGACTGGCCCTGGTGATGGCCGCGCCGGCTCTGGCGGACAACAATCCCGACGACGGCGCGGTGACGGATTTCCTGCTCGACAACGGCATGGAGGTCGTTGTCATCCCCGATCACCGCGCCCCGATCGTCACCCATATGGTCTGGTACAAGATCGGCAGCGCCGACGAGCCGCCGGGCAAATCCGGCATCGCCCATTTCTTCGAGCATCTGATGTTCAAGGCGACCAGCAACCATGCGGCCGGCGAGCTCGACCGCGCCGTTGCCGCCATCGGCGGCTCGGACAACGCCTTCACCTCCTACGACTACACCGCCTTTCACGAGACAGTGGTGCCGCAGGCGCTCGGTGAGATGATGGGCTTCGAGGCTGACCGCATGCGCAATCTCATCCTCAACGACGATGTCATCAAGACGGAGCGCGACGTCATCCTCGAGGAGCGCCGCTCGCGCATCGACTCCAATCCGCAGGCGGTGCTCGACGAGGAAATCGACGCCACGCTGTGGCAGAACCAGCCCTACCGCATCCCGGTCATCGGCTGGATGCAGGAGATGGAGAAGCTGAACCGCACCGACGCGATGGCCTTCTACAACAAATATTATACGCCCAATAACGCCGTGCTGGTGGTGGCCGGCGATGTTGAGCCGGAAACGGTCAAGGCGCTGGCCGAAAAGACCTATGGCAAGATCGCGCGCGGCCCGGACCTGCCACCGCGCATCCGCCCCGTCGAGCCCGAGCAGAATACCAGGCGCACGGTGACGCTGACCGACGGGCGCGTCAGCGTGCCGAGCTTTACGACGCAGTGGGTGGTTCCGTCCTATCACACGGCAAAGCCCGGCGAAGCCGAAGCGCTCGACGTGCTGTCCGAAATCCTCGGCGGCGGCAACCGCAGCCGGCTCTACCAGGAGCTTGTCGTCAGGCAAGGGATAGCCGCCGCGGCCGGCGCCTTCTTCCAGGGCACGATGCTCGACGATAGCAATTTCACCGTCTATGGCGCGCCGCGCGGCGATGCCAAGCTTGCCGACGTCGAGGCCGCGGTCGACGCCGAGATCGCCCGCATCGCGAAAGACGGCGTCACCAGCGATGAGCTGGAAAAATCCAAGGACCGTTTCGTCCGCTCGATGATCTTTGCCCGCGACAAGCAGGAGGACATGGCCAACATCTACGGCTCGACGCTCGCCACCGGCGGCAACGTCCAGGACGTCCAGCAATGGCCCGACCGCATCCGCAAGGTCACCGCCGACCAGGTCAAGGCGGTCGCTGCCCGCTATCTCAATCTCGACCACGCAACGACCGGCTATCTTCTGCCGCAAACCCAGGCTGGGAATTGATTTGATGATGAACCAGCACGGTCCCGCTCTGCCTTCTCCCCTGGGCTCCTCCCCTTCTCCCCTTGTGGGAGAAGGTGGCCGAGCGAAGCTCGGTCGGATGCGGGGTGTTCCAGCTTGGCACCAACGGCACTCCGTCCAACACCCCTCAACCGTCTCGACGCTTCGCGCCGATCCACCTTCTCCCACAAGGGCAGAAGGGAAGCGCGCGCACGCCGGCCCGCTTCTAGCTACCCTCATCCTCTCCCTCGTCTTCCTCATCCTGCCGGCGCTTTCGGCTCGTGCTGCCATGAACATCCAGGAGGTGACCTCGTCGAAGGGCATCACCGCCTGGCTGGTGGAGGATTATTCGGTGCCGATCGTCGCCATCCGCTTCGTCTTCGATGGCGGCGCGACGCAGGATCCGCCCGGTAAGGAAGGGCTTGCCAACCTGATGAGCGGTCTGTTCGACGAAGGCGCCGGCGACCTCGACAGCGAGGCCTTCCAGGTCAAGCTTGACGATGTCGGCGCCGAGATGAGCTTCGATGCGCAGCGCGACGGAATCTACGGCTCGATGCGCATGCTGGCCGAGCAGCGCGACGGCGCCTTCGACCTGCTGCGCGTGGCGGTCAACCAGCCGCGCTTCGACCAGGTGCCGATCGACCGCATCCGCGCGCAAATCCTGTCCGGCATCATCGCCAACGAGCGCGATCCCGATACGCTCGCCCAGCGCAAATGGCTGGACGCGATCTACGGCAGGCATCCCTATGCGCGGCCGGACCAGGGCACCAGGCAAAGCATCGCGACGATCACGCCGTCCGATCTCAGCGCTTTCCACAAGGCGAATTTCGCCCGCGACGGTCTGCATGTCGCGGTGGTCGGCGCCATCGACGCCGAGACGCTGAAGCAGAAGCTCGACCTGGTATTCGGCAGCCTGCCGGAAAAGCAGGCGCTTACGCCCGTTCCCGACATCGACCTGAAACTTGGCCAGCAGCTCGAGGTCGTTTACGACCAGCCGCAGGCCTCGCTGCAACTCGCCTATCCCGGCGTGAAGCGGAACGCGCCGGATTTCTTCGCCGCGGTGCTGATGAACGAGATCCTCGGTGGCGGCACTTTCACCTCGCGGCTGTTCGACGAGGTGCGCGAGAAGCGCGGCCTGGCCTATAGCGTCAGCTCCGACCTCGTCGACCACCAGCATTCCGAGGCGCTTTCCATCACCACCTCGACCCGCGCCGACAGGGCGGCCGAGACGCTGGCCGTGGTGCGCGACGTGGTCAAGCGCATGGCCGAGGAGGGGCCGACCGAAGCCGAGCTGGCGGCGACCAAGAAATACATGATCGGCGCCTATGCCATCAACAATCTGAATTCCTCCGGCGCGATCGCCGCAACGCTGGTCGAGATCCAGCTCGGCAAGCTCGGCATCGACTACATGCAGCGCCGCGCCGCGCTGATAAACGCGGTGACGCTGGACCAGGTCAAGGCAGCGGCGAAAAAGCTGCTCTCCGCCGAGCCGGCCGTCATGGTGGTCGGGCCGAAGCTGGGAAGCAAGGGATGAGCCGTTGCCCGCGTTTTCCAGGCGCTGGCGCCGCCCCGGTCGGCTCCCCCTTCTCCCCTTGTGGGAGAAGGTGTCGCCGAAGGCGACGGATGAGGGGTGTTCCAGCTTGGCATCGGCGGCACTCCGTCCAACACCCCTCATCCGTCTCGGCGCTACGCGCCGATCCACCTTCTCCCACAAGGGGAGAAGGAAAGACGCGCTACGGCCACAAACCGCCGGCAATCCGGATGACGGGGCATTTGCCCAATTTCGATAGCACCGCCGCATCGAGTGTCAGAAATGGGGGCTAGCAAAGGCTCCGCGGTCGGCCCTAGCTTCGGCATCGCCTTTGGCGGCGGCGGCGCGCGTGGGCTGGCGCATATCCACGTCATCGAGGTGCTGGACGAACTGGGCATAAGGCCGGCGGCAATCGCTGGCTCGTCGATCGGCGCCATCATGGGCGCCGGCATGGCCTCGGGCATGACCGGCAAGGACATTCACGACTATACGCGCTCGATCCTCGGCCGCCGCGCCGAAGTGGCGACGCGCATGTGGCGGGCGCGGCCCGGCACCTTTGCCGAAGCGTTGCAGGGCGGCTTGCGGGTCAGCCAGTTCAATGTCGAGCGCATCCTCAAGGCGTTCCTGCCCGATGCCATCCCCGAGACCTTCGCCGAACTCAAAATACCGCTGAAGGTGACGGCAACGGACTTTTATGGCCACAAGCTCGCGGTGCTCGACGAAGGCGAGCTGCATTCGGCGCTGGCCGCTTCGGCGGCGATCCCGGCGGTGTTCCGCCCGGTGATGCGCGACGGCAGGCTGCTGATCGACGGCGGCATCTACAATCCCGTGCCGTTCGATCTGATCGAGCTCGACGCCGACATCGTCATCGCCGTCGACGTGGTCGGCGCGCCGACCGAGGCCGGGCGCAAATTCCCGACCTCCGTCGACCTGATGTTCGGCGCCACGCAGCTGATGATGCAGTCGATCATCGCCAGTAAGCTGAACCAGAGCCGGCCCGACATCCTGATCCGGCCGGCGGTGTCGAAATACCGCGTGCTCGATTTCATGAAGGTCGAGGCGCTGATGGCCGAGACGGTGGCGATCAAGGACGAGCTGAAGCGCGAGATCGAAAGGGCGGTCGAGGCGCGGGCCAAGGCCGAAGCCAGCAAGCGCACCAACCGTCTCGGCGGATGACAGCCGTCAGGCGCCCGGCGTCAACGCCCGCTGGACCATGAGCGTATCCTTCGTAAGTGGTGCGGATCAGCTCGAGATTGGCGCCAATCTCAGCCCCACTTCATCTCGCCGGTGGCGACCTTGGAGCCGATGTCGAGCGCAACCCCCATGCCGAGGCCGGGGAAGCGGGCTTCCATGGCGCTCTTCAGCGCGGCAGCGTCCTTGGCCTTGGCCAGTTCTTCCTCGAAGGCGATGAGATAGGTTTTTGTGTGCTCGACGCCCGAAAGGTCGGTCGCCGCCCCAGGCGTCATGTGCCCAGGCACGACGATCGCCGGCTTGCGCGCCGCGATCTTTTCGAGGTTGGCCAGCCAGGCGGCGCGCAGTTCCCTGGTCGGGGTGTCGGCGGTCCAGACATGCACGCCGGCAAAGATCATCACCCCGCCGAACACCGCGTTCAGCGACGGCACGAACAGATAGCGCCGGTTGCCGAGGCCTTCCGCGGCGACGATCTCGATGCTCTCGCCGTCGACGCTGAGCGTCTTGCCGTCGAACGCTTCCGGGATGACGACGTCGGCCAGCGCCTGCGGGCCATTTTCCTTCAGCTGCGGCCCCCAGACGGCGAGCTTCTTTTCGACATTGCCGTTGATGGCGGCCACCGTCTCGGCTGCGGCGATCACCCGTGCCTGCGGGAACGTCTGCTTGATCCGCTTGAGGCCGAAATAATAGTCGGGGTCGGACTGGCTGACATAGATGGTGGTGAGCGTCTTGCCGGTCGCCTTGATCGCCTCGGCCACGGCCCGGCCGTCGGGGTAGGTGAAACCGGAATCGATCAGCACGGCTTCGGTGGCGCCGGAGACCAGCACCGGGGCGCGGAAGAAGCCGTTTTCGCCGGCGGGAAAATGCTTCCAGGAAAGCCCGCTGGCCGCATGGCCAAGCCCGGCGGGAGCAAAGACCGCGGCAGCGCCGGCGGCGAGGGTGGTTTTCATGATGCTTCTCCGTGTGAACATGGATGTCTCCTGGGAATGCGGAATTCGGCGGCCTCGATGCCGCAAGATGGCAAAAACGGAATGCATATTGAAGGCCGACAAAATAGACGTAATGTATGCTTTCGCCTGACAATGGGGCTGCATCTGCCATGAGCCACGCATGAACCTGAACCGGCTGGCCTATTTCGCGGCGGTGGTCGACGCCGGCTCGTTCACGCGGGCCGCCGAGCGGCTGGGCATCACCAAGGCGGTCGTCAGCCAACAGGTGGCGCGGCTGGAGCGCGATGTCGGAACGACGCTGCTGATCCGCACGACGCGCCGCGTCCATCCGACCGAGGCCGGCCGGACATTCCATGCCCGCTGCCTGCAGGTTCTGCAGCAGGCCGAGGATGCCTTCGACGAGCTCGCGCAGGCCGCCGCCGAGCCGACCGGCACGCTGCGCACCGCGGCGTCCAACGACTACGGCACGTCGGCGGTGGTGCCGGTGGTCGCCGCCTTCAGCGCGCGCTATCCCGCCTGCCGGGTGGAGCTGACGCTGGGCGACGAGACGATCGACCTGGTTTCCGGCCACATCGACGTGGCCATCCGCGTCGGCTGGCTGGCCGATTCCAGCCTGCAGGCGCGGCGCATCGGCACCTTCCAACAATTCATGGTGTGCGGCGCCGGGTTTGAAGGCCGGTTCACGGCCGGGGAACCGCAAGACCTTGCCGGGCTGCCCTTCATCGCCAACATGGCGCTGCGCGAACCGCTGCTATGGCAATTTTCGCGCGGCGACAACGAGCAGCAGGTCGTGCGCATGCAGGCAACGATCGCCATTGACGCGACGCCGGCAGTGCTGGCGGCCGTCCGCGCCGGCGCCGGCCTGTCGGTGCTGCCGGACTTTCTGGTGCGGGACGAGCTGGCCGCCGGGCGGCTGGTGCAGGTCCTGCCCGAGTGGCGGCTGCCCTCCGGCGGCATCTACACAGTCTACCCCGCCGCCCGCTTCCGCCCGCCCAAGGTGACGAGGTTTGTCGAGATGCTGATTGCGGCCGAGCAGAAGCTGGAGGCAGGCGGGCGGGGGCGCTGATGGGCGAAGCAGCGATCTCCCCCCCAACGGCAGGGCTATCGCATAGGGGGCCCCCCTCATCCGGCCGCTTCGCGGCCACCTTCTCCCCGCTGGGGAGAAGAGGCTGGCGTTAACGCCGGCGACCTCCTCTCCCCTCGGGGAGAGGTCGGATTGCCCCGAATTGCCCTTCGCAATTCGGATGGCAATCCGGGTGAGGGGGCACTTGCCCCTATGCGATTGCTACAGTTGAAACGAAGGCCGGCGTTCTTTCGCGCCCCCCTCTGCCCTGCCGGGCATCTCCCCCACGAGGGCAGGGCTATCGCATATGAGTGATGGCATTGATGAGATAGTCGTCGTTCCAGGCGCATTTCTTGATGCGATGGCTGATGGGAACTTTGGCAGCATCGGCGGCCTGAAGGATGTTTCTGGCGAGGCGATTGAGAAGGGCTGTGTTGGCGGGAGCATTGTCCTTGCGGGCACGGCTGAGATCCTCATCGAGATGGACATCGAGCATCCAATGCAGGCCGTTCTCGATCTGCCAATGAGCTCTGGTGAGGTCGAGCGCCCGCTGCGGCGACATGAGCGTGGAGGCCATGAACAGGCGCATCAAAGGTCTGGCCTGATCGCGCCGGCTGGTGATGCGGATGAAGGCCTGGTGGCCAGGCATCAGCGGCTCGGCCGCCGCCACGATCTCGGCCTGCCGCCACTCGTTGCGGCCGTGGCTGGTCTCGGTGCGCTCGGCAATGGAAGGGGTGGCGTCGGCCAGTTGCAGGTTGGCACGGCGCAGCCAATGACGACGGTTGCCCTTCAGCGCAAGCAGGTAATCGCCACCTCTTTGGGTAATGGCCGCAGCCATGCGGGTGTGGCAGTGGAGCGCATCGGCGGTGACCAATCTGCCCGTAAGATCAATGAGTTCGACGACCTTGAGCGCGGCCTCGACTTCGTTCTCACCATCGCT
>NZ_JAMYMF010000018.1:0-132521 GCF_040318415.1 Mesorhizobium sp. M1163 | reverse complement strand
AGCGATTGGGTTACACCAGGGGCGGGGCCGATGGCAAGTGGTTGGCGCTGGAGCGAGCGGAGCGCCGAAGCTGCCAATCTCCCCCACACGGGGGGAGATTGCCTGTGGCTTTGCCGGCACCTTTCCTTCGATCGGCTTTTCTGTGCGCCGCACGGTCATCTCATCGAGCGAATTCTTCTTGAACAGCGGTTTTGTCGAGTCACCGGGGATGCCGAAATCGGAGCCGTGCGCTTCTTCGGCCGACTGTTTCTTGAACAGCGAACGGGACACCGCGCCGGCCGGCGTCGGCATGTCGGTGCCGGGTCCCATCGCGTCGAGCGAGGGCTTGGCGAAGAGCGGCTTCTTGACCGGCACGGCACCGTCGGCGCCCATTTCGTCGAGCTCCGGCTTGCGGAAGAGGTTGGGCCGTGCAGCCTTGGCTGCCTCTTCGGCGGCACGTGCCTCGTTGAGCTTGCGGAAACGCTCCTGTTCCTCTGATGTACGATGTTTGGCCACGCCCTTGTTGTGCTTGCCCTTTTCGCGGCCCGAGACCGGGCTTTCCATGTCGGCATATTTGGCCAAAGGATCGTCGGAGATGGACAGTTCCATCTCGCGCAGCCGCTTGATCTCGTCGCGGATGCGGGCCGCCTTCTCGAAATCGAGGTTGGCGGCGGCGTCGCGCATCTGCTTGTCCATCGCGTCGAGATGGGCTTTCAGATTGTTGCCCATCATCGCGCCGGCGCTGTCGGTGAACTGCGAGATGTCGGCGCGGACATGGTCCTTCTCGTAAACCGAGTCCAGGATGTCCGAAATGCGCGACTTGACCGATTCCGGGGTGATGCCGTTGGCCGCGTTCCACTCCATCTGCTTTTCGCGACGGCGGTTGGTCTCGGCCATCGCCCGCTCCATTGAGCCGGTGATCTGGTCGGCATAGAGGATGACCTTGCCGTCGACGTTTCTGGCGGCGCGGCCGATGGTCTGGATCAGCGATGTCTCGGAGCGCAGAAAACCTTCCTTGTCGGCATCGAGAATGGCGACGAAGCCGCATTCGGGAATGTCGAGGCCTTCGCGCAACAGGTTGATACCGACCAGCACGTCGAAGGCGCCGAGGCGCAGGTCGCGCAGGATCTCGATACGCTCCAGCGTGTCGATGTCGGAGTGCATGTAGCGCACGCGAATGCCTTGCTCATGCAGATATTCGGTCAAATCCTCGGCCATGCGTTTGGTCAGCACGGTGACCAGCGTGCGGTAGCCGGCCTTGGTGGTCTCGCGGATTTCGCCGACAACGTCGTCGACCTGGCTCTTGGCCGGGCGCACTTCGACCGGCGGGTCGATCAGGCCGGTCGGGCGGATGACCTGTTCGGCGAAGACGCCGCCGGACTGCTCCATCTCCCAGCCGCCGGGCGTTGCCGAAACCGCGACGGACAGCGGGCGCATGGCGTCCCACTCCTCGAAGCGCAGCGGCCGGTTGTCCATGCAGGACGGCAGGCGGAACCCGTACTCGGCCAACGTCGCCTTGCGGCGAAAGTCGCCGCGATACATGCCGCCGATCTGCGGTACGGTGACGTGGCTTTCGTCGACAAAGACCAACGCATTGTCGGGGATGTATTCGAACAAGGTCGGCGGCGGATCGCCCGGCTGGCGGCCGGTCAGATAGCGCGAGTAATTCTCGATGCCGGCGCAGGAGCCGGTCGCCTCAAGCATCTCCAGGTCGAAGCGGGTGCGCTGCTCCAGCCGCTGCGCCTCCAGCAACCGACCGGCCCGTTCGAGTTCGACCAGCCTATGCTTGAGTTCTTCCTTGATCGACTTGATGGCCTGGTTCAAGGTCGGGCGCGGTGTCACATAGTGCGAATTGGCGTAGATCTTGACGCTCTTCAGCTCGCCGGTCTTTTGGCCCGTCAGCGGATCGAATTCGGTGATCGCCTCGATCTCGTCGCCGAACAACGAGATGCGCCAGGCACGGTCCTCGAGGTGAGCCGGGAAGATCTCGATCGTGTCGCCGCGCACCCGGAACGAGCCGCGGACGAAGTTTATGTCCTGGCGCTTGTATTGCTGGGCGACGAGGTCGGCGAGCAACGCGCGCTGGTCTAGGCGGTCGCCGATCTCCATCTGGAAGGTCATCGCCGTATAGGTCTCGACCGAGCCGATACCGTAGATGCAGGAGACCGAGGCGACGATGATGACGTCGTCACGCTCGAGCAGCGAGCGCGTCGCCGAGTGGCGCATGCGATCGATCTGCTCGTTGATCGAGGATTCCTTCTCGATGTAGGTGTCGGTCCGGGGCACATAGGCCTCAGGCTGGTAATAGTCGTAGTAGCTGACAAAATACTCGACGGCGTTTTGCGGGAAGAATTTCTTGAACTCGGAATAGAGCTGCGCGGCAAGCGTCTTGTTGGGGGCCAGGATCAGAGCAGGGCGCTGCGTCTCCTCGATCACCTTGGCCATGGTGAAAGTCTTGCCGGAGCCGGTGACGCCGAGCAAAACCTGGGTGCGGTCGTTGCTGTTGACGCCCTCGACCAGATCCTTGATCGCCGTCGGCTGGTCGCCGGCCGGCTCGAAATCCGAGACCATCTTGATGGCGATGCCGCCTTCGGATTTCTCCGGTCGGGCAGGGCGGTGCGGCGTCCACAGCACGCCGTCCTTGTGCAGCGGATTGCCGGATTCGATCAGCGCCGACAGCGCCGCGACGGTGGCGGTGACGCCGCCCGAAGCCATGGTCTCGGCCTCTTCCAGTGAGACATCGAGGCCGGCGACAGGATTGAGACCGGCCGCGGTGCGCTCCCGCGCCGAAGCCGCGCCGCCCATCGAGGTGCCGCGTGCCGTACGGCCGGGGGAAGACGAGCGCTCGGGGATCTTTTTCGCCGACTTCGCTAATTTGCCGCCGACTTTGCCGGAAACGCGCCCTTCCTTCTCGGCTTCCTGCTCGATCTGCTCGGCCCAGTCGGCGATCGAGCCGGTTAGCGGCGCGCCGGTGAGCTCGGCCTGCGGCGCTTCGGCAAAGCCGTGCAGTGGCTCCGAGGCATCGAGGAAATCGGTCAGCGGACTGCGCCGCTTGGGCGGCGATGCGCGATCGTCATTCGCCGGCGGCGGCGTTTTCTTGTCGGAGAGTCTGGCCATGGCCCGAATATGGGAGGTATCGGCCAAAATGGAAAGAGCGGAGTGCCAAGGGGCGCGAGGCACAATCCAGCTGCTGACAGAAGGGTGTCAGGAGCACCGTCCAAGTTTCCCGCTCAATTAAACCAAAGCGCAAATGTCAGAAACCCGGCGCCGCCGAATTGGCGCTGGATCTGGTTGAACTCCTCGCTGGTGAGAATCTTGCCGCGTTCGAGATAGGGCGCGATGGCCGGGCCGGTGATCGCCAGCACCAGGTCGAAGGGCTTCGGCTCGTCGAAGAAGCGCTTCATGTTGATGCCTTTGTCGGCGATGCGGAAATGTGGCAGCAAGTTGCGGCCTTCCAGCAGATCCTCGGCCATGGCCAGGGCGGCGAGCCAGGCCTGCACCTGCTGCTCGCCGACCTCGAGGCCGGTGAGCGGGCTGGCGCCTTTCTGCTGCGGCCCGGGCAGCCATTCACGGTCATTGTCGGTTTCGGCGCGGATGGCTTTCCAGTCCTCGCGCGACAGCCGGATCATTTCCATGAGATGGCGGCGTGCCGCTTGCCGGCGCTCAGGCTCGACCACTTGCCAGTTGATGAGGTGCACCAGGGAGATGAAGTCGGCGAGCCGCCATTCGGACGACAGGATGCCGCCATTCATGCCACCGTCCAGCGGCACGAGCGTGTCCTGCAGCGGCAGTTTTGCGCGCGGGAACAGCATGTGGAAGGAGCCGTCGAAGGTGTTGCTGAAGTCATGCGCCAGCCAGAAATCGGCCTGCGCCATCAGGAACTCGGCATAGCCCTGCAACCAGTAACCGTCGGCGCGGTCGAAGCGGAAGGTGAGGGCGGGTGCGGCCGCGTCTGGCGCACCGCCGCCGCGTGACAGGGACGCCATGATCGCGGCGGCACTTTCGTCCGGCGCGATCTGGCCGTCCTCGTTGAGATCGATGCCGAGACGGGTCAGGTCGATGACCATGCCGATATCCGCGTCGGCGGGTACCGAGCCCAGCGTGGCTGCGGATTTCTCCAACCGGTCGCGGAAGGCGACGAGAATGGCGCGGAATTGTTCGTAGGTCAGCGGCTCGGGATCGACATTGTCCGGCACCGGCAGCCGCATCAGCGGCAGCATGAACGATTGCGGGCTGTCGAAACCGTGGCGGTGCAGACCGCCCGCCAGGATCTCCAGCGCGGTGAAGAATTCACCGGCGCCGGCGGCATAGGCCGATGCCGGATTGCCGGGCGCGGCGGCTTCCAGCGCGGCTAGCGCGCTGTCGCGCTCGGCCACGGTTTTTGCCTCGAACAGGGCCGTCGGTTCGGGAGCCGCGGCTCTGGCCGAGGACAGCGGCAGGAGAAGAACGATGGCGCCTGCCATCAGCCTGGAAAAACGCGTCATCGTGATCGCCCCTTTTGTCGCTCCGCAGTGGATCATACACGCATTTGGTTCGCGCGCCTGTAGCCCTGTGGTTCACCGATAACAGTCGACGCTTCAATCAATCCGGCGGACGGTCTACACAGGGCAAACGATTGGGCGTCGCGTGTCGAATTATCCGCTTTCCTACAAACTGTCCTGGCTGCCCCGTTTCCTCCGGCCTTCGCTCGGCGGCGCGGCTCGCGGCTTCGCTCCGATGGCGGCAGCCCTGCTCGAACCGGCGCCGGCGCGGACGGTGCGGCTGGCATTCGTCGGCGACATCTCGGCGGTGGCCAATCGTCGTGCGCCGGACTGCGATCCGGCGATCGCGGCGCTGCTCGCCTCGGCCGATCTCGTGGTCGGCAATTGCGAAAGCCCGGTCGTGGAACGGCCGAGCTCTGTTTTGGGTACGAGGTTCGGCACGCACCATGCGATGAGCGAGGGGTTTCTTGCCGAGGCGCTGGCCGCCGCCGGCATTTCGCTGGAAAGACTGGTGCTGTCGCTGGCCAACAACCATGTGCTCGACCAGGGCATTGCCGGCTTCGACGAGACTGTCGCCGCGATAGCGCGGCTCGGCAGCCGCACCATCGGTGCTGGGGCTCCAGTCGAACGGTTTGCGGTCGGGCCGCTGACCATCGGCCTTGCCGGCTTTACCCTGTGGCGCAACGCCGGCGCGGCTCAATTCGCGGGCCGAGTCTCGATGCAAGGCGATCCGACGCAATGGCCGCGCGGTGCCGCATCGGGTGTCGATCTCCTCTGCGCGGTGCCGCATTGGGATTGGGAGTTCCGGCATTTTCCGCGCGCAGAAACGCGAAAGCTCGCCCAGCGCCTGGCCGAACATGGCGTCGGCCTGGTCGCCGGACATCATGCCCATGTCGTGCAGCCGATCGAGCGGCTCGGCAAGACGCTCGTCGCCTATGGGCTCGGCGATTTCTTCGGCACCGCCTTCGCGCGCCAGCCATGGCCGAGCCGTATCGGCGCCATTCTCGTCGTCGACATCAGCGCCGATCCCGGCACGCGCGGGGCCATCGCCGCCTACCGGCTGCATGCCTTCATGCGGCTGCGCACCGGCGATCATGAGCGGCTGGTGCCGGTTGAAGCGCTGGCGGGAAAATCGAGGCAAAGGGTTCTGGCCCGCCTTGATGCGATCTTCGCCGCGCGCTGACGGCTGCGCTGACGCGGTCCACAAAACCGGCTATCATGCGCTACGCGGGCAGGCTTGTGGCGGCGGGTGGGCGATGGAAACAGCGGATTTCATGCCGAGCGAAGCGGTGATCGCCGGCATCAGGAAGAACATCGAGGCCTACGAGGCCGAAAGAGCTTCGGCCCATCGCCAGACGCGCTGGCGGGTGCCGATGTTCATCGGACTGCTGCTGGTGTTCGTGGCGCTTGTGGCCTGGCTTTTCAACGGGGTTGCCGACCCGAACGAGCAGTGGTTCTCGACCCCGCATGTGTTTCTCTATGTCGGCGGCTTCCTGGCGGCGATCCTGCTCTATTTCCAGGCGATCAAGCCGGCGGGCAAATTGCAGCAGTCGTTCCGCAGCACGCTGCTGCCGATCGTCTTCGGCTTCATCGAGGACATGCGGTACCGGCACAATATCAAGCCGAATTCGTTCGACCGGCTGCCGCGCGAGACGGTTGGTCCGTTCAGCCGGCAGTCTTTCGACGATGTTTTTTCCGGCCGCTATGAAGGGTTTCCGTTCGAGCTTTACGAAGCAGATCTCCGGGAAGGGACGGGCAAGAGCACGACAGCAGTATTCAAGGGCGTCATCGTCGCCTTCGAGACGATCGTGCCGTTCCCAGGCACATTGGTCGCCGCGCGCCGGACCAACAAGGTCGTCGGCTTCTTCCGCGGCATCTTCGGCAGCAAGATGCAGGAACTGTCCAGCGGCGCGCCGGAGCTCGATGCCGCCTACGAGTTCCGCACCGACAATATCGAGGCGGCGCGGCCGCTGGTGACCGGCCGGCTGGCGCAGGCGCTGCAATGGCTCGGCGAAACCCGGCCGCACGATCCGGCACGCATTGCGCTCAGCGGCAGTGACGGTTTCCTACTGCTGCCGCAGGAAAGGAATTTCTTCGAGCTGCCGGATATCTCCACGCGTCTCGACTACACCAAACACGTCGCGCCGATGATCGCCGACATGGGCGCGATCCTGGCGACCGCGGCACTGGTGCGAAAGATCGGCGTGAACGATGTAGAGGCCAGTTGAACTGGAATTCACCGTCAACAATCGAAGCCATAGTTCTGGCGATAATAGTCGGCGTCATCCTTCGACATTTTTTTGAAGAGAACGCAGACAGTGAAACTTCCCACCCTGCGGCCGTTCTTCATATAACCCCAGTCGGAAATATCGTCTCGGCTGAATTCGATCTCCTGGCCTGCCACGACGTTGTGAACGGTCTGCGGCTCGTTGTCCAAGGTTCCCGCAAATCCGGCCGCCGTACGGTGGAAGGGAATGACCCAGAAATGTTCCGTGGCGTCCCCGTCCCTGACCATGACTTTCAATTGGAAGTCGGCGGTTCCGGATGGCGGCGCGTCGGCCAATGCCAGGAAGTCGTCGAGACCGGCACGCGCCTGCTCGATAGCGGCCGCCATTTCCGGATCGTCGCCAGCTACGCTGACGACTTTGTCGTCGCCCTGACCAGGGGTTTGCGCGTCCGCTGATGCCGGAGCAAACGCGAGCAACAGGGCAAGCGCGGTACGGGCTGCAAGCTTCATGGTGAGACCGCTTTCGACATTTCCGCCAGACAAACCGGATCATCATTCGCCGAACGTCTGATTGGCAACTGGTTTTTGTCTCCATCAGGCGCTATTCCTGGGACAGTGGGGTGGGGCTATGATCGAGGAACGCAAGGGGTTTCGCCTGTCGCGGCGGTTGCTGCTTGGTGCGGCGGTGGTCGGCGGCGCGATGGTCTGGGGCGGGACGACCGTGGCGAGGCTGGCCCGCGGCCCGTCGGCGCAGAAGAATTCCGGGCGCATTGCCGACATTGACGGCATCGACCTGGCGCTGAAGCCGCTGGAGAACGCGCCAGCCTACGATCCGTCGCTGCCATGGCTGACCAAGGGCGGCGACATCAACGATGCCAGCGGCCTTTCGATGACGCCGGTCTACGGCGTTATCGAAGTCAGCGAGGAAAACCACATTGCGAGGGCGTTGGCCTTTGCCCGCACCAATGGCCTGAAGGTCTCGGTCGCGGCGGTGCGCCACTCGATGGGCGGCCACGCCTTCGACGATAACGCACTGGTCCTCGACATGCGCAAATTCAACAAGATCAGCGTCGATGCGGCGGCGAAGGCGATGACCTTGCAGCCGGGCGCGCGCTGGCACGACATCCAGAACCTTTTGCACCCGCGCCTCGCGGTGAAGGCGATGCAGTCGACCGACATCTTTTCGGTCGGCGGCTCGCTGTCGGTCAACGCGCATGGCATGGACCATCAGGCCGGCTCGGTCGCCGGCTCGATCCGTTCGATGCGGGTGATGCTGGCCGACGGCTCGGTGACGACCTGCTCACCGGCCGAAAACACCGAGCTGTTCCGCCACGTCGTCGGCGGCTACGGCCTGTTCGGCGTGGTGCTGGAGGCGACACTCGACATCGTCGACAACGCCGTCTACCGCACCTCGCGCGAGATCATCAAATCGGACGATTTCCCGACGTTCTTCGCCGAGGCGCTGGAGCCAAACAGGGCGATTGGTCTGTTTTATGGGCATCTGTCGACTGCGCCGGGCAATTTCCTCGAGGATATGATCGTCTATCGCTATGACAAGGTCGCCGACCAGCCGCCGGCCGACCAGCCGGCAATCGGTGAACCGGGCTCGGTTGGGCTCAAGCGGGTGATCATCAACCTGGCGAAATGGGGCAGCCTGTTCCAGGAGCTGAAATGGTTCACCGAAAAGACGCTGGAGCCGCAATTCGAGAGCTGCACGGTGGCGCGGACGGCGGCAATGGCCGAAGGCGAGGCCTGCCTGGTCACGCGCAACAACCCGATGCACGACTCAGTGCCCTATCTGTTCAACGACCTGCTCGACGAGACCGACATACTGCACGAATATTTCATCCCGCGGGCGGCCTATAACCCTTTCATCGCGGAAGCGCGCGAGATCCTGCGCAACCAGAGCCTGCCGGTGCTCAACGCTTCGGTACGCATCGTCCACAAGGAGGATGTGGCGCTGAATTATGCGCCTGAGCCGGCCTATTCGCTGGTGCTCTACATCAATCAGCCGACCGATGCCGACGGCAATGCCAGGATGCGGGCACTGACAAGGGCGCTGATCGACGTGACGATCAAGCATGGCGGGCGTTTTTTCCTGCCCTACCAGCTCCATTACACGGGCAAGGAGCTGCTTGCCTCCTATCCGGAACTGCCGTCCTTCCTGGCGAAGAAGCGGCAATACGATCCGGGAGAGCTGTTTTCGTCGACGTTTTACCGCGCCATCAAGGCACTGATCGGCACGGCCTGAACCGCCGGTTACAGACCGTCAGGCAGCTTCGCCGCCAGCCAGTTCGCCGAGCGCCTGGCGATGCCGATCGTTGCCGACGCGGCGCGGCCGAGATCGGTCTTGACCACGGCGTAACCGGTCTTCGTGCGGTAGAGCAGGGCGCTGCCGCCATCGACCGCCGCTTCGTAGGCGACCGGCCGGACGGCTTCTGTTTCCGTCGCCGTCGCCTGCGTTCCGACCGCTGCACTGGGCCGATGGCTCAGTTCTGCTGGCAGCGGCTCTGTCGCGGCCGTACTGGCCGTCGTCAATTCGGGCTCCGAAGTGGTCGCCGCGAGCTGCGATGACGAAGACGAGTTCTGTGTCCGGCAGATGCCCGAGACCAGCGGATAATCGAAATTGCGCTCGTGCAGCATCTGGCTTTTCATCGCCGCTTCGCATTCAGCGATGGTCGACCACTTGGCGGGCGTCTCGCCGATATATTCGCAAAGCCTGGCGTCGCAGTCGCAGCCGACGATGGTCATGGCGACAAGGGCGGTCTTGATCACGGTCTTGTCCCTCCGAATTGCCTGGCGCATGTGCGCAAGATCAAAGTGCTACGGCGTCATCAATCGTTGCGGAACAAGGCGGGATTTGGCCGCGATTGTGGAATGAGCGTGGCGGAGCATCACGCCACGTCTTGCCGAGGCTGGCTGCGACCGAAAGGCCTCAGTAGTCGTAGACGTGCTCGAGCCTGGCGCCCGCCGTCATCAGCGCCGGCAGCACGAGGTGCAGCTTGCGCACGGCGACGGTCAGGCCGGTGCGGCGCGTCGAAGGTTCCGCCGGAAGCGGGTAGCTGAACAAGGTGCGTGCGCCTTGGGGAACATTGATCTCGTCATTGGAAAGCATGGTGACCATGATCTCGTCATTGCCGCCGATCTCGACGAAGGAGACGCCCTTGCCGATCAGGCGCGGGATCATGTCGGTGAACACCTGATAGCGCCTGGTGACGAAGACCGTGCCGTCGGCGCCGAGATCGCGCTCCAGCAAGGTGTCGGGCTCGTTGCGGGTCACCTCGCTGACCGGACCCTTGGCCCAGACGTGGATGTCGAGCAAGGCCGGGTCGGTGGTGGCGGCGAGCGCCGACTTGATCAGATCGGCGTAACCCTGCTTGATGGTGTAGGCGAGGCCGAAGGCGAGCTTGCGTTCGCTGGTGCGGACGGCGCTGTCGTCCGCTGCCGGCTGGACGGCAAACAGGCCGGCACGCTTTTCGGCATAGGGAAACTGGTACCACGGCACCTGGTCGAGAAAACCAGCATAGTCGGCCGCCACCTCGGCCTGGTAGATGTCGACGGCGGTGCGCTTGCCGGCCGTCGCTTCGGTAATGCGGCCGACAGTATTTTCATAGGCCCACTGGATGGCGTGCTCGATCGTGTGGCTGGTGCCGATGATCACCACCATCTGGTGGTTGTCGAGGTTGAACTTGTAGGCGGAGCTGGCGCGGACCACCATCGCATAGTCCTGCCAGAAGCGGCCGATATAGGAGAGATAGGGAAAACCGCTCGGCTGGTTCTTGTCGACGAAGCCGGCATATTCGCGGGCGGCGTAGACGATGGCCCATTCCGGATAGGTCAGAAAGGTCGATTCCTCCGGCCGCTGGTAGCCGGGGATCTCGGCAAGTACCTTGTCGGCCAGCGCCTTTGGCGGGGCACCCTCGGCGATCCCCGGCAATGGTGTTGTGTCCAGCGACGGCGTTGTGAGAAAGCCGTACGCCAGCCCGGCGATCGGGATCAAGACGACAATGACGACAAGCCAGAGGATCGCCTTGATGATGCGCTTCAGCAAGCGGAACAGGAACATGGCCGGTCAGGCCGTGGCGAAATGGTCGTACACGCGTTTCGACAGCCAGAACCCGACATAGACGGCGAAGCCGCCGATGACGATGTGCGGCAGGTTGGCGAAAAAGCGGGCCGGGAATTCGATGTCGTTCAAGGAGCGGAAGCCGTTGATGAAAATGCCGCCATCGAGGCAGCCGGAACCGGTGACCAGGCCGAGCACGCCGTCGAACAGATAGACCGAGCCGAACAGCTTGAAATAGAACACCGCCTGGCGGTGCGAGATGAAGGCGGCGGCCAGCGCCCAGACGCCGGAGAAGGCGTGCAGCAAATCGTCATACCATTGCAGCGAGAACAGGCCGAACAGATTGCCGCCGGCATCGTTGAAGGCCAGCACATAGCCGATCGCAACAACACCGAAGAACAGGAAAGCATAGGCAACAGCAAGCTTCTGGATGAGCGTCATGAAGTATCCCCCTGCCGTCAGCCTTCTCAAACGGCCCCCGACGGCTAATGGATAGTAGCTGATTTTGGCGCAGGGTGAAGCGTCGCCGGCAAAATCGTCAGGCGGAGCCACAAAGACAGTCGGCGCCGGGATTTCTCCCAGCGCCTCCCTGTCAGATCAGGACACGGTCGCGGCGGCAACTCCCGAAAGATGTCGCGCCATGCCGGCCTTGATTTTGACGGTCCTGCCAGTCGCCACCCGAGGGCAGCGTCCGTTCCGGACCACGCCGGTCTCCACTCTTGCGAGCTTTGCCCAGCGCGCCATCGAAGGTTTTTGCCGTCCTTCATGGCAGCATCGGTCCGCCGTTGGCGTTCGCACGCTTTCCGCGGCCCCGTAGGTCTCGGCTTCCATCCCTCCAACAAGCAAGCCTGTTCTCGTTCAGGGCCGTACGGGCCTCAGGAAATCCGCCGTTCCGCTTTGCCTTTCGGCGTGGCGATCGGTAGCCGCCTGAGATGGGTTTAATGTACGCCGGATAAGCGTTTGGCGAAACTGCCGCGCGCCTGTGGATAGCGGGATTATCGGGGACTAAGGCGCGTATTCGCAGAGGGGTTCGTGGGCAGTTGATTGGCGGTGCCCGCCTGCCAAGCCGTCAATGCAGGGTGTCAGCCATGTGCCTGAGCTTATCGGGTTTGCGCACGACATAGATGGCGACGACGCGACCATCCTCAATCTCCAGCGCAGTCGTTTGGAGAATGTCGCCTCGCTCGATGGTGATGAACCCCGGCAGGCCGTTGATAAAGCCATAGCGCAGCAGGCGAGATCGGCTCACCGCATAGACAGACGCGAACGTCGCGTACTGGCGCATGACATCATCGAGCCCAATGGCCGGGGCCTTTCGCGCCGGTGCCTTGCCGCCGCCATCGGCGTAGAGCGTGACGTCCGCCGCGAGCAGTGCGCGCAGGCCGTCCAACTTGCCGTCCCGGGACGCGGCGAAGAAGGCTTCGACGATCTCCAGGCCCTGTTCCCGCGGCACGGGATAGCGAGGGCGGTCGGCGCGGACGTGGGCTCTCGCCCGGCTGGCGAGCTGGCGACAGGTGGCGGGCTCGCGGCCGATCGTGGCCGCGACCTCGGCGAAGTCGAGGCCGAACACGTCATGAAGCAGGAAGGCAGCGCGCTCCAGCGGCGACAGGCGCTTCAGCGCCATCAGCAAGGGCAAGGTTACGTCATCGGTCTCGTCCTCAGCTGATTCCATAACCGGCTCAGGCAGCCAGGGGCCGACATAGGTCTCGCGCCGCCGCCGCACCGACTTGAGCCGGTCCAGGCACAAACGCGTGACGACCCGGCGCAGAAAAGTTTCCGGTTCGCGCACCGCGTTTCGGTCGACATCGAGCCAGCGCAAGAAAGCGTCCTGGAGAACGTCCTCCGCGTCCGCGATCGAGCCCAGCATTCGATATGCAACGCGGACAAGGGTCGGACGTAGGGGATCGAAGACGACAGCGGCGTCCTGGCCCGATGCGGGTGCCATCAGGCGGCCTGCCGTTCCTCAGCCGCGTGTACGGAACGAAAGCCGATCCTGATGCGGTTCCAGGCGTTGACTTGCGCGATCAGCAAGGTGAGCCTCACCTGCTCGTCCTCGGTAAAATGCTGGCGCAGCGCCTGGTAGACATCGTCAGGCGCACGGGTCTCGGACACCAGCGTCAGCGCCTCGGTCCAGCCCAGCGCGGCCCGCTCGCGGTCGGAATATAGCGCGGACTCGCGCCAGGCGCTGAGAAGATGGAGCCGGTCCTCGGTCTCTCCGTACTTGCGGGCATCTTCAACGTGATGGTGGATGCAGAAGGCGCATCCGTTGATCTGTGATGCCCGCGTCATGACAAGTTCCCTCAACAAGGGCTCGAGACCGCTGGTCTGAATTGTTTTTCCCAGCTCGATCCACGGCCGCATTGCCGCGGGGCTGGCGGTAAAGGGGTTTAGCCTGGGTGCCATCGTGATCTCCTTTCAAGGGTTTCCGGAGACATGACGAGTTGGATTTGCCGAATGTGACATGAGCTGGACTCTTTTTCAGCCAAGTCTCAGCCGAAATCGCTTTTCATGCTCGATCGCATTGTCGGACATTCGTCCCTTGCCCCGCGGCTCGGCGCGGGCTTCAATGCCGGCAAATGATTGGAAGGCGTGTTCGATGGCCTTGGGGAGGCAGGCTTGAAGGTCGCGGTGGTTCTCAATCCGATCGCCGGCGGCGGCAGGCTCAAGCGGCATTGGCCCGAAGTTGCGGCTTCGCTGAAAAGACATTTCGGCGATTTCGAGCTGCGTGAAACGCAGGCCGAGGGGGATGCCGAACGGCTGGCGCTCGACCTTGCCGCCATCGGCTTCGAGCTGGTGATCGCGGCCGGCGGCGACGGCACCGCCAGCGAGGTCGCCGACGGGCTGCTGAAGGCTTTCCGGGAAAGCGGCCGGACGGCCGAACTCGGGCTGCTGCCTTGCGGCACCGGCATCGACTTCGCCCGCGGGCTCGGCCTGTCGGACAATGTCGACCTGACACTGAAGCGGATTGCCGAGGCCAAGGGGCGCAAGGTCGATGCCGGATGCATCAGCTATGTCGACGACCATGGCGCGCTGGCCAGCCGCCATTTCATCAACATCGCCAGCCTCGGGCTTTCCGGCGCCGCCGACCGAGCGGTCAATGCCGACAAGCGCAAGGGCAAGGTTTCGGCCAAGGCGTTGTTCTATTGGCGCACGGTCTGGGAGTTCCTCCGCTACCGCTTCCAGGAGGTTGCGATCACTGTCGACGACGGTGCCCCGGTCGAGGCGCGCATGGCGCTGGTGGCGGTGGCAAACGGAAAATTCTTTGGCGGCGGCATGATGATCGCGCCCGACGCCGAGCTTAACGACGGCGAGTTCGACATCGTTATCCTGCGCGCCGCCGGCAAGCTGAAGCTGATCTGGGACATCCGCCTGCTCTATGGCGGGCGGCACCGCAACCATCCGGCGATCACCATCCTGCGCGGCAAGAAAGTGGTTGTCGAGCCGCTCGGCGATGTGCAAAAGAACGCCGCGCTGATCGACATAGACGGCGAATCGCCGGGTCGCATACCGGCGACCTTCGAGATCCTGCCCGGCGCATTGACGCTGAGATATTGAATCAAGCCGTTGAGGGATTGATTCAAGTTGTTTCGGCGGTGATTCCGATCCTAGGTCCAGCACGTTGAAATCGCGTGACATTGTTGGTAGGTCCCGCTGGACAACTCACGGCATCAACGGTGTCTGCATCATCTGCAAATGCAGGTCCTTGCCGGTCCAGGGATGCGCCTCGCAGACGGCCTCATCGAGCTCGACGCCGAGGCCCGGCTCCTTAGACGGGATGACGTTGCCGTCCTGCCATTCGATCTTCTTCTTGAGCAGCTTCTCGTGAAAACCGTCCCACTGCTTCAGTGATTCCAGAATGAGGAAGTTGGGCAGCGTCACCGCAAGCTGGATGTTGGCGGCGCCGACGATCGGCCCGCAATAGCAATGCGGCGCGACCTGGATGTGATAGGCCTCGGCCATGGCGGCGATCTTCTTGGTTTCGAGAATGCCGCCGGAGCGGCCAAGGTCGGGTTGAAGAATGGTCGCGGCACGGTTCTCGATGACCCGGGCAAATTCGAACTTGGTCGTCAGTCTTTCCCCTGTCGCGATCGGGATCGAAGTGCCGCGCGCCACTTGAGCCATGACCTCGGGCATGTCGGGCGGCACCGGCTCCTCGAACCACAGCGGATCATAGGGCTCGATGGCGCGGGCGAGGCGCAATGCACCCGAAGCGGTGAACTGGCCGTGCGTGCCGAACAGGATGTCGGCTCTGGTGCCGACTGCCTCGCGGATCGCCTTGACCATGCGGGCGGAGAGGTCGATGTCGACGAGGCGCGGCTGGTGCCCATCGAAGGCGGTGTAGGGGCCGGCCGGATCGAGCTTGACCGCATTGAAACCCTGCTCGACATATTCGAGCGCGCAGGCGGCGGCCAGATCAGGATCGTTGTAGACGTTCTTGCCGCGCGCATCCTCGGAGTGGACGCTGCCGGTGTGCGGATAAAGGTAGGTATAGGAACGCAGCGTTTCGTGCACCTGGCCGCCAAGCAGCTTGTAGACCGGCTTGCCGGCCTCCTTGCCGATAATGTCCCAGCAGGCGATTTCGAGCGCCGAGAAACAGCCCATGCCCGACACGTCGGGGCGCTGGGTGAAGCCGGACGAATAGGCGCGGCGGAAGAAGGTCTCGACGTCGTGCGGATCGCGGCCGACGAGATAGCGCTCTGCCATATCCTCGACCATTTTTGCGGTGACATGGGCCGAGAAGGTGGCGTTGTAAGCCTCGCCATAGCCGACGACGCCGCCATCGGTGGTGAGCTTGACGAAGATGAAATACTTGCCGCCGATGCCGGGCGGCGGATTGCCGACCACCCAGGTCTTGACGTCGGTGATTTTCATTTTTGATCCTCCAGAACCAGTTCGGCGCCCTTCCATCCGGTCATGATCGCGGCGGCGTTGGTGTTGCCGGTGATGTTGTCGGGAAAGATCGAGGCGTCGATGACGCGCAACGCCTGGATGCCGTGCACCCTGAGGCGCGGATCGACGACGGCGCGCGCCGCGTCCGGCCCCATGCGGCAGGTCGAGACCGGGTGATAGACGGTGCCCGAGCGCTTCCTGAAATCCTGAACGAGATCCGCATCGGAGGTGATCGACGGACCGGGCAAAACCTCCTCTTCGATGATCTCGGCCATCGCCGGCATCGAAGCGATCTTCCTGACGAATTTCACCGCCGCCAGCATTTCGGCGACATCCGCCTCGGTCGAAAAGGCGTTGGCAACGATCTTTGGGTAATCGCGCGGATTGGCGGAACGGATCATGATTTCGCCGCGGCTCGACGGACGGCAGTTGGAGAGCCCGATGGAAAAGCCCGGCCATGGATCGGGCGTCAGGATCGGCCGTTCGCCACTCTTCGGAATGACCGTCGAAAACGCCTGGAAATAGAGCTGCATGTTGGGCCGTGCCGTGGCCGGATCGGTGCGGAAGAAGCCGCCGGCATTGTTCATCGACAGCGACAGCGGGCCTGACCGCAAAAACACGTACTGCATGCCGACCAGCAGCTTGCCCCACCACGGGCGCAGGATCTGGTTGAGCGTCGGCTGCCTGCCCTTGAAAGTGTAATTGATGCCGACATGATCCTGCAGGTTTGCCCCGACATTCTCATTGGCGTGAACGACAGGAATGCCGAGCGCGCCAAGAAGCGCCGACGGGCCGACACCGGAAAGCTGCAGCAGTTGCGGCGAATTGACCGAACCGCCCGACAGGATGATTTCGCGGCCGGCGCGAGCGGCCTTCGTCACGCCATTCTGGAGATACTCGACGCCGACCGCGCGCTTGCCTTCGAACAGGATTTTTGTCGCCAGCGCGTTGATCTCGACGCGGACATTTTTGCGCTTCATCGCCGGGCGCAGGAAGGCGCGCGCCGCCGACATGCGGCGGCCGTTCCTGGTGGTGATCTGGTAGACGCCGACGCCTTCCTGCGAGGCGCCGTTGAAATCCGGGTTGAGCGGCAGGCCGGCCTGGTTGGCGGCGGCGAGATAGCGCTTGGTGAGCGGATGGACGGAGGTCGAGCAGTCGCTGACATGCAGCGGCCCGCCGACGCCGCGCCATTGGTCGGCGCCGGCCTGGTTATCCTCCAGCGCCTTGAAAGCGGGCAGCAGGTCGTCGAAGCCCCAGCCGGGATTGCCGGCCGCTGCCCAAGCGTCGAAATCCTCGCGCGCGCCCCTGATCCAGACCATGGCGTTGATCGAACTCGAGCCACCGAGCAGCTTGCCGCGCGGCCAATGGTCGACATTGCCGGCCAGGCCCGGATCCGGCTCGGCCTTGTAGTTCCAGTTGACCGCCGGGTCGAAGAAGGTTTTGCCGTAGCCGAGCGGCATCTGCACGTAGAAGCGGCGGTCGCTGCCGCCGGCCTCGAGCACCAGCACCGAGAAGCGGCCGGAAGCCGACAGCCTTTCGGCCAGGACCGAACCGGCCGAGCCGGAACCGACGATGATGAAGTCATAGGTCTGCATGGTGGATAAAGATGGCCCTAATTTTCGTCCAGCCTAGACGCCGCAGACCGCCGCCATCACCGGAGCTTCCGGCATCGCTTGTGAAAAAAGCGACCGGCGATACCCGGTTTGGATTTCAGCTCGCGACCACCCGTTGCGGACGTTAGCCTCGGAAACTACGCTGGGAGCGCTCGGCTGGCACTGGAGGATGGGAATGCAGCAATTTGGGCGGGATGCACCATTGCCGGATCAAATGCAGGGCAAGTGGGTCGACGCTGATGATCCAACGGTCGAACTCATTATCTCGGGAGGTTGCATCACCTGCTTCGGTGAGGGCGTTGCATACGATTATAAGGAAATTCATCAAGTAGACGGTGCGCTGACGGTGAGTTTGAAGGTCAACGACCCCGCGGTCGAAGATAGCTTCGAACGGGCGAACATCACAGGGTTGATAATCATGCCCGACGGTGATTTTCACGTCTACAATGTGAGGTTCGCCAGCCGGTTCATTCGCCCGGAGACGTAAGCTTGCCAAGCTGCGATCCGCTGCAGAAGTCTAGCTGTTGCAATGTCGGTGAGCGCCTCGCTACGGCTTTGATTGATCCGTTTGCGTTCAGTAATGTTCGCCGGTGACGCTCAACATTACGATTGCCGTTGAAGAGGTTAGATGTTCTCCAGCTTGATCGAAAGATTTCGTCGGCAGCCAGACCTCGGTCGTGCGCCTCAGCATGGTAAAGCGTTGGGCGACATTGCCGCTGGAGCATTGGAAGGCGGGTTGGCATCCGATTTTCAACGAGTAGGGGATTTGTTCTGGGTTGGCCGTCCAACAGATCACATACGCTATCTGCTGACATTTCAGGCGCTGAAAGGCATGACCTTCTCCGCCTGTTGGGGCGTCTCGATCGACTTTGTACCAATTTTCAGAGGCGGAAGCCTCCGGTGGAAAAGAACGGCGAAGTCAGCGAATTTTGACCTTTGCATTGACCCGATTGATTCATCGGGCCGGATTCCCAACTGGTGCTCATTCTATAGTAACGATAGCGCCTATCGGGTTGAACGCGCCGCGTTGGCGGCGCTCAATGCTGCCCAGCGGGACTGGTCCAGAATCACCACACTAAAGGACGTTGCTGCTAGTTTCGAACGACGATCAAAGAGGAAATTTCGACGTTTTTCGTTGGAAAACTATGTGCAGACAGACCTCGCCTGGGGCTTGGCCCTTGTTGCCATTGGAGACGCGGATCGGGGCCAGCATCACATCGATGCATTTTGTGAGCAATTTGCCATTGCGCCGGAGACGACCATCCTCGCAAAAGCGAGAAGCGAAGCGGGTGCAATAGCGGATGGATGACAACTTTCCACCCATAGCCGAACTTCAAGCTGCGATCACAGGCGATGATCGGCAATCTGCTTGAATTCATAGCGCATGATCGGGCGGGCCGGCGTCCTGCGAGCGACGACCTTGAACCCGGCGCGCGCGAAGGTGGAGGCATATCCGCTGCCGGAAGCGCTCGGCGATACGTCGGCGTCGAAAGGATAGGCTTCGAGTGCGGGAGCTTTTGCGCGCCTTGCGACTTCCAGTGCCTGCGCAATCAGCTGGAATGTTACGCCCCGCCGGCGGTATTGTTTTCGCACGTAGAGGCAGGACAGGGACCAGACCGGCCTGTCATCCACGCGCTTGAGCTGCCATAGCCGATCGAGCCAGGGCAGGGCATCCCGCGGCGTCACCTGGCACCAGCCGACAGCCATATCGCCGTCGAAAGCAAGCAAACCCGGAGGCGGACCATGCTGGACGGCTTGCCGGAACGCCGCCTTGTTTTCCTCGCCAGGTCGCTTTCGATAAGAACGACCGATCCGCCCGTACATACACCAACAACGACTGCAGACGGCGCTCTCACCGAACAGGTCCTCGAGCGCCGGCCACAGATCGGGCGTCAGTGGGCGAAAGCCAAGTTCCATGTCAGCCGTCATCCGCTATCGATGTTACCAGTCTAGCCTGCACTGCGCGCTAGCGCATCATAGGTTGCGGTCCATGCGGGTGATGTTCGAAACGGGGCTTCACTCAGCATCCCCGTCGTGCTCCGGCTCAGCGTAGAAAACCGAGCACGGCCTGCATGAACTCTGCAGGGTACTCGACGTTCGACAAGTGAACCGCGGGCAGGACAACCAGTTTCACGCCGGGCACCGTCGCGGCGATCAGATCGCTATGGCTGGCGGCTGTGACAGTGTCGTGCTGGCCGGCGATCACCAGCGTTGGCCTGGAAATCAGAGCCACGGTTCGGCGAAGGTCCGCATCGCGAACCGCTGCGAACAAACCAGCCAAGCCTTGCCGGTCTATGCCCAGCAGCATGGTGCGAAATGCTTCAATGACGGGCCCGCTGGCCGCCAGCATGTTTGCAGGAAACCAGTTGCCCAGGAACATCTCGGCGGTTTCGGACATGTCCGGCGCCTGCAGCACGGCGACAATCCGTTCGTCAAACTGCTTTGCTGGTCCGAGGTAGGATGAGGTGTTGCTCAGGATCAGGCGATCGATCCGCTCGGGCGCGTGGATGCCGAGCCACTGCCCGACGAAGCCGCCCAACGACAGACCGAGGAAGTGTACGCGTTCAATGCCCAGGGCGTCGAGCAACTCGATCACGTCGCGGCCAAGCCGGTCGAGCGAATAAGCACCGGCCGGAACACTCGACCCTCCGTGGCCGCGAAAGTCATAGCGCAGAACACGGAAATGCTTCGACAGCTCGTTGACCTGCAAGTCCCACATCCGCAGCGTGGTGGCGATGGAATTCGACAGCATCAGCACGGGCTTCCCGGCGTCGCCGTCGATGCGGTAGGCGATGCGGGTACCATCGCCGACGGTCACGAAATCCAGCTCATTCATGGTGAATACACCTTCCTTCTTGGAGCGTTGAATGTGGCAAAGCCTAGCTGCGGCGCGCTTTTGATGATATTACAAAGATAGGACTATCTCTGTAATAGAAGCTGACATGGCCGAATTCACCCTGCACGACCTGCAATGCTTCGATGCCGTGGTCCGCTGCGGCGGCTTTCAGCCTGCGGCGGCCATGCTGCATCGCTCGCACCCGGCGGTGTTCGCCGCCGTTGCAAAGCTGGAGCGGCAACTCGACCTCGTTCTCTTGGATCGCAGCGGCTATCGCGTGCGCCCCACCGAGGCAGGGCTGTCATTCCATCGCAGGGCACAATCGCTGCTGCGCGAGCTCGAGGGCTTGCGGCTTCATGCTGCTCAGCTGTCAATGGGCGAAGAAAGCGAGATCCATGTGGTGATCGGCGACCTGTGCCCGCGCCCGCAGGCATTGGGCATGCTCGGACAGTTCTTCGCCCAGTGTCCGGGCACACGCCTGCACCTGCATTTCGAGGCGGTGGGCGGCCCGTGGGAGCGCCTCTTCGATGACGAAGCCGATTTGATCCTGCACTGGATCGGCAAGAGCGATCCGCGGGTGGAATGGGTCGATCTGTGCAAGGTGCCCTTCGTCCCAGTAGTAGCGTCGGGCTTTCTGCCGGAGCGCATCAAGCACCCCATCACGCCGGATCAGATGCACGCGTTCACCCAATGTGTCATGCGCGACACGGCCCGCCATTCACCGCGACAAGACTACTTCATGATCGAGGGTGCGCCGCAATGCATGGTGGCCGATCAGGGCATGAAGAAGGAAATCATCCTGCAGGGCCTCGGATGGGGCCATATGCCCCGCTTCCTGATCGAGGAAGAGCTGCACGATGGACGCCTGCAATCCATTGCCGGTCGTCATCTGCCAGGCCGTACCGAGGAGTTGGTGGTGGCGCGCCGCCGCGACCGGCCGCACGGGCCGATCTCGAACCGTCTGTGGGATTATATCGAGCAAGAGGCGCCGACGTTGCGCCGGGCGCTCGAGCCTCGGAAGCCTGTCCAGTAGGCAAAGCCGGGGCTCGGCAAGGCCGTTCAGCGGACGGCCAAACCAGCGGCCTTACCCGCTTAAATTGATTGCTGCATAATCTGCAGCAGTGAACTGCATCCCATCGCTATTCCCGCTGTTTATGAGGTGCATTATTGATGTCGCAAGGAGTTCGCCATGAACCGTGCCGACCCCGCCCGAAGAGTGGTCCGAGCGGTCGGCATCTGCCCTGGCGGCGACCCCGTAGCCTGCGACTAGTTTCATCTGCACATTCGAAGGACAAGACCATGAATATCGACCGTCGAACGTTCGGCCTTGGCGCCTTTAGTGCCAGCGCCCTGCTACTTGCCCCGATCAACCTCTTTGCGAGCAACGCTGCGGCTATCGCCGCCCGCTCTCCGACTTCGCTTGCGAGTGCCCACAGGTTCATGCTCGGCGACCTCGAGATTACTGCGCTGAGCGACGGCTACCTCAATCTTGGCCTCGAACTCTTCCCTTCCGCCGATCCGGCTGCCGCTGAAGCGCTCCTGGCAAAGGCATTCCTGCCAAAACCACTCCCGACCTCGGTCAACGCTTACCTTGTTACCAGGGGCGACAGACGGGTGCTGATCGATACCGGTACGGCATCGGCGATGGGGCCTATACTGGGACATATACCTGAGGCGCTCGCCGCCGCCGGCGTCAGGCCGGAAGAAATCGACACGGTAATCATCACCCACCTCCATCCCGATCATGCCAACGGCCTTGTCGGGATTGGCGGCAAGGCCGCCTTCCCGGCAGCGGAGGTCGTGGTTGCCGCGCCGGAATTCGCTTTCTGGCACGATGACGGGATCCTATCCAAGGCGCCCGACCAGATGAAGCCGTACTTCGAAATAGCGCGCAAATCGCTGGTGCCTTACCATGGCAAAGTCAGGAAGATCGAAGGCGAGGTCGAGATCGCGCCCGGGATCAGGGCATTGCCTGCGCCCGGACATACGCCGGGGCATCTCGCGCTTCGGATTGGCTCTGGTGATGCCAACCTGCTGCTCTTCACTGATGTAATCCACGCCTCCGCGCTGCAATTTGCGCATCCGGAATGGGCAATCGCCTTCGACGTGGACCAGAAGGCCGCAATCGCCACACGCAAGAAGGTGCTTGACATGGTGTCAGCGGATGGTCTGCTCGTCGCAGGCATGCACCTGCCCTTCCCAGGCATCGGTCACGTGATCCGCGAAGGCAACGCCTACGCCTACGTCCCGACGCCATGGCCCGCTTTGTAAAGCGCACCTATTGGTAAGCTCTCGGGCGCGCCAGCTTTCTCGTCTCGGCCATGGAATGCATCGCCGAACGTCAGGCCGCGACACTATTCAGTGGCGTTGACCTGTCCGTGCCATGACGATACGGGATCGGACGATCGGCTTCGAGAGGACTGGCCAAATGGTGCATTACGCGGACGGGCGGCCGATCGGCGATCTGACGCTCAGGACGCTGGCCATGCCTTCGGACGCCAATGCGGCAGGCGACATTTTTGGCGGCTGGGTGATGGCGCAGATGGATCTCGCCTGCGGCATCCGTGCCGCCGAGCGCGCCAAGGGCCGCGTGGTGACGGCGGCGGTGAAGGAAATGTCCTTCGCCAAGGCGATGAAGATCGGCGACACGCTGTGCATCTATACGCATGTCGAACGCGTCGGCCGGACCTCGATGACGCTCAAGGTCGAGGCCTGGGCGCAGCGCTATCTCTCCGACCTGATGGAGAAGGTCACCCATGCCGACTTCGTCATGGTGGCGCTGGACGGCGAAGGCAAGCCAAAGGCGGTTCCGGCGGAAGGCTGACCCGGCCTGATTCCAGAAGACGGATTTAAACAGCCGTCTCTCCCGCGCGGGGGATGCGGGCGGCGATCTGGCATGGTCTTTGGCCAACGGGTTCCCGCATGCGCGCCTGCAGCGCGAGCGACGGGATCTTGGGAGGAAAGACAATGCGTCAACACATGCTGAACGCTGCCCTGGCCGGTGCCTTTGCAGCCTTGCTCTGCCTGTCGTCCGCAAGCGCTTTTGCCGAGGTCAAAAAAGGCGATCCAGGCGCCACCTGCACGTCGGAAAACCGCACCATCAACGGGCAGGCGGCCAAGTGCGAGATCTGCTCGGCGACGAAATGCGACACCAGCGGTACGACGGTGAGCAATTGCCGCAAGGAGACGACCACGACCTGCACGATTGGCGGCAAGGTGGTCAGTCCCAACCCGAAATGGAACCGGATCGAGAAGCTGCCGAAGAGCAAGATGCAATTACAGCAGTAGCGCTCATCCGGAGGCTCCCCGACAGGTTCAAACCTTTGCAGCGCAAGGGCTCAGCTGTGCATGGCGTCGAATTTTTCGCGCGCGACCTTGACACGCTCGGTGTTCTTGCGCGCCCATTCGCCGAGTGCACCGACCGGCACCAGAAGCTCGTAGCCAAGGTCGGTCAATTCGTAGTCGACCCGCGGCGGGATGGTCGGGAACACGGTGCGCGTGACGAAGCCGTCGCGCTCGAGCCCGCGCAAGGTGGTGGTCAGCATCTTCTGTGAAATGCCGCCGACGGCGCTGCGCAGTTCATTGAAACGGAACGGCCCGTTACCGAGCTTGCCGACGACGAGCACCGTCCATTTGTCGCCGACGCGCTGCAGGATTTCCGAGACGGCGCGGCAGTCCTCGGTGCGGAGCGGGTGCCTTGGTAACAAAAAAGTGCCTCCTTGCACATTGAGCGGCCAGTTACTCATATAGCGCAGGTATCTAAACGATACCAGTATTCCTGTAAGGAGAGCCCCTCTATGTCAAAACCCAAAATCGCCATCATCATTGGTTCGACCCGCGCGGCGCGCTTTGCCGACGTGCCGGCCCAATGGATTGCCAAGATCGCCAAGTCGCATGCCGACATCGACGTCGAAGTCGTCGACCTGCGCGATTTCCCGCTGCCGTTCTTCGATGAGGTCGCATCCTCCGCCTGGGCGCCGTCGCAGAACGAAGTGGCGCAGCGCTGGCAAAAGAAGGTCGCCGGATTCGACGGCTTCATCTTCACCGCCGCCGAATACAATCATGGCCCGACGGCCGTGCTGAAGAACGCCATCGACTACGCCGCCAACGAGTGGAACAAGAAGGCGGCCGGCTTCGTCGGCTATGGCAGCGTTGGTGGCGCGCGTGCGGTCGAGCAGCTGAGGCTACATGCGGTCGAGTTGCAGATGGCGCCGGTGAAGTCCGCCGTGCACATCTCCTGGGCCGATTTCCTTGCCGTCAAGCAAGGTGACAAGAAGCTCGACGAGTTCGAGCACCTCAACCAGGCGGCAACCGCGCTGGTCAACGACATTGCATGGTGGGCCAGGGTGCTTAAGACGGCGCGTCAGGCCGATGCCGTCGCCGAGGAAGTCAAGGCGGCCTGAGTGCAGGTTCGAACAATCCTCCCAAGGATTAGTTCTTCCAAGGATTCAGGGCGGCGCATGCGCCGCCCTTTTTTGAGACGGCATGCGCGTCCTGCCCTTGCCTTGGTCTGATGATACAGTCGGCAAGGCGGTCCATCTCATTCAGCTCGTCGGCGTGGTGCTGGCCCCACTGGCAAAGTGCCAGCAGGATGGGCTCGAGGCTGAGGCCGAGCCGCGTCGCCGAATATTCCACGCGTGAGGGGATCTCGGCAAAGATCTCGCGGCGAACGAGGCCGTGCTCTTCCATTTCGCGAAGCTGCTGGATCAGCACTTTCTGGGTGATGCCGGGCATCAGCGCCTGCAGCGCCGACAGCCGCCGGGGGCCGTCGAAGAGATGGTAGAGGATGATCGCCTTCCAGCGGCCCGAAATCACTTTCAGCGCGCGCTCGGCCGGCAGCATCGGCAGTCTCTTGATCAGCTTGGCCATGGTCACCTCCCGGTCAGCGGCGGACAAATCGGTGTGTAGTCGAAGCCAGGCAGATAGTGGCAAACAGCGGCCGATGCCAATAACGATCGGTGCATGCGATGAGAGCCATTCAACTGAACCGTTTCGGCGACCCTGACGTTCTCGAAATGGTTGAGGTGCCGAAGCCCGAGCCGCAAGCCGGCGAGGTCCTGGTCCGCGTTCATGCGGCCGGGGTGAATTTCTTCGAAGTGCTGATGCGCGCCGATCGCTACGCGGTGACGCCGCAGCTGCCGATGGCCCCTGGCGTCGAGGCCACCGGGATCGTGGAGGCGCTCGGGCATGGGGTGGAGGCTTCCTTGCTCGGCACGCGCGTCGCCGCGCCGTTGTTCGCCTCGAGCCGGCCTTTTGGCGGCTATGCCGATTATGTGACGATCGACGCAAGCCTGGCCGTGCCATTGCCGGATGCGCTCTCTTTCGAACAGGCCACGGCATTGATGGTGCAAGGGCTGACGGCGCTGCATCTATCGCGGCAAAGCCCGCCGGCCGGCAGATCGGTGCTGGTCGCCGCTGCCGCGGGCGGCGTCGGTTCGTTGCTTGTCCAGCTTGCGAAGCGGGCAGGGGCGAGCAATGTCATCGCGGCTGCCGGCAGCAAGGCCAAGCTCGATCTTGCTTTGTCGCTGGGGGCCGACGCTGCCGTCGATTATAGCAACACGGACTGGCCGGAGCGCGTCCGGGAAGCGGCAGGCGGCGCCGGCGTGAACATCGTCTACGACATTGTCGGCGGCCCGCTGACGGCGGTTGCGCTGGAGGCTCTGGCGCCTCGCGGAGAGCTGGTGTTTGCCGCACTTGGCAGATACGCGCTCGGCGGCCCGGAGATGGAGGCGATGATCGGCCGCAACCAGTCGCTGAGAGGTTTTGCACTGCTGCCGCTGCTCTCTCCAGACGTGCTCCGTGACGACCTGTCGGGGCTCTTCAATCTGGCGGCAAGTGGTGAGCTTAAAGTGACCAACGGCGGTCGCTTCCCGCTCGACCAGGCCAGTCAGGCGCATCGCCTGCTGGAGGAGCGCGGCGCGACCGGCAAGGTCGTCTTGATACCCTAGTAGTGCTCGGCAAGGAGCCGGGGATCCGGGCTTGTGCCGTTCCGGCCGTCAGCGAACCCGATAGAACGGATTTGGCAGCAGGAACAGCTTCTCGGCATGCCCCCCGAACAAGTCGGATGGCTGGTCGCCGACATTGGCAATTATCGTGTAGCCGGCCTTTTCGATTTCGGCCCTTATGGGTGCCTTGAAATCTGCGGCGGAGCCGTATTTGGCCCCAGGCTGGACCATGTAAAGGTGCTCATAGCCGGCATAGCCGGCCGACTGCAGGTTCTGTTCGGTTGCCTGACGCTGGTCCTCCGGACGTCCGGTGATGAAGAACACCGCGACTTTCGCCGTTTGCGCCTGCCGGAAGACCTCCAGCACCGGGTCGATGGCCGGATCCTTCGCAAGCTGGTCCCAGGCGGCCCAGCCACAGGGACCGTCGATTGCGATATCGCAGGCGCCGCTGATCGGGCGGCCGAAATTGTCACGTGTGATCACTTCCCAGTTGGCCAAAGCCGTCTCGTCGATGTCGAGCACCAGTGCGGGGCGAGGCACCTCCGTCGCGCGCTTGACGACCCAGTCGCCGGCCTGCTTCGCCACTGCGGCAAGGTCGCGATCATAGTCGCCGGAATCATGATAATTGGCAGCCGCCAGCATCGCATCGCCGACATTGGCTGGCTGGGACGGGCTTGTGAGAAGGAGCGAATCGGAACGTGCCGGCACAGGAACATTTGTGCCGATCATCAGCACGATTGCCCCGACACGCGCAATTCTATTCCAACCAATCGCCCGCATCACGAGACTTTGCGGTCACGAGAAGTCCGCTGTCAAGCGAGACCGAACAGACGACCGTGCTCCCGGGTGAATTGTGACACGCTTTCGTAACCGACCGCGAACGCCGCGCTGCTCGCGGTCTTTTCCTCCGACAGGTGACGCACCGCCGAAATCTCCGGCGCAAGTGCGTCACCCCAGGTCATAGCCAACACGGCCTTGACCGTGCCCTACGCCGCCTGAACGATCTCGACCAGTTCAACGTCGAACACCAGATCCCGCCCGGCCAACGGATGATTGCCGTCGAGCTTGACGCTGGCGTCGTCCACGCCGACGACTGTTACCGGCATCGGGCGCCCTTCTGGGGTTCTGACCTGCAATCGAGTGCCGATATCGACGTTGATGTTGTCTGGTACGCGGGCGCGGTCAACGGTCATGACCGCTTCGGGGCGGTGGGGGCCATAGGCGGCCTCGGCGGGAACAGTCACGGTGCTTTTCGCGCCCACCTCCATGCCCTCGACATGGGTTTCAAGACCGGGAATCACCTGTCCTTCACCCAGCGTGAATTGCAGCGGTTCGTTGCCGGAAGAATCGAATTGGGTGCCGTCTGCGAGGCGGCCATTGTAATTGATGCGCACGGTGTCGCCATTCTTGGCCTGTGTCATGGTAGTCATCCTTTTGGAAGGTTTTGAGGGGCCGGCCAGAGCTCACGGTCCCGTCCTCGATCATCCACGCACTCAAGTGCACGGCGCGAAACGTTAAAACTAGGTGCCTGGCTGCCGATGTAAACCCCGATTGAGCGACGCCGGCATGACGCCGCCGGCGCTCGCCGCCTCCGGCAGCAGTGCGCCGGACTGGCGGTCATGCCGCCTCAACCCATTCAGGCGGCGTGCAAATGGCGGCTAGATCAGGTTATGGCCGCCATCGATGCGGATTGTCTCGCCGGTCGTGAAGTCACTTTCCATGAGGTAGAGGTAGGCGGCGGCGACGTCCGCGGCGGTCGGAATTTTTCTCGATGGCAACCGGGCAGCCATGTCGGCAAAGAAGCCGGATTTGGCTTCTCCAACGATGTCCCACATCGGTGTGTCGACCCATCCGGGAGACACGACATTGACGCGTGTCGGGGCCAGTTCGAGCGCCAGGGCGCGGGCGAAGTAGCTGAATGAGCCGGCAATCGCGGAGACGACTGCACCTCCCGGCACCGGCGGCTTGTCCTTGTTGATACCCGACGTGAAGGTCATGGAGCCGCCGGCCCTCAGGGTGCGCACAGCGTGCTTGGCGAGCATGACGGCGCCAATCAGCTTGTTGTCGACGAAGCGCCGCACCGCCTCCATGTCGGCGCGCTCGATGGGGTCGCCGGGCGGCAGTGTTCCGGCGGTCGATACGAGGTGATCGAAATGACCGGCCTCTTCGAACAGGCGAGCGACGTCTGCTTCGTCGGTCATGTCGGCGACCAAACTTGTCACGCGATTACCCGCATTGAGCGTCCGTTCGGCCGCCTGCAGTTTCTCTTGCGACCGGCTGACGATCACGACCGTCGCTCCGCTGTTGAGCGCAGCTTCGGCGACGCCAAGACCGATGCCGGAGCTGCCTCCGACGACGATGACTTTCCTGTCCACGAGCGATGTCACGGGAGGTCTCCATTCGTTTGCGATGTAGGTGAGGGTCAAGCCTTGCCGGCGTAGGCGGCTTCGAGGTCGGCGATGATGATCTTGCGCATCCCATACATCGCCTGCCGGACGCGGTTGGCCTTTTCGCGATCCGGATCGGCACTGAGCCGCGGCAGGATTTCCGGGATGACCTGCCAATAGACGCCGAACTTGTCAGTGAGCCAGCCGCAGGGTTGTTCCCTGCCGCCGCCGGCGGTGAGCGCCTCATAGTAGTAGTCGGTCTCGGCCTGGTCCTTGGTCTCGATGTAGAGCGAGAGCCGCTCGTTGAAGGGCGGCTGCGGCCCGGCGTTGAGCGCTGTAAGGTGCAGTCCCTCGAGCTCGAAATCGAAGGTGGCATGCGGGACCGTCTTGTTGGTTCCGGACACCCAGTCGGTGTATTCGATCGTCTCGAGCACTTTGCCGTTCTTGAAGACCGAGAGATAGAAATCGCGGGCCTCCTTGGCGTCGGTGTTGAACCAGAGGAATGGATGGATGGTGGCCATGTCCGTTCTCCGTTAATTCCTTGCGACAGCGATCTTTCGCGAAGAACCTGTCCGCCGTTACTTTCGTTCAGGCTAGCGGTAGTCCGACGGCCGATAGACCGAGCCGTCCCAGTCGCGGGCAAACCCGAGGTCTTCGAGCCGGCGGGTCGAGAAGCGTGTAATCAGCCGCTCGGTCCGGCGCCGGCTGCTCGAGGCGAGGATGCGGCCGGCCATGCCGGTCAGGACGTCGACGATGGGTTCAACTCGTTTGGCGCTCATGGTGCTCTCCCAGGGTTGCGGCAGTTTTGGTGTTGGTAGTTGCCCCGCGACTTTCGTCAGCGAGAGTATCAGTCACATCAGACTTGCCTTTTGCAGCGGCGGTGGATGGCTGATTACGTGAGCAAACATGCCGTCTTCCGGTCTGGACGACAAACGACTTATCGGCGACAATGTGTGAGCATCGCTCACACATGCAGGTATCGATCATGCCCCGGAAACTGCCTCCCCTCACCACCTTGCCGAGCTTCGAGGCGGCGGCGCGCCTGTTGAGTTTCTCCAAGGCGGCAGAGGAACTTCATGTCACCCACGGCGCCATCAGCCGGGCGATCAAGAACCTTGAGGATCAGCTCGGTGTGCAGCTGTTCGAGCGCGGTACGCGTTCGGTGAGCCTGACCGCCGTCGGCGAGCCCTATGCGCGGGCGGTGCGCGAGGTGCTCGACCAGTTGGCTGCCGCCACCGCTGCAGCAACGGCCCGCTATTCGAGCTCGACACTGAACGTCAGTACCTCCGATGGCTTCGCGGGGAGATGGCTGGTGCCACGCCTCTATCGCTTTCACCGTGCGCATGGCGACATCGATGTGCGGGTTTCGACGAGCGGGAAGCTGACCAACTTCCTCGGCGACGGCATCGATGTCGCGGTCCGCTATGGCAGCGGAAATTATGCGGGGCTCACGTCAGAGTTCTTGACCGGCGAGGAGGTGTTTCCAGTGTGCAGCCCAAAGCTTCTTGAGGGTGCACATCCGCTCCGCACTCCTCAGGATCTTAAACATCACACGCTGATCCGTGACAGCTTTCCGATCGACTGGGCGACCTGGCTCGCAAGCGCCGGGGTCGACGGCGTGGACCCGCAGAGCGGGATTAGCTTCGACTCTGCCACCTTTGCGATGGAGTCGGCAGCACAAGGCGAAGGGGTGGTGCTGGGCCGGACCATGCTCGTTGCAGCCGACCTTGCCGCCGGGCGACTTGTCCGCCCCTTCGGCCACGCCCTGAAATCCCCCTCCAGCTTCTATCTCGTCTACCCGCCAGCGGCGATCCGTCAGCGCAAAGTCAGGGCTTTTCGGGATTGGCTGCTTTCAGAAGTCACGCCGCAAATAGGGTGACGGGAAGGCCGAGCCGAGGGGACAGTTCGCCTACAGATCAATGTCCGAAAAACCGCTACTATCAGCTCGCCCGAACTGCGGTGATGATCCAGGCACGCGAGTCGAAAAGCACGCCGTCCGCGGTCAAGCGCGCGTCGAGCAGTTCGCGCAACCGCCGCAGCGCCGCAGCGACATCCACATCCGCGCTAGCCAGCGGATCCTTCACCAGTTGCAGGCCAAGCAAAGCGTCATAAGCCGCATCGACGTCCAGGCCATAGAAAACCGGTTCATGCACTTCGGCAAAGTCGACCGAAACAAAACCGGACGCACGCAAGACCTCCGCGGTGATGACGGGGTCACCGAGCGAAAACGGGGTGGCGGCGGCTGCCGATATGGCGGTCCCCGGCGCAATCGCCCGCTGAATGGCAGTCGCCCACTCGTTGCGGTCCTGGCCCTGCCATACCATCCACACAAGACGTGCCCCTGGTCGCATCGCCCGGCCGATATTGGCGAACGCCGCCGCCGGATCGGCAAAGAACATCACGCCAAAGCGACTGATGCACAGATCGAAGCCGGCAGGCGGAAACGCCAGCAATTGCGCATTGCCGCGCTCGAAGGCGACGTTTCGCAATCCCTCGTCCGCGCTACGCCTCCGGGCGAACTCGAGCATCTCGGCCGATACGTCCACCCCGAGCACGCTGCCTTCCACCGCGACGCGGGCAGCATCGCGAGAAGATTGTCCCGAGCCGCATCCGATATCGAGCACGCGATCACGCGTTTCCCGCCTTGACGGCAGCCCTGAAGACCTCGTTGTGCCGTCGCAGCTCGGCGTCGTAAAACTCGGCGCAGTTCAACACCATCGCACGCCTGCCTGGACATGATGGGCACGGCGGCATTCCCAGCCGCTCCGCTCTGATCTTGTCGATGATCTCCTCAGCCGGGTGATGCACCGACTTCTGCTTCGGGTCACCCCAGCACTATCAGCCGCGCCGCGCTGCCTCGATCGCGGCAACGTCGATTTTCTTCATCTCCATCATCGCCTCGAATGCGCGCTTTGCTTCGTCGCCGCCGGCAGCCATCGCCTCGGTCAGAACGCGCGGCGTGATTTGCCAGGAGATGCCCCATTTGTCCTTGCACCAAACGCAGGCACTTTCCTGGCCGCCATTGCCGACGATGGCGTTCCAGTAGCGGTCGGTCTCCTGCTGATCGTCGGTGGCGATCTGGAAGGAGAAGGCTTCGTTGTGTTTGAACGCGGGACCGCCATTGAGGCCGAGGCAGGGGATGCCGGCGACCGTGAACTCGACCGTCAGCACGTCGCCCGCCTTGCCGGACGGGTAGTCGCTGGGAGCGCGGTGGACGGATTTCACCAAGCTGTCGGGGAAAGTCTCGGCATAGAAGCGGGCCGCAGCCTCGGCGTCCTTGTCATACCAAAGGCAGATCGTGTTCTTGGCGATTGTCATTGCTGGTCCCTTTGCTTTTGAATCAACCTGGGCTTTTGATCAACCTGGGCTTTTGGAAACAACCTGGGCTTTTGAAATCAACCCGGGCCTTGAAGTCAATCCGGGCTTTTGCACAGCCAGCCTCGGCGTTGCACTACGAAAATGGAATGCGCTCGTGCCATCTGACGTTCCGACAGCAACACCTGCACGGCATCAAGGTATCACGGCTGGCACTTTTAAGACCAGATGTGGGCAGTGACTCGAACGGGCGACGGTCCGCCGGGTCCCGACCGGTGGCCTTCACTTTTTTGTCTGGGGCAGCTTTGTCTGGGGCAGCGCCGCTTTGCTCAAGGGCGTGCTGGCTTTCGGTTGGGCGCCCCGGTGCCTCAGGAGGCGCACAAGCAAGTTCCGTCTGCCCTTGCGCGGGACGAGATCGATATCGCTGACAAGCTTTGCGCCGCCCTCGCGACGCTCCAACGTGATCTTGCGGCTATGAAAGGTTTCCAGCTCGGCGCGATGCGCTACGCTGATGATGGTGACCTTCGGCAATTCGCGAATGATCATCTCCATCATCTTGTCCTGGCTCTTCTCATCAAGTGCTGAGGTTGCTTCATCCAGCACTATGATATCGGGGCTGTGCAGCAGAAGACGCGCGAAGGCGAGCCGCTGCTTTTCGCCACCCGACAAGGTCTGGTCCCATGGCGCGTCCTCTTCGATCTTGGCGTTGAGATAATCGAGTCCCACCTTGTCGAGAGCCGCCTTGATCTTTTTCAGCGTCCAGTTGTCGGCAGCGCCTGGATAGGCGACTGCGCGGCGAAGCGTCCCGGTGGGGATGTAAGGCCGTTGCGGCAACATGAACAACCGTCTGTCGGCGTGGATGTTGACGCTGCCGCTACCCCACGGCCACAGGCCTGCGACGGCCCGCACCAGCGTGCTCTTGCCTGAGCCGGATTCGCCGGCAACGAGCACCCGCTCGGCTGGTTTGATCACGACCTCGGTTTCCTTGACCACGGCGGTACCGTCGTCGAGCGACACGGAGAGATTGTTCAGCCCAAGCATCGCATCGCCTTCGGTTTCGCCGCGCTTAATGCGTCCAAGGGTGTTGCTCTGTTCCGCCCGCTCGAGCCCGTCGAGCGACATCATCAGCGAGGCGATGCGCCGTGCACAGGCATTCCAATCAGCGAGACGGGGGTAGTTGTCGACCAGCCACCCGAACGCGCCCTGCACGATGGCAAAGGCCGAGGCAGCCTGCATTACCTGTCCAAGTGTCATGCTGCCTTCGAGAAACTTTGGAGCGCAAAGCAGAACCGGCACGACCGGCGCAAACAGGCTCGACCCCTGCGACACCAGCGCTGTGCGCATGTGCTGGCCTGCAAGGAGCGCCCACTGCCTGAGCACATGGGCGAATGTCTTGTCCATGCCGCTGCGCTCCTCCTCCTCGCCGCCGAGCAATGCGATACTCTCGCCGTTTTCCCGCACGCGCGTCAGCGTGTAGCGGAACTCAGCTTCCGCCTGGTTTTTTTCCTCGGAGAGGTGGACGAAATGGCGGCCGATGACCGCCATCGAGGTGGACGTGATTGCGGCATAGATTACCGCGGTGACGACCAGGAAGCCGGGAATGGTGACGGTCGAACCTGCAATCGGCAGGGTCAAGGCGCCGCCGATCGTCCACAGCACCACGATGAAGGTCGAGGCCGACAGAAATGCGACGATGACACCGGCAATGAAATCGACGGGCGATTCTGTGGCAATCCGCAAATCCTCGGCGATGCGGGCTTCGGGATTGCTGTGGTCGCCGCCGACGAGGTTCAGCTGATAGTAGCGGCCACTTGCGAGCCAACGCGCGATGACTGCGGTGGTGAGCCAGGAGCGCCAGCGGCGCTGTATCGTCATACGAAAGAAGACTTGTGCCACCACAAGGCTTGTGCTTCCGAGCACGAGCGGCACGAAAACGGCGCTCAGCCGATATACGGTATGGGCGTTGCGTTGCTCAATGGCGTCGAAAATTGCGCGATTCCAGACATTGATCCCATACTGGAAGCCGACATTGGTGACGATCAGGACCAACAGCCCGATCGTGCATGGCCAAGCGAGCCTATCGCCAATGCTGCCCCAGTAACCGCGCGCGCTGATCCAGAAACGCTTCAGCAGGTACCTCTTGCGCGCCTGCTCGGCCTCTTCGGGTGTCAGCTCCGGATCGGGTTCGATGAAATCCGGCGGTGGCGCGGCCTCGCCGACGACCTCGGACGCGGCTTCGACAGTCGATTGTTTCTCGTGGCGCGACTTCTCGGCATCGCGCAATTGGGCGGCGTCAACCGATTTCGGCTTGAATCTAGCCTCGGGCATCCGGCGATAACGGCTTAAAAATCAGAAGGTTTCATAGCGTCCGCCGCCGAGTCTCGCGAACTGTAGCCTCCAAGAAGTGGCGCCCACGTCAATTGAACGCTGCCCATCCAGTCAAAAGGATGAGGGCCAACGTGACCAACGCTCCAGAGACGTACAGAATCGTCCTGAGACTATCTCCCTTGGCGGCGTTTCCGCCATGCCGATAGATTCCCAGATGGAGGAGGCGTGTCGCCAGGTGGGCCCAGACCAATGTCGCCAAAGTGGGCGCTCCAACACCAACCATCATCGCTAGCACTGCGGGCACGATAGGGGGCGCCAATGCCTCGACCGACTTCATGTGAACGCGATCGATCCTATAGAGCCGGTTGTCGTCGTCTGCCGGGATTACCGGTCTCGCCAGCGCTCCTGCCAACCCATTGGACGAACCCGAGTACTGCCAATACTATCGAGAGCAAACAGAGCGCGAGGACGCCGAGAATGCTTAACAATAGACTTCCGTCTTGTCTCCACTCACTGGGATCGCAGTGGACCAAACGGTTCTTGCCAGTCACGCCCTCAAAATCGCAAACGGTGTCAGGCGGTTGCACCGGGGAAAAGGTCGTGGAACCGCCGCAAGTACAGCGGCCAGCCTTGATCGCTATCAACCCCCCCGCGCACGCCCTCCCAGCCTTCGCCATGGCGTTCGAGATTCCGGTGCTCGATCTCAACCCGGGTTCGGTTCTCCGTCTCAGCCGTGAACCGGACTTCCCATTCGCTGGTTTTGTTCAGGTCGCTCTCAATCTGCCACCGAGGGCTGATGTCCCAGCTCAGAATCAGCCGGCTGGGGGGATTGTAAGCCAACACACGAGCCCAGCGGCACTCGCTGCCGTCCACGCCGCGATCGTAAACGTGGCCCCCGACCCAGGGTTCGAAGATCGTCTCTGCGATCGGTACGGCAAGAAGATTGTGCTCGCGAGGTTTGAATTTCCCGAAATCCTCGGTGAAGACCTTGAAGGCACGCGCGATAGGTGCCTCGACAACGACGAAATGCCTTACGGACGCGGTTGCAGGAAGCTTGCTCATGGCTGGTCCTTCTTTGGGTGCTCGACGGCCAGTTTGTAGCTCGCCAGGGTCTTGCTCCAGAACTGATCGATTTCCGCGCGCAGACTTGCTAGGCCGTCCGGATCGATACGGTATATTCGTTCCTTGCCTGAGCGCGTGTCGGCCACAAGCCCGGCATCCTTGAGTACTTTCAAGTGCTGAGAGACCGCCGGCCTGGTTACAGGCAGCACACGAGCAAGTCCGCTGACCGAACAAGGCTGTTCGACCAACAATTCGAATATCGTGCGCCTCGTCGAGTCTCCGAGCGCTGTCCAATGTTTCGCGTTAGTGGCCACTAACGCGAACTTAAATCGATGGGCCTGCGCTGTCAACCTGGAGGGGTCGACGGTGCGGAACCTCAGCCCCGGTCGGACCCTGTCGGTTAACGGGAAAACTGTTGCTCGCGTTTTCGGAATTGCTCACGTGCCGTCGCTGAATTCCGGAACAAGGGTGCGATTTTGCCGTTGAGCCAGAAACTGGAAGCGACCCGCATGTCCGAATTGCCGAATGAAGAGATCGAAGGGCGGCTGAACGCCCAGCGCGAGACTTTGGCGCTGGTCGTCGCACTGCTTGCCAGCAAGGATACGGCACCCGAGCGAATATGGGCCGAGCTGGAGGCCCGTTTTCAGTTTCAGAACAGTCAGGAGGACCCCGGCGTCCTGCCAAGCAGCGCATTCGCCATCGAGGCTGCGAAGATGCGGGAGTTCAAGCTGATCGCCGAAGAGGCGCGGGCGCGCACTGCGGAATGGAACGGCAGGGACATGCCACAGGGCGCCAGCTGAAGCCCCGGCAAGTGGTTGCAGGACCGGCTATTTTGCGAGGGGCCGAGCAGGCGTCAGCTTTGCCCTAAAAGTGCACGCGCCAACTCTTCCCATTCCTCGTCAAGACTTAAGGTCGATGGCGCGGCGTTGCAGCGGCGATACCAATATTCCGCATTCGACTGGTCGCCTTCCTTGCGGTGGAGGTAGGCATGCACGTGCATGCCCGCAGTATCGTCGCGCCGCTGCGCGCACTCGTGCGCCTTAGCCCAATCGCCCTTTGCATCCCACCACAGCGCCTGCAGGGCAGGGCTCAAACCGTCTGGCGGCTGTGGTTTCGCAATCGAATCCCTGAAGGTTTGCAGATCCATTTTTCCACCATAGCGACGTACAGGCGCCGATAATACCCGCACCGGCAGCCGACCGATAGCGTGCATCGGGCGGGATAACCGGAATGGGTGTCGGGAGCCGATAACCGCACGGCCAGATGCTTGATTTGGTGACGTGCATGAAATAGTGCGCACCACGGCACCATGATGCCTGAGACAGCGAGGATGGGTAGCGAGCCGATGACAGCCCCCGACAACGCACGCCAATTCTACCACGGCACCCGGGTCGACCTTAAACCGGGAGACCTGATAGAAGCCGGCTACAGCTCCAATTACGGCGCGAGAAAGCAGGCAGCCTGGGTCTATCTGACCGGCACTCTGGATGCGGCCATCTGGGGTGCAGAGCTGGCCGCTGGTGACGGACGGGAAAGGGTCTATATCGTGGAGCCAACCGGCCCGATCATGGACGACCCCAATCTTACGGGCAAGAAATTTCCCGGCAATCCGACGCAGTCCTATCGCTCCCGTGAGCCGCTCAGGATCACGGGCGAGGTCGCCGAGTGGCAGGGCCACTCCCCCGAGCGGCTGAAAGAGATGAAGGACCATATCGAACGGCTGAAGGCGCAAGGCATCGAGGCAATCGATTGATCGCTAAATCCTGCGATTGCCAAGCTTGGCTCTGACCTACGGTCGGCGGCAGTCGCCGCGAAATACGGCTCCACGTCCGCAATGGGTCCGCGAGTTGTCGTTCCTTGCAGGTTGGAGAGCGGATACTCCTTTTCATCTCGTCGCGAACGTGATGATCTCGGGGCTCGAAGGGCCAAGTGGGCTGCCGTCAAAGCCGCCGAATTGCTGTTCGATCCGTAGCCCCGCGTTCCCCAGCAGGCTCGATAAGGCGTCCGTGTCGAGGAATCGCAAGGTGCTGCGACTAACTTGCGGAAGGCTCGGATGCTTTCCGCCGAACCTGTGGGTGAATGTCACCGTCTGTCCATCGAACGGCATGATCACCTCTGTTGTGATCTGCACCAGAGACCCGTCAGGTAGCTCAACGACGACCGCATTTTCGGGTGTCCAGCGCTCCCACGCCCGCACAGAAGGGTTCCGCGTCTCGAACGCGAAGCATCCGCCTGGCACAAGGGCCTGTCGCGCAGCCGCCATCAAATCCCGCAGGTCTTCGTCGCTGACAAGGGCCTGGAATGCATGCCCCGTCATCACAATGAGATCAAACTCGGCTGTCCAGCCGGCCGATTGGAGATCGCCGAGGACCCATTCGATATCCGTGCGCGTTCGTGCGCGATTCAACACGCCGGGTGCTGGGTCGATGCCGCAGAGCCGCCCTGAATGTCCGGCCAGGCGTGCCTCGTGAAGGAGGGTGCCCGTTCCACATCCGACATCAAGCACCGCGTCTGCTGTTAGAATGCGGGGCAGGTAGAAATCATAGTCGTCGCGCGCAGATCTCGGGTGCCAGGCATCGTAGACGGCAGCGAGATACGGGTCGGCGAAAAGGTGGTCGACCATAGGCGGTATTCCCAATCAACTTTGATTGTGCGAGCGGTGTCGCCGCGAGCATATAGCCCATAAGTCGCGTCGATCGTTACCGCACGACCTCGCGGTGGGCGCCGGGCAGTCGGGTGGCGATGAGCTTGTCGATGCGGCGGCCGTCGAGGTCGACGACCTCGAAGCGCCAGCCTTGCGCGTCGACGCATTCGCCGGTCGCCGGCAGATGGTGCATATGCGACAGCACATAGCCGGCGACGGTTTCGTAGTCGCGGTTCTCGGGCAGGTCGATGCGGAGAACCTCCGCCATCTCGTCGGCCTGCATGTAGCCGGCGAGCAGCCATGAGCCGTCCTCGCGCTTGACGGCGTTTTCCTCGTCGCCGGCATCGAGGTCCGAGCGGAAGACGCCGGTGATCGCTTCCAGTATGTCGGCCGGGGTGACAATGCCTTCGAAATGGCCGTATTCGTCGTGCACCAGCGCCATCGGCACGTCGGATTCCTTCAGCGTCGCAAGCACATCCAGCGCGTCGGCCTGGTCATGCACGATCGGGGCGGTGCGCACGTGCCGGCGCGGGTCCAGGGCGCGGCCGCCCAGCATCGCGGCCAGCACGTCGCGGGTCTGGACGACACCAATCATGGCATCGACGCCGCCGTCGCCGGCCGGCAGGCGCGAATGCTGGGTATCCATCAGCAGCTTCCTGATGGCGGCCTCGTCGGCTTGCAAATTGATCCAGTCGACCTCGGTGCGCGGCGTCATCACCGCGCGCACGGCACGGTCGCCGAGCCGCATGACGCCCGCGATCATGCGGCGTTCGTCGGATTCGATGGTGCCGTGGTGCTCGGCCTCGGCGACCAGCATCTTGATCTCCTCGTCGGTAACCTTCTCCTCGCTCTGGCCGCGCTGGCCAAGCAGCCACAGGAGGGCACGGCCGGAAAAGTCGAGCAGGAAAACCAGCGGCGCCGAGATGCTGGCGAGGATGGTCATTGCCGGAGCGACCCTGACGGCGACCCGTTCGGGGTCGCGCAAGGCGATCTGCTTGGGCACCAGTTCGCCGATGATCAGCGAGCCATAGGTGATTAGGGCGACGACGATGCCGACGCCGAGCGGGTCGGCGAGGCTTTCGCGGATACCGGCCGACACCAGGAAGGTGGCCAACCGCTCGCCAAGCGTGGCGCCGGAAAAGGCGCCGGACAAGACGCCGACCAAAGTGATGCCGATCTGCACCGAGGACAGGAATTTGCCCGGATTGGCGCCGAGCGCCAGAGCCCGGCCAGCGCCCTTGACGTTGCGGTCGATCATCGCCTTGAGGCGCGCCGGCCGCGACGAGACGATGGCGAGCTCGGACATCGACAGAAGGCCGTTCACACAGATGAGGACGACCACGATGGCAATTTCAGCATAAAGCATGCCGGGTCCATAGCATTGCCACGCGGTTTTCGAAAATAGGACGGTCGCGATTTTTCAGGGCAATCGCTTCAGACAGAAAAGATAATGCCCAATTCGTGTTGGAGGTTATCAATTGTCGAAGTCGGCGCCGCCCTGGCAGCGCAAACCTTAAGCAATGGCCCTTTGTCTTTTCAACTAGCCGGCGGAGCAATCAAGCGGCATCCCAGGGCGGCGCGGAAAAATGCTCGATCAGGGTGTCGACAACGACGCGCACCTTTGGCGCGAGGTTGCGTGTTACCGGCCAGATGGCATGCACCGCGGTATTTTCGACAAGACAGTCCGACAGAACCATTTCGAGCTCACCGCGCCTGATGCTGTCGGCCGTCAGCCATGTCGGCAGAAAGACGATGCCGCAGCCGGCCAGTACCGCATCGAGCATCGGTTCGCCGTGGCCGAGCACCAGCCGCGCCTTGGGCGCGAATTTTTCGAGACGGCCGTCGGCATGCCTGACGGTCCAGGGATGGACAGCGCCGTCGCGGCCGTAGCCGATGAGGCTATGCCTGGCGAGATCCTCGATCGATTGCGGCCTGCCATGGGCGTCGAGATAGGCGGGGACGGCGACGATGCCCGAACGCTGGGCATAGATGCGGCGCGCGGCGATCGAAAGGCTGTCGTCGAGATCGCCCATGCGCACCGCCAGATCGATGCCTTCCTCGATCAGGTCGACGCGCCGGTCGTTGAACGAGATTTCCATCGTCAGATCCGGGAATTTTTTGGAAATGTCGAACAGCACCGGGGCGACGCATCGCCGGCCGAAAGCCAGAGGCAGGTCGACGCGCAGCCGCCCGGAAGGCACCTGCTTGCGGGAAGCGAGCAGTGACTGGGCGGCTTCGATCTCGGCCAGCGCCCTGACGCAGGCTTCATAGTAGCTCAGGCCCTCGCTGGTTGGGCCGAGGCTACGGGTGGTACGGTTGAGCAGGCGAACGCCCAATCGCTGTTCCAGCTGTGCGATCGACTTGCCGACCGCCGATTTCGTGACATGCAACCGGACAGCGGCGCCGGTGAAGCTGCCAGCCTCCACGGTATGAACGAATGCGACGATGCCCTGCAGATTGGCCGATTCCAATGAAGCGCTCCTATTGTAGAGTTTCACTCATTAATCCGTTGCAAAACGTGCCACATAGAAGCTCTTTTCTCCATAGTGAAACAGCGTAAATGTCCGCGCAGCCATCAACCGCGGAGCGCGAACCAAATGAGCACCGAAAACAAATCCTGGCAGATGAACGGTTTCGGTCTGTCCAGGCTGAAGCCGGCTGAGGGCAAGCTGCCCCAACCCGGGCGGCATGACCTGCTGGTGCGCGTCACAGCGGTATCGCTGAATTACAAGGACAGGATGATCGTCGATGGCGTGCTGATACCGGACCTCAGCTTTCCGTTCGTGCCGACATCGGACGCGGTTGGCGAGGTGGTGGCGATCGGCGGCAAAGTCAGCCGCTTCGGCATCGGGCAGCGCGTGCTCGGCCAGGTCATCGCCGACTGGCCGGACGGCGACGCGCCGCCCGTGCTGCACAAGCATACGCTGGGTTCGTCACTGCCCGGCACGCTGTCCGAGCATGTGCTGTTTCATGAGGATGCCGCCGTGGCGGCGCCGCCGTCGCTCAGCGACATCGAGGCATCGACGCTGCCGATCGCGGCGCTGACGGCCTGGTTCGCGCTGGTCGAGGCGGCCAAGCCGATCCCGGGCGAAACCGTTCTCATCCAGGGCACTGGCGGCGTGTCGCTGTTTGCGCTGCAATTTGCCGCCGCCTTAGGCCTGCGCGCCATCGTCACCTCGAGCTGCGACGAGAAGCTCGAGCGGGCGAAGGCGCTCGGCGCCTGGAAGGGAATCAATTATCGCAGCCAGCCGGCATGGGACGAGGCGGCGCGCAAGCTGACAAACGGCGCCGGCGTCAGGCATGTGCTGGAAATGGTCGGCGGCGACAATGCGCGGCGCTCGCTCAATGCGCTGGGCGCCGACGGCAGGCTGTCGCTCATCGGCCTTCTCGGCAGCATGGAGCTTAGTTTCCCGATCATTCCGTTCCTGCGCAACCGGATCGTCGTACAGGGCATATCGATCGGCCATCGCCGCGCTTTCGAGCGGATGAACCAGGCGATCGAGACGCTTGCGATCAAGCCGGTGATCGACAAGGTGTTTGGCTTCGACGAGGTGCCGCAGGCATTTGAGCGATTGGAGACGGGACCGTTCGGCAAGATCGTGATCGCCGTGCCCTGAACCCCGTCGGCACGAAAATGGCTGTCAGACGGGAAGGCTGATGGCGCTTACGGCAGTTGCAGCAGCACGCCGACAATGGCCTTGCCGTCGGTGAAATAGGGATCGCCTTCGCCGTTGCGCCCGGCCTTTGTGGCGCCGACGCCTGGTATCTGGCTGGTCGAGATCAGCATGCCGGCAGCGGCGAGGTCGCGCATCAACCCGTCGCGCTCGGCGTCGATGTCGGGGCCGATGTGATGGGTGATCGCGCCGGTATCGTGGCTGAGGCCGACGCCGCGGTCGAAGCTTGCCGAGCCAAGCCAAAGCGGCCGGCCGTCGTCGCCGGTCGCATCGGTCTGCCAGAAACGGACGTGGTGGCGCCGGTCGGCGCTGTCGCCGACCGGCTTTTCGAAGGCGAGGTCCTGGGCGCGGCCTTCGAACAGCAGCCGGCTGACCGGCGCATCGGGATAGGGGCGGTTAAACAGCACGCTTTCGCCGATCTCGATCGCGGTCTTCAGCGTGATCGCGTCTGCCGTATCCCAGCCGGCGACGGCAAAAGCATGGACAAGCTCCTTCCTGGTGCCGACAAGGCCGACATTGATCGGATCGCCCAGAATGCCTTGCGGCGTGTGCGTCACCATCTCGAATTGCCGGCTGCGAAAATTGCGGTCCCGCAACGTCCAGAACTCAGGCGCGGCGAAATAGGCGAGCGAAAGATAAGCGGCACAGCATGCCACCAGCCAGGTCGTTGCACGTCGTCGAAGGCTTCGTTGGCTCATGCATTGGCGCTCGAATTGGCAGGCCGGAAATCCTTGGCAAGCGGCGCTCAGCCGGTCTATCGTCATATTTTAGCATGAAATGGCGTAGAACCGGCTAGCACGAATGAGGGCGTGATGAAGGGCAAACCGGCGCGTGGCGACGGTCCGCTACGCGCCCTGGCCTTCGTCGCGGCGCCCGACGGCAAAGCTTATGCCGGGCGGCTGCCGCTCGATCAGGTGGCACAGACATTGGCGCGCGCAGCCGGACATTGGGGTTCGTCCGCCCAGTATCTGTTCCGCACCGTCAGCATGCTCGAGGAAAGCGGAATCCGCGACAGAAACTTGTGGCACGTCCAGGGTCTGGTGGCGCAGCACATCAAGGCTTCCACCGGCGGCACGCAACGCAGCTGATCGGGGCGCTTTTGCACGAAATACTGGCAGCCGTCGGCGCCTAGCCGATCGTCCAGTCTTCCGCATCAAACAGTTGCATCAGATTGCAGAAGGGAATTCCCATGGCATTGCAAACGCCGGGGATCTTCCGGAGGCTGTCTAGGCCCGTTTCCTCGGTGACCAGCGTGTAGCCACGCACATCCGCCGTCGCGATGACGAAGCTGTCGGCCGCAAACTTCTGCTTGCCGGCCGCGACCAGCCCTGTGTAGGTGTTGAGGACATAGTGCACCCGCTGTTGCAGCATCTGGTCAGGGGCGATGAACATGGCTTCGCGCTCTTTCAACCACTCGTGCAAGTCGGGTGAGCGTTTTTCGCACTCGTTCAACACCAGGAGCGACGACACCAAGCGGCCCTCGCCAATCAAGGCGTCGAACTGATTCCACAGTTTCGGAAAGCGTTTCGGCTTATAGCGTTCGTACTAGGCGGCTATCAGCGCCGATGTGTCGATGCAATAGACCGTTGCCACCGACCTATCCGTTCATGCCGAAGGCAGCGCGCTCGATATCGGGAACGGCATTGACCTGCATGTTGAGGTGGTTGGCCACGTCTCTTAGCGTCAGCTGGCGATCGTAGTAGCCTCGGAACACCAGACGCGTGTAACTCCGACCTAGCTGACTCAGTACGGTCAGGTGACGCGGCGGTCCGCCGGTGGAGGAGGTGCGTTGGTCAAGCGCGTCATATTCCTTCTGGAAGGCCGCACGGCGGCTTTCATAGAAGGCGTTAGTTGTCCGGCCGAGGGTTAGCAGCCGGCGCAGGACAACCTCGCGGCTGGCGCCGAAACGGGCCGCCAGGGCAGCCAGTTCGTCGTTATCCCAAGTCACGTCCTGGCCCTTGGCACGGACCAGAGGCTCGCCCAACAACCAATCGCGGGGCACGAGGGTGGCGCCAGCGACCGCATTGCAGAATTGCTCGACTATGGCCTTGGCCGGCTCGGGGGCCACAAAGTCGAGGCCGCTGATGCCGCTGGCGCGGACCACCAAATGGCAGAACTCGTGCAAAAGCGTGAACGTGCGGCCGTTGGTGCGGTCCTTGGAATTAATGAGGATGATGGGCAACCTTGCATCGGCTATCGCGACGCCGCGCATTTCGGTCAGGGCGAGTCGGGGCACCATAAATACCAGCACGTCCTTGGCCTCAATCGCTGCCCGCCAGTTGTCAAATGCTTTGGCGCGCCAGCCCTGCTGGTCGATCTTGCGCACGCCGAGATAATCGCGGATGACCTTGGCTAGGTTCTCCACGTCATCGTTGACGGTCGCCCTCAAGGTGAACTCCTGAATGGGGTCGCCGACATCGGCGCGCAGCTCAAGCGCGAGCTCGCGGCGCTCCTGGGCTTGACGAATGGTCCATTCCAGGCCGGATTTGAACGCATCCTCTGGTGTCTCGCGGAGACGGCGGAAGTCCTGAATTGGCTGGAAGCCTTTTGGCGGCTGGTCGAGGTAGAAAATCGCCGGCGCACGCTTGTAGAAATTCGCAGCCTTCAGGAATTGCGGGAACGTCAGCTGCTTTTCTCCGGATTCACAGGCAAGCAGTTTGTCGACGGACACGCCAAGGCCTTCCGCCGCTACTTCGGGGGTGAGGCTGGCTTGTTCCCGGGCCCATTTGAGAATGGCCGGATTGATGTAAGCGAAGACGCTCTTGTTCATGGCCATTCACTTTATCACAGCTGTCAATATGCCCCACGCCATCCTCTTAGGACGTTAATGGCACAACCGCCGCGCGCCGGTGCAGGTTCCGCGAATCCGCGACGGCTCGACGATCTTAACCGCCGCAGCAAGTCTTGGGCAGGGGCTGCAATCAGCGGCAGGCGCGGTAGCCGTTCTTGCGGTTCTTGATGTCGAAATGGAAATGGTTGCGGTGATCGTAATTGTAGCCGGGGCCGAGCACTGTGGTGAAGTACTGGCAGCCGTCGGCGCGCACATTGTTGAGGAAGCCGCGTGTGCGGAAGGCGAACAGGCCGGGCTTGCGGACGTCGATGTCGTCGCCATTGTTGAGCTCGATGCTCATCACGTCGAGTGCATTGCCCTTGCCGTGTTCCGACAAAACACCTTCGCCGGCAATCCTGCGGCAGGAATAGCTCGAGCCCTGGTGGATGGTCCTGACGCCTGAAAAATAGCGCCAGCGGGCCGACGGGACGAGTTCGTTCCTGGTCCAGCCGGCAAAGGTGGCGGCCATGTCGCAGGTCAGCGTCGCGGCCGGCTTCATCTCGACGCTGCCGATGGCCGATACCTTGACCGGATAGTCGATGCCGCACTGGCCTTCGTGGATCGGCGCAACGTCGGTGTAGATGACGCCGAGGCGCTTCAGTTCCTTGCGGCAATCGATCTCTGCGGCCGGCATCTGTTCGGCCGGCGACATCGGGTTGTCCAAGCGCGGATAGGCGGCCGTCAAATAGGGGTTGGACGGGACGAGGCGCTGCATGCCGGAATATTCCGGGCCGGAATCTTGGGGGCCGGAATCTTGTGGGTCGGAATTGGGCGGAACGGCAGCGGTCTGGCTGCCGACATCGACGGCCGGCTGCAGCGACAATACGCTGCCGGTGTTGCAGGCGGAGATCGCCGCAATGGCAAGCATGGCGGCAAGCCTGCCGGCCATGCGCGCGCGTCCTGTGTGCCGCGCAGCGGCAAGCGCAGCGCCAAATAGCCCGGCCATCGGAAGGGTTCCTGTCCCTGGATGGCACAGACTCTAAACCTGAAGAGTAAAGGAAAAATCAGCGGCGCCGTTCACGCCTGCGGCCAAATTGCGGCGCCACTGTCGGCGCCCGGCGTCATTGGCAAAACGTGCCGCCATTGCGGCGCGGTTCGAGGTCGAAGTGGAGATGCAGCGAATGATCGGCATCGCTGCCGGGGCCAAGCACGGTCTTGAACGGCCCGCAGGCGGCCTTGCGCACTGCATCCAGGAATTCCGCGTCCTTCTGCGGCGGCGTTGGACCGACATCGATCTCTTTCCCGTCGGAAAGCGTGAAGCTGGCGATGTCGAGGGCGTTGCCGAAGGCGTGCTCCGACAGTTTGCCGCCGGCGTGGCGCGGCCGGCAGACGAAGGCGGAGGCCTGGCCGATCGATTTGATATCCGTGCCGAACTCGGCCTTTGCGGCAGGCTGGATGACCGAAGCAGCAAAGCGGGCGGCCGCTTCCGCCATCTGGCAATTGAGCTCGGTTTCGGGACCGATGGCGATGGATTTGCCGAGCGTTTTCAGCACGACCGGGTAAGGGATCGAGCAACCGACCGCGGTATCATGCTCGGGCTTGCGCTCCTCGAAATCGACGCCCATCGACTTCAGCCGCCTGCGGCAGGCCAATTCTTCGGCCGGCATTTCCTTCCCGGCAATGGCGGCCGAGCGAGGATCTGGAAGGATTTCTTGCTCCGTCTTTTTGTCTGCCTCGGCCGGGTTTGGTGGCGCGGCCGGTGGGCTTGCCGGCGGCTCAGCCTGCGCCGGCTTTTCAGGAGGCTGTGGTGCAATCGCCGGCGGCTCCGGCTGCTGGGTCTTGGGCTGGCCATTTTGGGGCTGCCCGTTTTGCGGCTGCTCGTTTTGGGGCGGCTCAGCCTCCGGGGCATCCGCCGGGCGCGGCTCGGGGACCGGGATGTCGGCTGGCGACGGCGGCGTGGCTTCCTGGTTGAACTGCGGAACCGGTGCAGTTTGCGGCAGTTCGGGCGCCTTGGCCAGAGCGGGTCCCGTCAGCGACGTAGCCGTAACGGCCAGCAGCAATCTACCCAATCTGAAAAAGCCAAACGCCGCCATTACTTCGCAACGGCCAGAATGCGGGGAAGTTGCCTTGGGCGAGGCGGGCCGGCGATCACAATCGGTAACCGCGCCGTCACGCGCCGATCGCTTCCAGGCCCTCCTCGAGCCAGTCCGCCAGCAGCGGCATGCCGAGCAGGTACTTTGCCGTGCGCTTGTTGGCGCGCTCGCGGGCGGCGGTCAGCGCGTCCGTCCATTCCGTCGCGTCATAGTCGCCGCGACCGACCCAGGCCAACGCAATCAGTTCGGCCGCTTCGTCGACATTGAGGTCGTCGATCAGTTCGCGCAGTTCCTCCTCCGTGAGATTTTCGGAGCTTTCCTCGGCAAGGCCGTCGTGATGGTGGTTGTCGTGCGCGTTGCCGTCGAGCTCTACCTCGTGCTCGGCGCCGTCGGCATAGTCTTCGTTGACGGCGGCGCTGAGCGCCTTCGCCTTCAGGATGAACAGGCGCACGGTGTCGGGACCGATCGAAAGCTCCCAGTCTCGTTCAACGCGTTGCTGCACCGGCCGTCTCCCTGCTTCGTGCTCGGTCGGCCCGATGATAGCGGATTTGCAGCGCTCGTCACGTTCTCTTGCGCGTCGGCGTTAATCGTGAACCATGATTTCCGACGCCCTCTGTTCCCGGGATAAGATGGCCTTCCTGGGAGAGATCGCGGTTTTGAGATAGAATGGCATTTTCCGGGGACGAAACGGCTTCGGCCCGGCGTTAGTGTTGCATTGTCAGGTTCAAAGGAGAGTGTAATGCGCAGACGACTGCTGATTCAGGTCATGGCCATCGCCGCCCTACCGCTGTTTGTGGCGCCGGCGTTTTCGGCTGGTGAAGGCGGGGGAGGTGGCGGCGGCGGCCAGAGCCAGTGCAAGAAGGGGGAGGTTTGGGACAAGAAGCAGAAGAAATGTGTCTCGCCGAAGCAAGGCATGCTGGACGACGACAGCATCTATGATGCCGGTCGCGCGCTGGCCATGGATGGACGCTATGACGAGGCGATCGCCGTGCTCAGCCTCGCCGCCAACAAGCAGGATCCGCGCATCCTCAACTATCTTGGCTATTCGCACCGCCATTCCGGCCGTGTCACCGTCGGCCTCGGCTATTACGAGGAAGCGCTGCGCATCGACCCGAATTACACGCTGGTGCGCGAATATCTCGGCGAGGCGCACCTGCAGATCGGCGATCTTGCCGGCGCCCAGGAACAGCTCCGCGAAATCGAGAAGCGCACGGGCAAGGGGTCTCGCGAATACGGCATGCTGTCGGAGCAGATCGATCATTTCATGAGGAGCTGATCCTCCGGAACGCTCCTCATAACCGGCTGTGAGCGATCGCAGCCGGTTTTTTGCTGTGCTGCGCACGTTTGGCCACAACCGGGATTTGGCATCACGGTACACACGATACGATCTTGGAACCCCGCTTTACGTTGGGTCAGCCGCGCAATCGGTCGATGATTTTTCAAAAACCGACTTTTTGGACGTGAAAAACCCGCGAAGATTGCTATATCTTGCGAAATTGTGGTGAGACGGTTCCGTTAGCCCGAGGCTGCCGGACCGTTTTCTTTTTGTACCATCGACAAGGTCGCTCCCGATTGCGGGGGCGGCGGCAGGAAAGGTCAGGCATATGAACAAGGTCCCGATGACAGGCGAGGGGTTCGCGTCATTGAAGGAAGAACTGCGCTGGCGCCAGCAACAGGAGCGGCCGCGTATCATCGAGGCGATCTCCGAAGCGCGCTCGCATGGCGACCTCTCCGAAAATGCCGAATATCACGCGGCAAAAGAGGCGCAGAGCCTCAATGAGGGCCGGGTCAACGAACTCGAGGATCTGATCGCGCGGGCCGAGGTGATCGACGTCACCAAGCTCAGCGGCGACAAGGTCAAGTTCGGCGCCACCGTGGTGCTGGTCGACGAGGATACCGAGGAGAAAAAGACCTACCAGATCGTCGGCGACCAGGAGGCTGACGTGAAGTCCGGCCGCATCTCGATCTCCTCGCCGATCGCGCGTGCCCTGATCGGCAAGGAAGTCGGCGACGCCATCGAGGTCAACGCACCGGGCGGCGCCAGGGGCTACGAGATCGTCCAGGTGCAGTTTATTTAGGCCGCGAGCCGATAAACAGCGTGCTTGCGGGCGAAAGGCTGCTCAGCGGGCGCGGATCGCCCCAAGCTTGACCCAGACCCAATCGGGATTTTGGTCGTTGTCAGCCCAAACTTCGATTGACACCGGTCCCGGCGGGACCGGTATGTTCACATAGCGGAACGAGCTGCTGTCGCTCAAAGTGGCCACTCCGCTTGGGACGTCGATTGTTCCGCAGAAGAATTTCGCCCCGCCACCCTCACAATTCTGATCCGTGATGGTTACGAGGGTCGCTCCATCGACAAAGGACAATCCGCAAAAGCACAGGCAATCGCTGGTTGCAGTGGCGAATATCTCGCCCGCATTGTCTGGGATCGACACCAGCGGCGAGGAGTCGGAGAGGAACAGAATCGGGTGGGCAGTCTCGATCTGCATCTGAAACTTCGACATACATCCCTCCGACGCGCAGCCAGCAATTGCCGCCCGCTAAAATTCTACATCGCAGCCTGCGATTTGAGTGTCAGCAATCTCTCTGCTTCCGCCATCACCTCCGGCGGCGTGACGCCGCGGCCGGGCTTGGCCAGCAGCGTCGATGAGAATGGGCCGCGCGGGCCGGTCAGACCGGGCTCGGTGGCCAGGAATACCGCCACCGTCGGCAGGCCGAAAGCGCTGGCGAGATGGGTCAGGCCGGTGTCGGCGCCGATGACCAGCGCCGAGCCGCCGATGACGGCGGCGATCTCGGCAAGCGGCGACCTGGGAACCACCACGGTTTGCGAAACGGCGCCGGCGATCGCCTCGGCAACTGCCTTTTCCCGGTCGTTCGACCAGGTGGTGACCGGCGTCATCCCTCGTGCCACGAGAAGCCGGGCGGTTTCGATCCAGTCCGCGACCGGCCATTTCTTGTCCTCGCGGCTGGTGCCGTGCAGCAGGAAGGCGGTCTTTTCGCCGACAAAAGTCGATCTTCCGGCTGGCGGAACGATGCCGGAGTCAAGCCGGGAAAAATCCGGCTCGTAGCCGAGCGCCAACCCGAACAGCCGTCTCGTGCGCTCGATTGCGTGCAGGCCGCGCGGCACGGCGTAGCGATGGCCATAAAATAAACTCGCCGAAGGCTCGCGGGCGCTCGAGCGGTCGAACCCGGCGATCGGTCCTGCCGCCAGCCGCGCCACCAGCGCCGATTTCAGCAAGCCTTGCGCATCGAGAACGAGGTCGTAGCGGCAATCGCGCAAGGCGCGGCACAAGCCGACCACTTCCCGCCATGTGCCGGGCTCGAGCAGCTTCCTGCGCCAGCGCCGGATCGCCACGCTGTGGATGGTTTGGATGGCGGGATGCAGCGCCACGATGCCGGCAAAGGCCTCTTCCACGCACCAGTCGAACGACAGGCCGGGCCGGGCGCGGCGCGCATCCTCGATCGCGGGAAAGGTGTGGATGACGTCGCCCATCGACGACGTCTTGACAATCAGCACCTTCATGCGGCGGCCGGCATTTCCAGCAGCCGCTCCGCCGCCACCACCACGCGTTCGACGTCCAGCGCCTTCAGGCAGTTGAGATGACCGAGTGGGCAGGTCTTCCTGTGGCACGGCGAACAGGACAGGCCGAGCCAGACCAGTTCGCGACGCTCTGCGAGCGGCGGCGTGTTCTGCGGCGAGGTCGAGCCGTAGACGGCGACAACCGGCGTGCCGACCGCGGCGGCGACATGCATCAGCCCGCTGTCGTTGGAGACGGCGAGCCTCGCCGCGGCGATCAGGTCGATGGCATCCTCCAGCCGCGTCTGGCCGGCGAGATCGACGGCGCCCGGCGCAAGCGCGGCGATTTCAGCCGTCACCTCGGCGTCGTTCTTCGATCCGAACAGCGCGACGCCAAGCCCCTTCGCCATCATCTCGCGGGCGAGGCCGGCATAGTGTTCGCTCGGCCAGCGCTTGGCCGGGCCGAATTCGGCGCCGGGCATAAGTGCCACGAATTTCCTCGCCGTCAGCCCGAAACGGCCGAGCAGTGCCGCCTGGTTATCCTGATCGACGGCAAGCTTGGGAGCCCGGAAGCCGCCGCCCTGGGCAAGGCCGAAATAGGCCTGCGCGGTGCGCCGTTTCAGGCGATCGGGCAAGGGCACGATGTCGGTCAGCAGCCCATAGCGCATTTCCTTGAGATGGCCGACGCGGCGCGGAATGCCGGCAAAGAACGGGATCAGCGCCGACTTCCAGCTGCCCGGCAGGATATAGGCCATGTCGTAGCGGCCGCGCAGCAGGCGGCCGAAGCGCCTGCGGACGCGGAATTCGAACGCGCCGGATTTCAGCGGCAGATCGATCTGCTGGCGTATTTCGGGCATGCGCTTGACCAGGGGGGCTGCCCAGGCCGGCGCCAGCACGTCGATGGCGGCGTTCGGATGAAGCTCCCTCAGCGCCTGGAACAGGCACTGCGCCATCACCATGTCGCCCACCCAGCGTGGGCCGATCACGAGGATCGTTGGGCTTTCAGCCATTCGACATAGTCTCTGACGCCGGTTTCCACTGTGCGGAACTGGCCATTGTAACCGGCTGCGCGCAAGCGGGACATATCAGCTTGCGTAAAGCTCTGGTAGCTGCCCTTGAGGTGGTCGGGAAATTCGATGAATTCGATCTGGCCTTGGCCGAGCGTATCGATCACCGTTTCGGCAATGGCGCGGAACGGCTGGGCCTTGCCGGTGCCGCAGTTGAAGATGCCGCTCGAGCCGCGTTTCCACAGCCACAGATTGACGTCGGCGACATCGCCGACATGGATGAAATCGCGGCTCTGCTCGCCGGGCCCGAAACCGTCATAGGCGCCGAACAGCTTGGGGTTTTCGCCGCGTTCGACCTGGTTGAACAAATGGAAGGCGACCGAGGCCATGGCGCCTTTATGCGCCTCGCGCGGTCCGTAGACGTTGAAATAACGCAGGCCCGCCACCGGCGAATGGTCGGTATCGAACACGGTGCGGCGGATATAGTCGTCGAACAGCTTTTTCGAATAGGCATAGACGTTGAGCGGCCATTCGTATTGCGGATCCTCGCGGAACTCGGCGCCGCCGCCATAGACCGAAGCGGACGAGGCATAGAGGAAGGGTACGCGCAGGGCCAGGCAGGCGTGCAGCAAGTGCTTCGAATAGGTGTAGTTGACCTCCATCATGAACTTGCCGTTCCATTCGGTGGTGGTCGAGCAGGCACCCTGGTGGAAGACGGCCTCGATGCGGCCGAGGTCCCCGGCTTCCATCCGCGCCAGGAAATCGTCCTTGTCGAGATAATCGGCGATCTCGAGATCGGCGAGATTGGCGATCTTGTGGCCGTCGGTGAGGTCGTCGACGACGAGGATGTCGCTGAAACCGTCGGCGTTGAGCGCGGCGACGATGTTGGAACCGATCATGCCGGCGCCGCCCGTGACGATGATCATGAAAGCCTCTGGTACCTTGTGTCGGTTGTAGCCTTGTGGGATTCTGGCCTTATAGGGGAGCCGGGCCGGGCTGTCGACAAAGCAGGTGGCGGGCGGCAGGATGAGCGTCATAGTGGCGCCGCAAAGGTCTCGTTTCGGTCGGCCTGCCGGCCGACCGGCGACAGGAGCAAGGTAATGCCGTCAACCGAACTGCTTGTCGCCTTTTTCGCCACCACGGCGATCTTCGCCTATATCCCCGGTCCGGCGATGCTCTATGCCGCCGCGCAAACCATGGCGCGCGGCCGCTGGTCCGGCCTGATGGCGGCGCTCGGCATCCATCTCGGCGGCTATGTCCATGTCTTCGCCGCCGCTGTCGGCCTGTCGGTGCTTTTCCATGCCGTGCCGGTGCTTTACATGGCGGTCAAGCTGGTCGGTGCACTGTATCTGATCTGGCTCGGTGTTTCGCTGTTTCGCGCCAAGGCCCAAGGCGATGCGGTTTTGCCGGGAATTCAGCCGAAATCCGCCCGCCGCGCCTTTTTCGAGAGCGTTGCCGTCGAGGTGCTCAATCCCAAGACGGCGATTTTCTTCATGGCGTTCCTGCCGCAATTCATCGATGCCTCGGCAGCGTTTCCGGTCTGGCTGCAGTTCGTCGTGCTTGGAACGATCGTCAATTTGATGTTCTCGTCGGCCGACATTGTTTGCGTGATGCTGGCCGGCGCGGTGACCGCCAGGCTGCGGCGCTCGAGCCGGGCGCAACGACTGATGCGGCGCGCCGGCGGTGCGGTGCTCGTCGGGCTGGGCGTGCATGTCGCGTTGCAGAAAAGCTGACGCACCGTCGCGCTGCCGCGATCGGTCGAAGGCCTGCCGTTGCGTTGGCTGGAATTGCGGTATATCGGCATCGCCATGAACGGCCGGCCCTGCCAATCGAATTTCCCTGTCACTGAAATCGGCTCTCCCGCGCGTTGACATGATCAAGCTGCCTTCACCCGAACCTCTTCACCGCGCCATCTTGCGCTTCGGCAGCGCCACTGTGCTGGTGGTCGGCGATTTCATCCTCGACCGTTTCGTCAATGGCGTAATCGAGCGCATTTCGCCGGAGGCGCCGATCCCCGTGCTGCACGGGCGCGGCGAAATGCTGGCAATGGGTGGCGCCGGCAATGTCGTCGCCAATATCGTTTCGCTCGGCGCTGCCGCGATACCGGTCTCGGTGATCGGTGCTGACGAGGCCGGCAAGAACCTCATGCGCATGCTCGGCGAGTTTGGCGTCGACACCGGCGGGCTGGCGCAGGATGCCGACCGCATGACGTCGTCGAAAAGCCGCTTCAGCGCGCTCAACCAGCAGGTGCTGCGTTTCGACGAAGAGGAAATCAAGCCGCTGGGCGATGCCGAGCGGGCGATGATGGTCGGGCATTTCCGCGACGCGCTGGTCGGCGCCGACATCGTCATCCTGTCCGACTATGGCAAGGGCGTGCTGCTCGAAGGCGTCGCCGGCGAGCTGATCTCGATCTGCCGCGCGGCGGGTAAGCCGGTGCTGGTCGATCCGAAGGGCAGCGACTATGCGCGTTATGCCGGCGCGACGGCAATCACGCCCAACCGCAAGGAGCTCGGCGAGGCGGTCGGCCGCGCGGTGTTCGCCGACGACGAGATCGAGGCGGCGGCGCGCCAGCTGATTGCGGCGCACGGTTTCGATTTCGTCGTCGCGACGCGCAGTGAGAAGGGCATGAGCGTCGTCGGTGCGGACGACGCCCGCCATATCGCCACGCAGGCGCGCGAAGTGTTCGACGTTTCGGGCGCCGGCGACACGGTGATCGCGACGTTTGCACTGGCGCTTGCTGCAGGGGCGGATCGTGTCATGGCCGGATCGATCGCCAACGCGGCCGGCGGCGTTGTCGTCGGCAAGCGCGGCACGGCGCGGCTGACGATCGAGGAACTCACCGGCGCGCTGTTTCGCTCGCATGGTCCGGTTGCCCACAAGGATGCCATCCTCGATGCCGCCGCCGCAGCGCGGCTGGTGGCGGCCTGGAAGGACGAGGGCTTGAGCGTCGGCTTCACCAATGGCTGTTTCGATATCCTGCACGCCGGCCATGTCAGCCTGTTGCACGCGGCGCGCAGCCAGTGCGACCGGCTGGTGCTCGGCCTCAACAGCGATGCCTCGGTGCGCCGGCTGAAAGGGCCGGGGCGCCCGGTCAACGACCAGCATGACCGGGCCTGCGTGCTGGCAGCACTTGCCTCGGTCGACGCCGTCGTCATCTTCGAGGAGGATACGCCGCTTTCGCTGATCGAGGCGCTGAGCCCCGACATACTGGTCAAGGGCGCCGACTATACGGTCGATCAGGTGGTTGGCGCCGATGTCGTGCAGAAGGCCGGCGGGCGCGTCGTGCTGGTCGACCTCGTCGCCGGCAAGAGCACGACCGGCACCATCGGCAGATTGCGCGCCGGGAACTGAGGATTTCATGTCCGAACTGAACGATTACCTGGCCCGCTCGGCGGCCGCGATTTCGGCGATGGTCGAGCGCGACCTGACCAGCGAGATGGAGCGGGCGGTCAGCGCCGTCGTCGCCGCGCTTTCGCAGGGCAAGGCGTTGCTGATCGCCGGTAATGGCGGCTCGGCCAGCGATGCCATCCACATCGCCGGCGAGCTGGTCGGCCGCTTCCTCAGGGAGCGCAAGGCCTACAACGTCATCGCGCTGCCCGCCAATGCGGCGGTGCTGACAGCCTGGGGCAACGACTACGGCTTCGACACGGTGTTTGCGCGCCAGGTCGAGGCGCATGGCTCGGCGGGCGCCGTGCTGCTCGCCATCTCGACCAGCGGCAATTCGCCAAGCATTCTCGCCGCCGCCCAGCAGGCGCGCATGATGGGCATGACGGTCATCAGCCTGACCGGCGACACCGGCGGCAAGCTGAAGCCGCTATCCGACATCCTGCTCAACGTACCCTCGACCTCGACGCCGATCATCCAGCAGGGGCATTTGTGCCTCTACCACCATCTCTGCGAAATGGTCGAAACGCGCCTCTGCGACGCGGGGTGATTGGGTATTCGATTAGGCGCCAGCGCTGAAGCTGCCGATCTCCCCCCTTGTGGGGGAGATGCCCGGCAGGGCAGAGGGGGGCGCTGTCCCTCCGACCGGTCAGCCAATTACAGCGCAATCCTCGGCCGACGGCCTGATTTTGGTAGCGGTCGAAATCGGACGTTGGCGATCCGTCACACCCCCCTCTGCCCTGCCGGGCATCTCCCCCGCAAGGGGGGAGATCGGCAGATTCGTCGAGGCTGCCACATTTTGTTCTTGCTTTGTGCCGGCAGCTATGCTACTAATTCAACTATGGTGCCCACTCGCGCCGACGACCCGCCCGTTGAGGCGGGTTTTGTTTCTCAGGTCTCTCAAGCTGAAAACGCCACTAGCCCTTCATCCTTGACGCGGCGGATGGTCAGCGCGGTTCGCACCGTATCGACATTGGCTGCCGAGGCCAGTTCCTCGATGACAAAGGTCTGGAAGGTGCCGAGGTCGCTCGCCACGCAATGCAGCAGGAAGTCGGACTCGCCCGACACCATCCAGGCATCGCGCACGATCGGCCAGCCGCGGGTGCGCTCGGCGAAGGTCTTGAGCTCGGCGTCGGCCTGGTGATGCAGGCCGATCAGGCAGAAGGCGACGACGTCGAGGCCGAGCGCCGGCGCGTTGAGCAAGGCGCGGTAGCCGCGGATGATGCCGGCTTCTTCCAGCCGCCTGACGCGGCGCAGGCATGGCGGCGCCGAAATGCCGACCCGGCTCGACAGTTCGACATTGGTCATGCGCCCGTCCTGCTGAAGCTCGCGCAGGATCTTCCAGTCGATGGCATCGAGATCGGCCTTGATCGGCATGGCGGCTTCCGTGCGGGCTTCCGTGGTGACGCGAAAGAATCTTTCGCGACTTTGTAGTTAAACGACTTTGCTGTCTATTCCATCCGGTGGATCGAGGATTTTCGCATCATCTTGCTACCGGTTGCTTGTCGCCGTCGCCGGTGCGGAAGCTTTCAGGGGACGAACGGCAACTTGCCTTGCTGGCGTCGCAGGCAACACTTACATTACGCGCAACAATCGACGAGAGTTCATGCCACAATCCATGGCTGCTCCCCCGCAGAGGCTTTTCATGATCACCAAGCACGCGCCTGTTCTCATCATCGGCTCCGGCCCTGCCGGCTATACGGCGGCGATCTATGCCGCCCGCGCCATGCTCAAGCCAATGCTGGTCGCCGGCCTGCAGCAGGGCGGGCAACTTATGATCACCACCGATGTCGAAAACTATCCGGGCTTCGCCGACCCGATCCAGGGCCCATGGCTGATGAGCGAAATGCTCAAGCAGGCCGAGCATGTCGGCACCGACATCGTCAACGACATCATCACCGAGGTCGACCTCAATGTGCGGCCGTTCCGCGCCAAGGGCGATTCCGGTACGACCTATACCGCCGACGCGCTGATCATCGCCACCGGCGCGCAGGCGAAGTGGCTGGGCATCCCGAGCGAACACACCTTCATGGGGTTTGGCGTCTCGGCCTGCGCCACCTGCGACGGCTTCTTCTATCGCGGCAAGGATGTCGCGGTGATCGGCGGCGGCAATTCGGCGGTGGAGGAAGCGCTCTATCTCTCCAACCTGGCCAAGAGCGTCACCGTCATCCACAGGCGCAGCGATTTCCGCGCCGAGCGCATCCTGCGCGAGCGGCTGCTGCAGAAGGACAATGTCCGCGTCATCTGGGATACGGTCGTCGACGAGATCACTGGCCGGCCCGGCAAGGCGCCGATGCCGCCTTCGGTCGAAGGGCTGAAGCTGCGCAATGTGGTGACCGGGCAGGAGATGCATCTCGTGGTCGACGGCGTGTTTGTGGCGATCGGCCACGCACCGGCGGTCGAGCTGTTTGCCGGCAAGCTGAAGCAGAAGCCGAACGGTTATCTGTGGACGGCACCGGATTCGACCCGCACCGACATGCCGGGCGTGTTCGCCGCCGGCGACGTGACCGACGATATCTACCGCCAGGCGGTGACGGCGGCCGGGCTTGGCTGCATGGCCGCGCTCGAGGCGGAAAAATATCTGGCGGGGATCGAGGTTCACCGCGAAGCGGCGGAGTGATTGTTGAACATGCGGCTGAGAAAAGCCGCGCAAAAGCCTGATTTTTCATTCAGACGCCAAAACAGGCGGACGCCAGAAAACAGGACGAGGGGAAATCATGGCGTTGGATTGGGACAAGCTACGCGTGTTTCACGCCGCAGCAGAAGCGGGGTCGTTCACCCATGCCGCGGAAACACTGCATTTGTCGCAATCGGCGATCTCGCGGCAGGTCAGCGCGCTCGAGCATGACGTCGGCGTGCCGCTGTTCAATCGCCATGCCCGCGGGCTGGTGCTGACCGAGCAGGGCGAGATGCTGTTCCGCACGGCACACGACGTGCTGATGAAGCTCGAAACCATCAAATCGCGACTGACCGAAACCAAGGACCGGCCCTCCGGCGTGCTCAGGGTGACGACCACGGTCGGCCTCGGCGCCGGCTGGCTGACCGAGCGCGTGCAGGAATTCATCGAGCTCTATCCCGAGGTCAGCCTGCAGCTCATCCTGGCCAATGAGGAGCTCGATCTCACCATGCGCCAAGCCGACTGCGCCATCAGGCTGCGCCAGCCGCAGCAGCCGGACCTCATCCAGCGCCGCCTGTTCACCGTGCATTTCCATCTCTACGCGGCGCCCTCCTATGTGAACAAATACGGCAAGCCGAATTCGATCGCCGAGCTGAAGGGCCATCGCATCGTCACCTTCGGCGTGCCGGTGCCGGCGCATCTGTCGGAACTGAACTGGCTGGAGACGGTCGGCGATTTCGAAGGTGGGCAAAGGGTGCCGACGCTGCAGATCAACGACATATTGTCGATCAAGCGGGCGGTGCAGGGCGGCGCCGGCATAGCCATGCTGCCGGATTATGTGGTCAGCAAGGATTCCGGGCTGGTGCAGTTGTTGCCCGAAACCGAAGTGCCGTCCTTCGATACCTATTTCGCCTATCCCGACGCGATGAAGAACCAGGCGAAGCTGCATGTCTTCCGCGATTTCATCATCGCCAAGGCGCGCAGCTGGTCGTTTTAGTTTCTAGTGCAGCTCGTCGACTTTTCCGAGCAGCGCCGGCGATTGGCGAAAGCTTCGGTGAAAGCGTCATTCTCCCCGGATAGTGACGGGGAGAAGGGGGCCGTATCGCCGGTTTCGCTAATTGTCGGCGTCCAGAAATTACCCGCGCCAAGGTGTCAGGCGGGGCAGCCAGCCTGGTACCGCGCAGCGGTAGGCTTCGTATTCGGCGCCGTAGCGGCGGGCAAGCGTCGGTTCCTCATATAGTTTCACGAAAGAGATCATGGCGGCCGCGGCGATGACTAGATGGGCGGCGACCGCCCAGCTCGAAAACAGCAGTGCCTGGCCGAGGATGATCGACAGCACAGCGACATACATCGGGTTGCGCACATGGCGGTAGATGCCGCCGACCACCAGCCTTTCGGTCGGCGCGACCGGGGCTGGCGTACCCAGGCCCTCCAGGGCAAACCGGGCAAAGGCGTGCAGCAGTATGGCTGTGCCGGCGATAACCAGCAGCCAGCCCACAAGAACGAAACCGGGCAGTCTCGACCAGGGCAGGCGATAGCGGTCGGTCAGCAGCCAAGGCAGCAGTCCGGCGACCACGCCGGGCGCTACAGCAAGGAAGATGACGCTGCCGGCGATCGCCGAAGCGGGCCGCATGGAGATCTCCTGACCTAGAGCCTGTTCCATCCCGATGAAATCGGGATGGACTCTAATCTTCCTGTTCGACCGGGATCATGCTCTAAGGCGCGCCCTTGAACGGTTTCCTCCAACGCTTCTCAGGTCTTGTTCTTATTCATGCATCACAAACCGCTGCACCCTCGGGTCAAGTCCGAGGCGGGATTTTAGGCGACATGCACCAGCAAGGTCTGGCTGCCGAAAAAACAAACGCGTGCTGCACGATTCCACGTCATCCTGTGTTTTTCGACTTTCGGAGCAAGAATCGCTGCTGATTCGCGGCTGCAGATCAATTTTGCCTTGCCGCACGCCGCATTTCAGCGATTCAACTGGTCCTATTGCGCTTCGGGACGGATTAGACCACAGCCGGCGCCTTTTTGCATGTGTGTGTTGCAAAATAGATGCTTGTTTCTTGGGCATGAAGAGCACATATATAGATCATCTCCTGAGCGCGTTCTCCTCCCATTAGCGCTCTCGAGTGTTCCCCTCTGGAGGTTAGCCTTAACAGGCACTTCCAATCAAACTCAGCCGGGTCTTCATTGATCCGGCTTTTTTGTTGCCCGAAACCAACACATCGCCAGAAAATTGGCCGGAACGGTCGCGTAACAGTGACATGTAACCTCGGGTAACATGCCGCGGGCGCGCCAAATCGATTAAGCAGAACATAGGACGCGGTGTGGCTCGTCCGGGGGATGGGGGCATCACTCGGACGACCCGGGCTCAGGCGGCTACCGCGTCCGAACCTTCCTCCGCCGCCAGGCACCGGCGGCAAGCATGCGGCGGACCTGCCGTTTCGCCTCCCACGAAGACGGTCCGCAACGAAACGGCGCCCGGATGATCCGGGCGCCGTTTCCTTGTGTTCTGGCCGCAAACTACCGTTTCAGGCGGCCTTGCCGTTGGCGTTCAGCGCTTCGTCGGCCAACCGGCCGGTGAGTTCGGCCATGTGGTCGAAGACGGCCCGGTAGCTGGCGACACCCGCAGTGGCCGAGCGCAGCTCGATGATGAGGTCGCCGATCTCGGCCTGCGGCATGGTCGCCTCAACAACGTCCCATCCGGGCCAATCAGGCCGCGCGTCGTAGCCGAGGATCTGGCCGCGCCGCTGCGGGATCAGTGCGATGATCTTCGACGTCGCGTCGGACGGCGTGACGATCTCGACCTTCATCACCGGTTCGAGCAGCACCGGCGAGCACGCGGCCATGCCTTCCTTCATCGCCAGCTTCGCCGCCATCTGGAAGGCCATATCGGAGGAATCGACGGCATGGTAGGAGCCGTCGGAAAGGTTGACGGCAACATCGACGACCGGGAAGCCGAGCGGCCCGGATTTCAGGTAATCGCGCACGCCGGTCTCGACCGACTGGATGTAGGTCTTCGGCACGACGCCGCCGGTGATCGTATCGGTGAACTGGAAGCCTGACCCGCGCGGCAGCGGTTTGATCTCGATCACCACGTCACCGAACTGGCCGTGGCCACCCGATTGCTTCTTGTGGCGGCCGCGCTGCTGCGTCGCTTTGCGGATCGTCTCGCGGTAGGGCACGGCCGGCACATGGCCTTCGACCGGGATCTGGTTCTTGCCTTCCAGCCGCTCGCGCACGACGCGCAGATGCATCTCGCCATGGCCAGACAGCACGGTTTCGGCCGAATCCTGGTTGTGATGCAGGTTGAGCGAGGGATCTTCCTCGGCCAGGCGCTGGATGGCCGCCGACATCTTGACCTCGTCCTTGCGCTCTTTCGGCCGCAGAGCGAAGGCGAAGACCGGTTGGGGCGGCGCCAGCGTGACCAGCGGCTTGATGCCGCCCTTGGTCGAGCTCAGCGTCTGGCCGGTCCTGACGGCGTCGAGCTTGCCGAGCGCGACCGTGTCGCCGGCCTTGGCCGAAGTCAGCTTGAACTGGTCCTTGCCGAGCATCTTGTAGATGCCGGAGACCTTTGCCGTTTCGCCATTGGAAAGGAACAGCTCGGCGGCGTCGGCGACCTGGCCGGACAGGATGCGCGACACCGATAGCTTGCCGCCATGCGCGGTGTGGACGGTCTTCATCACCTGGACCACGGTGGCGTTGCCATCGGGCGCGCCGAGACGCTGGCGCGTCGCCTCGATGTCGGGTGCGTCGTGACGGATTGTCTTCAACAGGCGCAGCACGCCATTGCCCTTCTCGGCGGTGCCGATCAGCACCGGCGTCACTATGCCGTCGCGCAGGTCGGCGGCAAGATCGTCGAAGATGGCATCCTTTGGCGGTTCGATCTCGTCCAGCAATTGCTCCATCAGCCGGTCGTCATGGTCGGCGAGCGTCTCCAGCATGGAAAAGCGCGCCTCGAGCTCGCGCGCCTTGTCGTCGCTCGGGATCTGCGCGACCTCGCTCTCGGCATATTCGCGGTAGATGTAGGCTCGCTCCAGAGCAAGATCGATCGAGCCGATGACGACGCCGTCCTTGCGCAGCGGGATCTGGCGCAGCAGCAGAGGCACCGAGCTTGCAGGCTGCAGCATCTTCAGCGTGTCGCGCACGCCTGCTATCGCCTTGTCGACCTTGTTCAGGAAAAGGATGCGCGGCACGCCGAGATCATCGAGCTTGCGCATGATCAGCTGCAGGGCAGGGATCTTCTTCTCGTCGGCTTCGGCGACGACCACGGCGACGTCGCAGGCGGCCAGCACCGGCTCGGCTTCGAAGGAGAATTCGATGGAACCGGGACAATCGACGAAGGTGAACGGCTCGCCCATGAATTCGGTGGTAGCGAAGGTCGCCTCGACGCTCATCGCATGGGCACGCGCCTCGGGCGAATGATCGGAAACGGTATTTCCCGACGAAACGGGATTCTGGCGGGGAATGGCGCCTGTACGGGCGAGTATGGCTTCGAGAAGTGTCGTCTTACCGCTTGCGAAGGGACCGACTATGGCAATGCATTTCGGTCCCGTGCGTCGTCCTCCGGCGCGAGTACCCATGGCTGACCTCCACTCAGGCGTTTCCCTGTGAGCGGCGGCCGGCCTGTCGGCCGTCGCGGGCGAGGCTTTTTTCAATTTGCCACCTACCCAAAGGGCATCGTCCCACGGGCAGGCCGGGAGGGCAAGGGATTTGAAGTTGAAGGGATTTGAAGTTGACGTTCGGGTTCAGCCGGTGCCGGCTAGGCGCGACGCCAGCGGGGTTGCGTCCACGCGCTGCACTGCCGCCGTCTCGGCAAAGCGCGCGAGCAGCGGATTGAACAGGTCCGCACGTTCCCAGAAAGGCGCATGCCCGGCGCCGGGGACGATTTGGCAATGCTCCCACAGCGAGCCGTAGGCGAGCGTCTCAAAATAGCCGAGCCGGACGAACGGATCGTTCTCGCCATTGACGATGGCGACCGGAAATGCGGCTTGCTCGACCACCTGTCGCTGGTCGGCGCCCTTGCCGGTGAGCATGCCGCGCGTCACCGCGGCGCGCAGCCGGCCGTCGGTGCGCAGGATGGTTTTGCGGAAGGACGGGTCGGCGGTGTCGCCGAAGCAGAGCGTTTCGAAGCGCTCGGCATCGCGTTCGGAATAGGTCTTTTTGGACGCCAGCAGCATGTCCCAATGCGCATGGAAGCCGCGCAGCATGCCGAAAGGGCCCTTGGATACCGGCGGCGCGCCGGTTAGCATCAGCCCGCCGACGGCGCGGTGGAAACTCGCGAGCTCGATTGCCACGTGCCCGCCAAGCGACCAGCCGAAGACGACGGCGCGGCCGATCCCCAAAGCATCGAGGAGATGAGCCGCCGATTGGGCAAGGCCGGAGGTGGTATAGTCCGTCGCCGGATCGCGGGCGTCAGACGATTCGCCATGGCCGGGCAGGTCGAAAGCAATCAACCGATGGGCAGCGGCCAACGGGCTGTCGAACTGGCGGGCGAATACGGCGCGCGAACTGCCCGAGCCGTGGATCAGGACAAGCGGGATGCCGCGTCCCGACGACTGGCTGAGGCGCAAATCCGCTTGCGGCGTGCGGATCGTGCGGTGGGAAACGGCCATATCTGGTTGGACCTTCGGATTGTCTCGAGGTCAACATCGCATGCCGAGATCACCATGTTGTTTAGAACGGTGGTTAAGAAATGATTTCTCGGCTTGCGCCGGGTATGATGCAGCGAATCCACCACAGCTAACCCCGGGGACCCTGATGATGGAATCCACACTCGACCTTCTCCTCTCGATCAGCAGCATCGCCACGCTCGGCCAATATGCCTGGTCGATGCGCGCGCATTTCCAGTCATCGAGCATGTCTCAAGGCGCCATGATCATTTCGGCCGTCGTCGTCGGCACGGCGCTATTCTTTCTGGCGCTGCTGTGGATCGAGCGACAGCCGGTGGCAGCGAAGATCGGCGGGCTCGCCATCGAACTGGCAAGCTCGGCGCTGTTCTGGTGGGCGATCTCGGTCTCACGCAAGGCGCGGCTGCGTTTCGCATTCGACCCCGAAACGCCCGATAGCCTGGTGACCGAAGGCCCCTATTTCCATGTCCGCCATCCGTTCTACACGTCCTACATCATCTTCTGGATCGGATGGGGCCTCGCGACCTGGTCGGTGTGGGCGGTGGTGCCGGTCGCCGGCATCGTTACGATCTATGTGATCGCGGCCTTGGACGAAGAGCGAAAATTTTCGCGGACAAGGCTGGCCGATGCCTACAACGCCTACCGCACGCGCACCGGCCTGTTCTGGCCTCGCCTTGCCCGTAGCCGGGCAGGACATGCAGCCGGCATCGGACGAAAGTGGTAGGGTCTAAGTCCGCACACCAAGGAATCAAATCGAGGATTGCGACGATGAAGATCATTGCCTGCGGCAGCGTGCCGACGATCGTTGCGCCGGAGACATATTTCACCGGCCGGGTTTTGCAGACGCCGATCATCGAGAAAGAGGCGCCGGCGCGGCTCAGGGCCACGCTGGTCAGCTTCGAGCCCGGCGCCCGCACCCACTGGCACACGCATCCGCTCGGCCAGACGCTCTATGTCACGTCCGGTGCCGGCCTCGCGCAAAGCTGGGGCGGGCCGATCCAGGAGATCAGGGCCGGCGACGTCGTCTCCTTTGCGGCCGGCGAAAAGCACTGGCACGGCGCCGCGGCCAAATCGGCGATGACCCACATCGCCATGCAGGAGGCACTCGAGAGTGTGCATGTCGACTGGCTGGAGAAGGTCAGCGACGAGCAGTATGGCGGCTGAAACGTCTCAGGCCAGCGAGGCAGTAAAGCGCTGGATGCGCGTGCAGGCCTCTTCGAGCAGTGTCTCCGATGTGGCGTAGGAGATGCGGAAGTTCGGGCCGAGGCCAAAGGCCGAGCCGAAAACAACCGCCACGCCCTCGGCCTCGAGCAGTTCCGAGCAGAAGGTTTCGTCGCTGTCGATCACCTTGCCGCTCTTGGTCTTCTTGCCGATCAGCTGGGCACAGGAGGGATAGACGTAGAAAGCACCCTCCGGCGACGGGCAGGTGATGCCGCGCGCCTGGTTGAGCATCGAGACGACGAGATCGCGCCGGCCCTGGAAGATCGCCTTGTTCTTCGGGATGAAATCCTGCGGGCCGTTCAGCGCTTCGACCGCCGCCCATTGGGCGATGGTGCAGGCGCCGGAGGTCTGCTGGCCCTGGATCATGTCCATCGCCTTGATCAGCGGCACCGGGCCTGCCGCATAGCCGATGCGCCAGCCGGTCATGGCATAGGCCTTCGACACGCCGTTCATGGTCAGCGTGCGCTCATAAAGCTTAGGCTCGACCTCGGCGATCGTCTTGAAGACGAAGTCGCCATAGGTCAGATGCTCGTACATGTCGTCGGTCAGCACCCAGACATGCGGGTGCTTCAACAGCACGTCGGCCAGGCTCTTGAGCTCCGCTTCGGTATAGGCGGCGCCCGAGGGGTTGGACGGCGAGTTCATCAACAGCCATTTGGTGCGCGGCGTGATCGCCTTCTCCAGCACGGCCGCCGTCAGCTTGAAGCCGTTGTCGATCGAGGTCTCGACAAAGGCCGAGGTGCCGCCGCAGATCGCTACCATTTCGGGATAGCTCACCCAATAGGGCCGCGGGATGATCACCTCGTCGCCGGGGTTCAGTGTCGCCATGAAGGCGTTGAACAGGATCTGCTTGCCGCCGGTGCCGACGATGGTCTGCTCCGTCCGGTAGTCGAGATTGTTCTCACGCTTGAACTTTTTCGCGATTGCTTCGCGCAGCGGCACGATGCCGGAGACCGGCGGATATTTCGTCTCGCCGCGGCGGATCGCCTCGATTGCGGCGTTCTTGATGTTGTCGGGGGTGTCGAAGTCCGGTTCGCCGGCGCCCAGCCCGATCACGTCCCGGCCGGCGTTTTTCAGCTCGCGCGCTTTCTGCGTCACCGCGATGGTCGCGGAAGGCTTTACGCGGGAAAGGGCGTCGGCAAGAAAGGCCATGAGAGATATCTCCAGAAAGCACCGGCGCGGCGAAGGCGCCGCGGCGCCTCTCATGTCGCATCATCTGGTCAAGCGCAAGCCCCGGCGCAAGCCCAGCGCAGGCATTGTCGAATGAGCTAACGCGCAATGCTGGCAACAATAAATTCATCAACGATCGGTAAAAGCTTGAACGGCAGGACCGTGGCCGGTCTGCCAGTCTCGTACAGCGAGGAACCGTGACGCGCAGCATCGAGCTTGCCCATATCATCCGCCATGATGACGGCACCGCCAGCGGTGTCTGGGGGCTCTATACGCTGCAAAGCGCTTTCCAGCCGATCTTCGCCTTCAACAAGGGCAAGCTTTCCGTCGTCGCCTTCGAAGGGCTGATCCGGCCGTTCCGCGACGGCGAGCCGCAGCAGCCGATGAGTTTCTTCAACAGCTGTCCGGCGGTCGACCGCCTGCATATCGAGGCGCTGACACGGACGCTGCACCTTCTGAACGCCGGCGCCTGCCTGCCGCGAGACGCCTCGATCTTCATCAATTTCGATCCGTCGGTGTTCACCGACCGCGGCATCGCCGACAAGGCGCTGCGCGACATGCGGCTGGTGCTGCACGAGGCCGACATCGATCCGCGCCGCGTCGTCTGCGAGGTCACCGAGCAGAAATCGGCGTCGCAGGAAACGCTCTACAATTTCGTCGAGGCGCTCAGGGGCAACGGTTTGCGCATTGCAGTCGACGATTACGGCGCCGACGAATCCGACATCAATCGTATCAAGGAACTCAGACCCGACATCGTCAAGTTCGATGCCGACTGGATCATGACGCTGATGGAATCCGGTGCCGGCTTCGCCTTGCTGACCGCCATGGTGACCAGCTTCGAAGAGCAAGGCATCCGTACGGTATTCGAGGGCATCGAGACGGGCTGGCAGCTCGAGCTTGCCGAAAAGTCGGGCGCCTCGATGGTGCAGGGCTACGTGCTGGCGCGCCCCGAACTTGCGCCGACCAGCTTTCGCGTCTTCGACATGAGCGGGCAGGCGGCCGCGGTGTCGGCCGATGCGGAGAAGATACCCGTGGCCGTTTCGCCATCGCGGCGACCGATGCGGCCCTTTGGCCGCAGGGTGTCATCGTGACCGGGCAAGCCGACATGCGGCGCAAGGTCGGAGAGGCGATCTTTGCCGACGAGGTCGGCATCGAATATGGCGTCTACGGCGCATTCCGGCTAAGGAGCGCCTACCAGCCGGTCTTCGCGCCGCGCGGCAGATTTCTCGCCGCTGTCGCGGTCGAGGGACTGATCGAGCCGCATCGTGCCGGCAGGCCGGTGGCGCCGCAAATGTTCTTCGAAGGCCTGCCGGCAGCGGATCGGCTGTTTGTCGAAACCATGTGCCGCGTGCTGCATTTGCGCAACTTCCGCAACATCGGCGTTGACGGGCTCGACCTGTTCTTCAACTACAATCCGCTGATCAACGATGACCCCGCACGGGCGCTGGCCGAAATCAGGCTGATGACCAGGCATCTGGCGGATTTCGGCCTGCATCCCGGCATGCTGGTCTGCGAGATCACCGAGCAGGCGGCTGGCGACAAGGTGCTTGTCAGCCTGGCGCGTGAGATGCGGCGCGACGGCGTCCGTATCGCCATCGACGATTTCGGTACCGGGCATTCGACGGAAGAAAGGGTCGCTCTGGTGCAGCCCGACATCGTCAAGATCGACGGCACCTGGTTCGCCGAATTCTGCCGCCATGCCGCCGCCGAGCGGTTTTTCCGGCCGTTGGTTTCGACGCTGCACGACCGTGGCGCCAAGGTGCTGGTCGAAGGCATCGAGAACGCCACGCATCTGCGCGTCGCGCTGGATGGCGGCGTCGACCTGCTGCAGGGCTTTTATCTTGCCCGGCCGGCGCTGGCCGGTACGATGTTCGATGAGGAGCCGCTGTCGAGCGACAGACTGCTTGGCAGGGATAGCAACGTCATCCCTTTGTTCGGATGAATGCATCAGCGGCGCTGATGGTTACGCCAAAACAAATCACTGGATGAAGCCGCCGCTGCCGCGATAGAGGCTGGATCAAGCCCTGAGACGGGTGGTTGCGAGCAAGGGGGAGCACCGATGATACTCTATGGAATGATCGACAGCGGCAATTGCTACAAGCCGCGCCTGTTGATGGCCAAGCTCGGCATCGCTTTCACCAATGTCGAGGTCAGCTCGCATGCCGGCGACACGCGCAAGCCCGACTATGTCGCGAAAAACCCGAACGCCATGGTGCCGCTGCTCGAACTCGACGACGGCCGCCGGCTGGCCGAATCCAATGCCATCCTGCTCTACCTCGCCGAAGGCACGCGGTTCCTGCCGGCGGACAGATACGAACGCGCGCTGGCCTATCAGTGGCTGTTCTTCGAGCAATACAGCCACGAGCCTTATATCGCCGTGCGCAGAGCGCTGCTGACCTTCCCTGAAAGAGCCAAGGACGCGACGCCCGAGCGGCTGGCGCTGACGCTGGAGCGCGGCAACAAGGCGCTCGGCGTCATGGACAAGCACCTGGCCGGGAGCAGCTTCTTCGCCGGCAGTGCGCTCAGCGTCGCCGACATTGCGCTCTATGCCTATACGCATACGGCCGAGACGGGCGGCTTTCAGCTCGACGCCTATCCGGCGGTCGCTGCCTGGCTGCAACGGGTCGAGGCCGACCCGGGGCATGTGCCGCTGGAGTGGCTGCCTTAATTCTGTTCTCACGCTTATCGCCGCTTCGCGGCTCGCTCCGGACGTCGCGCTAGCGGCTTTCGGCCCGTGGCGTGAATGGACGCGCGGCTATTTCAGCAGGCGATCATATTCGGAATGGGTGCGTATCCAGAACCAGACCACGTCATCGTGGTCGCGAACAGCTACGGCGCGGTAATTGACATCAACCCGCGCCGACCAACAGCGCCCGACCTGTTTGAAATGCAACGACGGGTGGAACGGCTCAGAATTCAGTTTGGCGAAACGTCTGTTCGCCTTTGCTTTGATCAACGAGGGCAGTTTTGCGTAAGCCTCCCAAAACGAGGGAGTGGCAAAATGCTTCACAGAGGCCGAGTCCGGCCGGCCCGATGATCAGCCAAGGCCTGCTCGGCAAGCCTGTCCAGCCTGCCGGCCTTGGCATCGCCTTCAAACTGCTGGTCCCACATGTCGGCCTGCAGCGCCTCGAACCATGCGGCAAACGCCTTGAGCTCTTCGGGGCTTAGTTCGGCGACGGATTTCTCAATCTGTTCAAGCTTGCTCATGGGTTGATGGCACCATGACCGGGGTAAAAACACCACAAAGTGGTCCCATAGGACCAAGGCGGTGGTTCATCGGAATCCAGACAGCAAAAAGGCGGGACAAAATCCCGCCTTCCCATGCTTGGTAGCCTGATCGGGAGCGTTTTGGCCGGGCCGGCAGCAATCTGCTGCTTCGACTTGTCGGGGTCTTTCGCTCCGGCGCGCTTCTCGCGCGACCGCCAGTACATCCGTGACTTGCCGCGCGCCCCGGGCTAGCGCCCGGCGCGCACCATTCGCAAAATCAGGCTGCCTTGCTCAGAGATCCAGCGGACGACTTGCCAGTGCGGCGGTCCTGCTCGATCTCGAAGTTGATCTTCTGGCCTTCGACCAGGGTCGACAGTCCAGCGCGCTCGACTGCGGAGATGTGAACGAAAACGTCCGCGCCGCCGCTGTCAGGCTGGATGAAGCCGAAACCCTTGGTGGAATTAAACCACTTGACCGTACCTGTTGCCATTTCGATAGTCCTTTACGTTTGCTTTAGTTTGACTGGACCGAAACCCAGCCGGTTTGTATCGAGATTTTGGAGATAGAACGTCAGCAAACGCGAATATCGCGAGGCCCGGATCGATCGGCCGAAATATCAATGGACCGCATATAATATGCTTTCGCGCGAAAAACAAGACGGGGCGGAAAATGGCGCGGCGGCAACGCTGCCCAACGGCCGCCCCAATCGCGTGAGAGCGTCGTCGTTGCGCGCCTGACGCGGGAAGACCGCGCCGGCTTCGGGCGCGACCGGGTTTTGGGGGAGAGGGCCATGAAAATCGTTCTGCTTGCCGCTTGCCTGACGCTGGTGGCCGCCGAGGCGCAGGCGGTCTCGCGCTACGACCCGACGCGCATGAGCTGCGGCAAGGTGCAGGCGACGATCGCGCGCGAGGGCGCCGTCATCCTGCGTTACAGATCGGCGCGCGTGCCGGGGCTGGCGCTCTACGACCGCTATGTGCGGAGCCAGCAATTCTGCGACATCGGCGAGGTCAGGGCGCGGGCCTCGGTGCCGAGTGCCGACACGAATTCCTGCACCGTCTACAAATGCAAGCGGGTGGAGATCGACCGGCGTTTCCGCCGGCGCCTGCTTCCGGATTAGGGGCGGTTGACGTCCCAGGGGTGCGGGCGTCACCTGAATATCAGCACACCTAGAACCCGAACGACACTTGTGCCGGCGGCGGCGGGCCGACGCGTACGCCTTCCATTGCCAGCATCTTTTCCTTGGTGGCCGAGCCGCCGGGCGCGGAAAATCCGCCGATCTTGCCGCCGGCGGCAAGGATGCGATGGCAAGGGATGACCAGCGGCACCGGGTTGGCGCCGAGTGCGGCGCCCGTCTCACGCGCCAGCCCGGCATGGCCGGCGCGTTTGGCCAGTTCGCCATAGGTGGTGGTTTCGCCGAAGGCGAGCTTTCGTGCCGCGTCATAAATCGCCAGGCGGAACTCGTCGACGCCGCTGAGATCGACCGGCACGCCGGAGAAATCGATATCCTCGCCGGCGGCATAGGCCTTGATCGAGGCGATCAGCTCCGTAACCCATTGCGGCTCGGGCTTGGCTGCCTGGTCGATGTCTGAGGCATGGCGCAGCAACCGGCGCTCCACCGCGTCGCGACTGCGCTGCGGCAGGCAGAGCCGGGTCAGCCCGGCATCGCTCCAGGCGATGCCCATGAAGCCGAGCACGGTTTCGAATACCGCGTGGCCGGCGGTGGCATGAGAGGCGTCCATGGCGTGCTCCTTTCCGGAATCCTTCGAAGTACAAATCCAGAACAATATCGCATTTCCCGGCCCGGCTCGCCACCCGAAAACCACCGTCTACCGCGGATTGCCGGGGGAAAGATGCTGGTGTAAGGACTTCTTAACACCCGACGAACCGGACCCGAGCGCCGCTTGCCAGCAAAATTCCTCTTTCCCGTCCTTGCGGCGGTGTTGGCCGTCGCCGCTCTCAGCGGTTGCACCTCGACTTCGCCGGTGACCTCGGCGCCCGCCTTCACGGAAAACTCTGCCAACACCGATGCCGGCTTCACGCTGGCGCTGCCCGACACGGTTTCGGTGCTGCCGGAACCGTCCGGCCTCGCCCAGACGGCAGCGCTGCCGGTCGAGCCGGCCGCCGCCTTTGCCGGGGCGACGCCGCTGGCGGCTTCTGCGCCCGCCGTCATGACGGCCAATGCCCAGCCAGCCATCGCAACGGCCGCTGTCGCCATGCCGGTCACCGAACAGACCGCCGCCATGCCCGGCGTTCAGCCGGTTTCCTACACCGTGCCGCAGAACCCGGCCGCTCTGGCCGCGACCGACCTGGCAGAGGGCCAGTCGAACGCCGGCGGCCGCAGCGAGATCGAGCGGCTGATCGAGAAATATTCCGCGCTTTACCAGGTGCCGGTCGATCTGGTGCGCAGCGTCGTCAACCGCGAGAGCACCTTCAACCCGAAAGCCTACAATCGCGGCCATTGGGGGCTGATGCAGATCAAGCACGCGACGGCGCGCGGCATGGGCTATGACGGGCCGGCGAGCGGCCTGTTCGACGCCGAGACCAATCTGAAATATGCGGTGAAATATCTGCGCGGCGCCTGGCTGGTCTCAGGCGGCAACCCCAAGCGCGCCGACCGGCTCTACCAGAGCGGCTATTATTACGACGCCAAACGCAGGGGGATGCTGAGCGAAACCGGCCTCGGCAGCGACCGCCTGCGCCGCCGCATGCAGCCCGATGCCTGAGCCGCGTCCGCCGGCGCCAAACGAAATAAGACTGCGCAAGGTCCTCGACGACACGCTTCTGGCGCCGCGCTGGCCAGAAGGTTTTTTCATGCGCGGCTTCGAAGCCGCCGATGCGCTTGCTCTGCATGCGCTGTTGACCGCGGTGTTCGACGACGGCGCCGACGGGCCGTTCGACGAATGGTGGCCGCGCATTTCGGGCGACGCCGAATTCGATCCCGCTTTGTGTTTCCTGGTCATCGACCGCAAGGGCCGGCTGGCGGGCGCGGCACTCTGCTGGACGCGGGCTTTCGTCAAGGACCTTGCCGTCCATCCCGAGGCGCGCGGCAAGGGCATCGCCGAGGCGCTGATGCGGCACGCCTTTGCGGTGTTTCAGGCAAGGGGCGCGGTGCATGTCGACCTCAAGACCAACACGGTCGAGAACGCCGCCGCCGTCAGGCTCTATCAGCGGCTGGGAATGGTCGAGGTGGATTGGGCGGGGTGAGAGGTCGGGGCAAGCGCCTTGGTAAGTGCGTTCAGCAGAGGCTGCGACGCTCGAAGGTAACGGCATGGATCCTAGGGTCTCCGCGACGTCGCTTCGCTCCGGCTCCGCCCTAGGATGACGAAGGTACAGTGGAATAAGGCCAATTGCGAACGTTGGAGATTGGCTGGAACCTCCCCTCGCTTCGTCATCCTAGGGCGGAGCGAACGCGAAGCGGAGCGCAGACCCTAGGATCCATGCCGTTACCATGGCTGTGGAGCGCAGCGCCCCAAAAGGCCCTCATGTGATTTGACGCTGCCGCGCGCTGACCTACCCTCTAATGCCGGAACCGAGGAGACGAGCGATGCAGTCACCTTTCAACCGGAGCGTCGCGCTGGGGGCGGCTGTGCTCCTTGCCGCCGCCACCGCAGCCTATGCCCATCATGGCTGGTCGTGGACGCAGGACGGGTTTTTCGAACTCAAGGGCCGGATCACGGCCATCTATATCGGCAACCCGCACGCCACGCTGGATGTCGACGCCGAGGGAGCGGTCTGGCGGGTGGAGATGGCTCCGCCCTCCCGCACGATCGCTGCCGGCTTCACGGAAGGTGTTGCCAAGGTCGGCGACGAGGTGACGGCGATCGGCCATCGCTCGCGCGACGAGAGCGAAAAGCGCATGAAGGCAGTCCGCATCATCGTCGGCGGCAAGACCTATGATGTCTATCCCGACCGCTTGCCGCCGGCCTGAATGGACGGGTTTTTCGCCGGCATCGAGCAACTCGCGCTTGTGCGGGGACTGAAGGCCTCTTTCGTCGCCTACCCAATCGTCAATGCGCTGCACATCATGTCGATCGGCGCGCTGCTGACCAGCGTCTGGCTCATGGACCTCAGGATCCTGGGCGCCTTCCGCTCGCTGCCGCAGCCGGCGTTCGTGGCGCTGCTGCGCCGCACCGCATTGGGCGCGTTCGGCGGTGCGCTGGTCACGGGCTCGCTGCTGTTTTCAGTCAGGGCGAGCGAATATGTGGCGATGCCGGTTTTCCTCGCCAAGATGGCGCTCATCCTGCTTGCCGGCGCCAATTTCCTCGTCTTCATGCGCCGCGCAAAAGGCGGTGACGAGCCGGCTGGTGGGGCCACGACCGTGCTGGCTGTGCTTTCGCTGATGCTGTGGACGTCCGTGCTGTTTGCGGGGCGGTTTATTGGGTTTCTCGGCTGAGGCGAGCGAGGCGCTGGCGTTCGCAGAGCGGGCCACAAGGCCATCAACCGCGATTAGGCCAAGGATTTTGCGCCGCAGGCATCAAGTTCCGCCGTCAAGTCCCCGTTGGGGGTTTACTGCCGGTTTCGTATGTGCCGAGGCTATGTTGGTCGTCCAGATTGACGGCGGCCAGTATGAGGGTTCGGATTTTTTGATGACGAGCGGGACATCGCTCTGAGGCGATGTGGTTTTCGCGCGTGGCGCTTCTAGAACGATGACGCGCTGCGCGAACTGGATTTCCGTCTGCGACACGATCATCGCCTATGGCAGGGACACGAGCCTGCAGCCGTGGCGGTGACTGCTATCAAAATCCGGCCGTCAAAATGATCACTCCCAAGGTCCAATCAAACGGCGAGTTTTTAAAAAAATCATCAAATTTGACATTGTACGTGTTGACTTTGATGAGAAGGCCGATCATTGTGATGGGGGACAGGAGATTGCAATGGATGTGAGACCTAGATCGCGCGAAGCCCTGCTAGAGTTTTTGGATTACCTAGCGAGAAAGGGCCTGCTCAATAAGACTACCGCTAATGCCAGGAAGGCAGCGGCGGGAAAAGTCCTTGCATTGCTTGATGATACCGAGGCTGCTGATTTAGCTAACGTCGATCTTGACCACTTGATGCATAGATTTTCGAATATCGCTGGCGGCGATTATACACCAGGGAGCCTAAATACTTACAAGAGCCGCATTAAGTCGTCGGTTGAAGATTTTTTAAACTACCAAGATAACCCAATGACGTTTAAAGTCGGAGGGGCGGCTGGAACGCGAAAGGTGAGTGAGCGCCAAAAGGTGGGCCAAGGGTCAGCAGAACGGCCTGCTGCTCGGTCGGCCGCCCCGGCGGTGATGGCTCCGCCGACCAGCGTATCGGTGCTTCCGATACCAATTCGCCAAGATTTGATCGTTCAAATCCAAGGATTGCCTTTTGATTTGACGACAGCAGAGGCAAATAAAATTGCAAATGTCGTGCGAGCTATGGCAACATCTGACTGATTCTCCCGTCCAAACGGAGAATCGTTCTCGGCCTAGCCGAGGCATCGGGGCCGCTGGTAATAGGGTCCATACCTAAGACCAGCGGCCTCCACCAATCTGAAAACTTTTCCAGATATTCAGATTAGATAGCCGATTTGCCGGCCCCAGGCAAACTGGCCCGGCTAAGAGAGCGACGTCCAGTAGACATCTGCCAAGCTGGAGCACCCCTCATCCGTCTCGGCGCCAAAGCGCCGATCCACCTTCTCCCACAGGGGGAGAAGGGAAGGCGCTAATCGCCTACGCAAAATACTCCTGCAGCGGCCGCACTTCCAGGCTTCCCGCCCGCAGCGCCGCAATCGCCTCAGCCACCGCAGCCGCGCCCGATAGCGTCGTGTAATACGGCACCTTCTGCATCAGCGTGGCGCGGCGGAGCGACTTCGAGTCCGAGACCGCCTTCTGGCCGTCCGTGGTGTTGAAGACGATCTGCACCTGGCGGTTGCGGATGGCGTCCTCGATGTGCGGGCGGCCTTCCAGTACCTTGTTGATTTTCTCGGCGGCGACGCCGTTTTCGGCGAGGAAGCGGGCGGTGCCAGAGGTGGCGAGCACCTTGAAGCCCTGGCCGGCGAGCCGCTTGACCGCCGGCAGGATGCCTTTCTTGTCCTCGTCGCGCACCGAGACGAACAGCGTGCCGGAGCGCGGCAGGTCGACGCCGGCGCCTAGCTGGCTCTTGGCGAAGGCCAGCGCGAAGTCGCGGTCGAGGCCCATGACCTCGCCGGTCGAGCGCATTTCCGGGCCAAGCAAGATGTCGACGCCCGGAAAACGGGCGAAGGGGAACACCGCTTCCTTGACCGCGATGTGGCCGGGATTGCGTGGGTCGGGCATGGCGCCGTAATGGGCGAAGGCGTCTTCCAGGCTCTCGCCGGCCATGATGCGGGCGGCGATCTTTGCGATCGGCCGGCCGATGGTCTTGGCGACGAAGGGCACGGTGCGCGACGCACGCGGATTGACCTCCAGCACATAGACCGTGCCGTCCTTGATCGCGTACTGCACGTTCATCAGCCCGCCGACATTGAGCGCGCGGGCAAGGGCCGCCGTCTGGCGCTCGAGTTCGTCGACGAGCTCCGAAGGCAGCGAGTGCACCGGCAGCGAGCAGGCCGAGTCGCCCGAATGGATGCCGGCCTCCTCGATGTGCTCCAATATGCCGGAGACGTAGGTCGACCTGCCGTCGCAGAGGCAATCGACATCGACCTCGATGGCGCCCGACAGATAGGTGTCGAACAGCAGCGGGTTCTTGCCGAGCAGCGTGTTGATCTGGCCGGTCTTGTCGTTGGGGTATTTCTGCTTGATGTCCTCCGGAACCAGGCCGGGCACGGTGTCGAGCAGATAGGATTGCAGCATGCTCTCGTCGTGGATGATCTGCATGGCGCGGCCGCCGAGCACATAGGACGGGCGCACCACCAGCGGGAAGCCAAGCTCGCCAGCGACGAGGCGGGCCTGCTCGACCGAATAGGCGATGCCATTCTTCGGCTGGCTGAGGCCGAGCTTGTGCAAGAGCTTCTGGAAGCGGTCGCGGTCCTCGGCCAGATCGATCATGTCGGGCGAGGTGCCGAGGATCGGGATGCCAGCCTTCTCCAGCGCATCGGCGAGCTTGAGCGGCGTCTGGCCGCCGAACTGGACGATGACGCCGACGAGTTCGCCCGAGGCCTGTTCGGCGCGCAGGATCTCCAAGACGTCCTCCGGCGTCAGCGGCTCGAAATAGAGCCGGTCGGAAGTGTCGTAGTCGGTCGACACGGTCTCGGGATTGCAGTTGACCATGATCGCCTCGAAGCCGGCGTCGCGCAGCGCAAAGGCGGCATGGCAGCAGCAATAGTCGAACTCGATGCCCTGGCCGATGCGGTTGGGGCCGCCGCCGAGAATGACGACCTTTTTGCGCGACGAGACCTGCGCCTCGTTGGCGAGCGCGCCGGCAAAGGGCACTTCGTAGGTCGAGTACATGTAGGCGGTGGGCGAGGCAAACTCGGCGGCGCAAGTGTCGATGCGCTTGTAGACGGGATGAACGTCGAGCTTGTCGCGTATCTTCTGGATCTCTTCGACGTCTTTCCTGACCAGCGACGCGAGGCGGGCGTCCGAGAAACCCATCGCCTTCAGCATGCGCAGATTGGTGGCATCCTCGGGAATGCCGTGCTCGCGGATGCGGGCTTCCATGTCGAGGATGCCGGCGATCTGCTCGAGGAACCACGGGTCGATCTTGCACATTGCATGCACGTCTTCCAGCGAGGTGCCCATGCGGATCGCCTGCGCCACCATGCGCAGCCGGTCCGGCGTCGGCGTGCCGAGCGCGGCGCGGATAGCGTTGCGGTCGTCGACATGGCTGGCGGGCGCGTTCCCGTGGCCGATGCCGGGGATCTCGATCTCGTCGAGGCCGGTCAGGCCGGTCTCCAGCCCGCGTAGCGCCTTCTGCAGCGATTCCTGGAAGGTGCGGCCGATGGCCATGACCTCGCCGACCGATTTCATCGAGGTGGTCAGCACCGGCTCGGCGCCGGGGAATTTCTCGAAGGCAAAGCGCGGGATCTTGGTCACGACATAGTCGATACTCGGCTCGAACGAGGCCGGCGTCGCGCCGCCGGTGATGTCGTTCTCCAGCTCGTCCAGCGTGTAGCCGACGGCGAGCTTGGCGGCGATCTTGGCGATCGGAAAACCGGTCGCCTTGGAGGCGAGCGCCGAGGAGCGCGAGACGCGCGGGTTCATTTCGATCACCACGAGTCTTCCGTCGGCAGGATTCACGGCGAACTGCACGTTGGAGCCGCCGGTCTCGACGCCGATCTCGCGCAGCACCGCGATCGAGGCGTTGCGCATCATCTGGTATTCTTTGTCGGTCAGCGTCAGGGCAGGGGCGACGGTGATCGAGTCTCCCGTATGCACGCCCATCGGGTCGATGTTCTCGATCGAGCAGATGATGATGCAGTTGTCGGCCTTGTCGCGGACAACCTCCATCTCATACTCCTTCCAGCCGAGCACGCTCTCCTCGATCAGCACTTCGGTGGTCGGCGAGGCGTCGAGGCCGGACTGGACGATCTCGTAGAATTCGGCGCGGTTGTAGGCGATGCCGCCGCCGGTGCCGCCCATGGTGAAGGACGGGCGAATGATGGCGGGCAGGCCGACATGGTCGAGCGCTTGTGCTGCAATCGCCATGCCGTGGCTGATGTAGCGCTGCTTGCGGTCGCCTTCGCCGAGGTTCCAGCTGGTCTCCAGCGCGTCGAGCGCGGCGTCGAGGTTTTCGGGCTTCTCGGCCTTCAGCGCGGCGCGCTCGGCCTCGTGCGTCTTGCGGTCGGCGTTCTTGACGTCGGTGGCGTTGGCCAGCATCGACTTCGGCGTTTCCAGGCCGATCTTGTTCATCGCCTCGCGAAACAAAGCGCGGTCCTCGGCCTTGTCGATGGCCGTGGCGTCGGCGCCGATCATCTCGACCTGATAGCGGTCGAGCACGCCCATGCGGCGCAGCGACAAAGCGGTGTTGAGCGCGGTCTGGCCGCCCATGGTCGGCAGCAGCGCGTCGGGCCGCTCCTTGGCGATGATCTTGGCCACCACTTCGGGCGTGATCGGCTCGATATAGGTGGCATCGGCCAGTTCCGGGTCGGTCATGATGGTGGCCGGGTTGGAATTGACCAGGATGACGCGAAAGCCCTCTTCCTTCAGCGCCTTGCAGGCCTGGGTGCCGGAATAGTCGAACTCGCAGGCCTGGCCGATGACGATGGGGCCGGCCCCGATGATCAGGATCGACTTGATGTCGGTGCGTCTTGGCATGTCGAGGGTCCGTTCGGCGGGCGGCTTGCACAAAAAGCCGGACGGGATGACCCGGCCGGTTGTGCTCGCGATTCTGGTATCAGGCTAGGAGGGCCTTATAGGGAAGAGTTTTGCCGGATGTAACCCCCTAAAATGCGAGTAGGGGAGTAGGGGGGTAGGGGAATAAGGCAGTAGGGCAGTAGGGCAGTAGGGCAGTAGGGCAGTAGGGCAGTAGGGCAGTAGGTCAGTAGGGCAGTAGGGCAGTAGGGCAGTAGGGCAGTAGGGCAGTAGGTTCGAGCGCCCTTTAAACATATTGCCCTACTGCCCTACTGCCTTATTCCCTTACCACTATCCCCCAACGCCAAAGCATCCGTAATCTCGAAACGCTCGGAAGCACCGATGCGGATCATGTTCAGGCTGCCTTCGCGGGTGAAGCGGAATTCGCCGGGTGCGTCCGCACCGGCCGGCTTGCCGGCCCGGAAGCTGATGATGCGCGTGCCGCCATCGGGCCAGGTCACGGTCACGTCGATTTTGTCGCCGGTGCGCACGACCGCCGCCTTGCAACTGGTCATCGGCTGGCCGAGATAGCGCGCGCAGGGGATGGCGTTGCCGGTCCCAGGGACCGGTGTCCCCGGCGGCTGTAGCCGCGCAACGGTCTGTGCGTCGGGCGGAGGCGCCGCGTTGGCCGCGCCGAAATTCTGGACGAGGTCGGCAGCCGCGGGCGCCGATCCATCAACCTGTCCAGTCGAGGGGTTTCCAGCGGCCAGGGCCAGGCGGTAAGCATCCTCGATCGCCACCCTGCCGATTGCGTCAGCGGAGCTCAGCGCCGTTTCGGGAGCGGTCGCGCCGAGGCGCGTTGTCAGATCGGGTAGCGGTTGGGAGGCAGGGCTCTCCGTATTGGCCGTCGCCTGGGGTGTCACTTGCTGGGGATTGATAGGGTCGAGGTAGCGCGCGGGCGCCCATCCGCTCAGCTTGGGGTCGTCAATGTCTTCAACCTTGCACCACCGATGGCCGCTGACGTCGCCGCAGCCGAGATTTTTGACGCTCGAACCAATCGGCAGCCGCGCCTCGATCTTGCCCATCGCCGATGCCGTGGCGCGCACGTTCAGGAGATCACCCGGAGCGAGACCAGTCACAATCGAGATGATGGGCTCCGGCTCCTGGGCACTGGCCGGCGGGCCCGCCAGCATCAGCGGAGCGGCAATCAGCGCAAGCAGCGGGGATCGGAGTGTTATTGTGCGCCTAATCATCTGCCATGGGCGGTAGGTTGCATTGCCGAAGGCGCGGCCAGGCACGGAAACGCCATCGCACGCCAGCCGGTTTTTATAGGCGACGAGGCGGCGCTGCGTAAGCCCGAAAATGAGTAAGGTGCCGCGTGTTGAATCGCGGAGCAGGCCACTTCCGTGAGCTGAAAGCCGGCAAAATATTGCACATTTCATGTAAATATGCACTCTCTCAAGTAAGGTTTGGGAGGGAAAGATGGTCGACCTTGAAATATTCGCGCAAGTGGAAAACATAGTTCGCCAGCGTATCAAGAAAACGCGCGCGGAAATTGAGGCTTCACTTGGTCACATCGCCAACGGCAATCCGCTGGCCGCCGAACAGACCCTCTCCAGGCGACTCGACAGGTTGCAGGTAAAAGCGTCGCTCAGCCGCACCGAAGCGGAGATGATATCGGCAGCAATCGACATGAGGTCTGCCGGGGAGAGAAAGGCCGCCGCCAAACAGCCAGGACCGGAGGCAATTCTCGGCCCAACGCTCGATTTCATCGGTGTCGCATTTCTGGAGCGTGGGCGCCGTGTGGCCGATGCGGTCGGCCGCGTTGCCTTTCTCAACGGCAATCCACAAGGATCGGGTTTTCTGGTCGGGCCAAGGCTGTTCCTCACAAACAACCATGTGATTTCGTCGCCGGCAGATTCCCGGCGCTTCCAGGTCCAGTTCGATTATGAGCAGGACGGTGCGAATGCCGTGCGCACGCCGACGACGTTCCTGTTCGATCCTGAATTCTGTTTCGTGACCGATAGCATAGAGGGTCTGGACTATACGCTGATCGGGGTCGGCGAGCGGCGTTCCGGCCCAAAGGAACTGGGGGAGTTCGGTTTTATCTCGCTGTCGGATGCGCGCGACAAGCATATGCTTGGCGAAATCGCCAACATCGTTCAGCACCCCGATGGCCGCTTCAAGGAACTGGTGCTGCGTGAAAACCGGCTGGTGGCCCGCGACGAAACGGTTCAAGTGCTGCACTATGTTGCCGATACCGAACAGGGTTCGTCCGGTTCACCGGTTTTCAACAATGAATGGGAGCCAATTGCCCTGCACCATTGGGCAGGGCCATTCCACGAGGTGACGGGCATAGGTGGCTATGCGCTGACGCGCGAGATCAACGAAGGCATAAGGATCAGCGCCATCGTTGACGATCTGGGCGCTAGAAAGTCCAGGCTGCCGGGCTCCTCGGCATCGGCGGTTTCGCAAGCTCTGGCGATTTGGGCCGGCACGCCGCGCATGATGGACGAGACAGTTCGGCTGAACGCCGACATTCGCGAAGATGTGCTGGACAAGTCGGTGCAGCGGCCGGAACCGGATGACAATCCACCGGCGACGAGACACAACGCCGATGGCTCGGTCACCTGGACTTTTCCCGTCGAGATAAATGTCCGGGCGCCCTTGATCGACCGCGACGGAGGCGATGCAAGACGAAACGACGGCAAAGGCCCGGCAAGCGAACCCGCGAAGGTGGCCATCGCCGAGGCCGCGGGTTGGAAAACGGAGGATTTCGACGATCGCGGAGGGTATGAACCCGGCTTCATACCGGGCTTTGTCCTGCCAATGCCGACGGTTGCCAATTCACCCTACCGGTTGGCCAAAAACCTCCTTGCCAAACCGGGCGAGGACCCACACGAATTGCGCTATCATCATTTTTCGATCTTGATGAACGCCGATCGCAGGCTTGCCTTCGTCACCGCCTGCAATATCGATGGATCCCGCACCAAGGCGGTCAATCGTGAGGACAAGACCGTCATCGACAACCCGTCGCTTGTCGAATTGGGGGTAGAGTCGATTTCCGGTTCGGAAGCCAGCGACGCTTTCCGGCCCGACCGTCGCATCGACCCTGGCGAGCAGATGACCCAGGAATTCTATTCGAGCCAGAATGTGCCTGGATTTCCCGTCCCAAAATTCAAGGAACGAATAGCTCGAATGTTCCAGAAGGGCCATATTACGCTTCGCGGCGACCCTGCATGGGGAGTGGATCAGGAGGCGGTCGCGGCAGAACGGGACACGTTCTTCTATCCCAATGCTGCGCCGCAAGTCGGCTTTTTCAATCAGGGAAGCTCGCTTGACCATCCCGGCTCCAAGGGGAAACTGAGATGGCGCGCGGTGGAAACCTATGTGCTGCGCAACGCCTATACGACGCGAGGCCGTGTCACGGTGTTTGCAGGCCCAGTGTTCCGCGAGGACGATCCTCCTTACCGCTTCGACAGCCATATTCCGCTCAAGTTCTGGAAGATCGCGCTGTGGTCCGATCAAACTGGCCTGCGCGCCATCGCGCTGCTGGCGGATCAAAAGCCGGTTTTGGAAGTGATGCCCGAAGCGTTCGGTGGGCGTGCCGAGGCATTCGACGACCCGCTTGAAATTGCCAGGGTATCGGAGTTCCTTTCGACGGTGGCCGAGATTGAAGAACTGACTGGCCTGAACTTTGGCCAGCAGGTGCGCGACGCCGACATTCGGGCCGGATCCGAATCGGCCCCCGCACAGACTTTCAACCCAACGCAACTGGCGCCCAAGACCTCACGGCCAAAGGCTTCATCGCCCAAGACTTCAGTGACCAAGATTTCGGCGGCCAGCACCGGACGTCCTGCCAGGCGATCGAAGCGATCCGCGTCCGACAAGTGAAGATTGGACCGGTCGCGGCTTCTGAGGCTGCTTGCCTGCCGCTCGAAGGCGGTCATCCGTTCAGCCTGGCATGGGCAAGCTCAGCCTGTTCCTCGTTCGGCCCGGTATGAACGCGGTCAACCCGGCATGAAGCCGGTGCGTAGCGCGTGAGCCCATTCCGGCCGTCCCGCCTGCTCGGCCTGACGCGCTGCCGCCTCATGGTCGTAATCGACGGCGATGGCCTCGAAGCGATCGGGATGCAGGTCGACGATGCCATAGCGGGCGTGCGGCGAGCCTTGTTGGGAGACATGCGCCGGCGGCGTGTCGTCGTGATAGGCCGGGCAGCCGATGCTGCCTGGATTGAAAATGACCGGACCGCCGGGAATGCGGACCAGCTCGCTGCGGTGGCTGTGACCGCAAAGCATGATGCGGCAGGCGGGATCGATCGCGCCGAGCCGCCGCTCGATGGCAGCCAGCGGGGCGCGCACCAGCCGGCCGTCGACTATCGCGTCGGCAAGATATTTTTCATCGTGGTCGGGCCGGGCATGGAAGGCGAGCACGCCAGGCGCCACCTCCAGCGTGACGGGCAGCGCGAACAGCGCCTCGCGCTGGGCTGCCGCCAGCCGTTCATGCGCGTAGCGGTCGGAAGGCCACATGGTCTCGTCGGCGGTGTCGTAGGCAACGCGGCGGTCGTGGTTGCCGCGCACCGTCGGCAGCTCGAGCGCTTCGAGCCGCTCCATAGTCTCGCGCGGCCAGAGAGGGCCGGAAACGCAATCGCCGAGATTGACGATGAGGTCGGCGCTGCCGCGTCGCCGCAGATCATCGAGCACGGCGTCGAGCGCCAGGACATTGCCGTGGATGTCGGCGAGGACGGCAATGCGCATGGCAGGCTCCGTTTGTTGGAATGGCTGGAGGACAATTATCTTCCTCACCTCGCGAAGCGGGCGAGAGCGGAATGCAGCTTCGGGGTCGCTCTAGGCGCGGACTTCGATCTCATGGCCGCCGACCGCCGGCAACGATGCATCGTCGCCGGCCGCGGCAATCACGCTGTCGAGCAGGCCCGGGAAGCGGCGGTCGAGATCGTCACGGCGCAGCGTGATCAGCCGGCTGGTGCCAACCGCCTCGGTGCGGGTAACGCCGGCCTCACGCAGCTTGGCCAAATGGTAGCTCAGATTGGTCTTCGAGCAGAGGTCGAGGAACCGGCTGCAATTCAGCGGCACGCCCTCCTTGCTCGCGAGATAGCGCACGATGGCCAGTCGCGTCGGGTCGCCGAGCACGGCAAGCACGTTCGGCAGGCTGATCTGGTCGGCGGTGGGATGGGGCAAGGTCATGACCAGGAATTAAGCACATTCGGGGCCGATTTCAACGCATCTGATCCTTCGCGGTTCTGGTGGTATTCGGGCCTGTCCTGACACAGGGCTGTCAGTAGGGTTCGATTAGTCTGCACAAGCTCATTGACATCATGCCCTGTTATGTCCAATTGTTCAATAACCTTTGAACTAAGGAAATGGCCATGGATAAGCGCCTCATCTGGCTTGCGCTCGGATCATTCACGATTTCGACCGAAGGTTTCGTCATCTCCAGCCTTTTGCCCGACATTGCAAAGGATGCCGCCATCTCCGTTCCGCTCGCCGGCACGCTGATCACGGCGTTTGCGCTCGCCTATGCGATCGGCACGCCGATCCTGGCAACGCTGACTGGCGAATGGGACCGGCGCCGCGTCATCCTGTGGACGCTGGTGTTCTTCGTGTTGGGCAACGTCGCCGCGGCGCTGAGTTCCTCCTTCGAATTGCTGTTGATCGCGCGCATCGTCATGGCGCTGTCGTCAGGCCTGTTCGCGGCGACCGCGCAGGGAACGGCCGTTGCGCTTGTCGACGATCATCACCGCGCCCGCGCCATTGCCGTGGTCGTCGGCGGCACCACGGTTGCGGTGGCGGTCGGCGCGCCGCTTGGCGCGCTTGTTGCGACGGTTGCCGGCTGGCGCGGCACCTTCTTTGCCATTGCCGGCCTTGGCGCGCTCGCCGGCGCGATCCTGTGGTACCGGCTGCCGCGCGGCATCGTCGGCACCAGGCTGCCGCTCCGGATGCGATTGGCAGCGGCACTTCGCCCCGGCGTCATGCCCATCCTGGTGACGACGATCCTGGCACTGATCGGCGCCTTCACTGTCTTTGCCTTTGTCGCGCCGCTCGCCATCGAAGGCGGCGGCCTGAGCCCGATCGCGCTACCCGGAATGCTGCTCGCCTTCGGCGTCGGCGCGGTCATCGGCAATATCGGCGGTGGGCAGGCCGCCGACCGTTTCGGCGCGACGCGCACCGTCTGCTGGTCGCTGGCGCTGAGTGCCGCCATGCTGGTCACGTTTTCGCTGATCCCGACATTCCTGCCGCGCGAGATCGCCGGGCCGGCACTGATGGCCATGATGGTGCCGTGGGGTATCGTCGGCTGGGCGTTCCCACCGGCGCAGGCCAGCCGCATCATCAAGCTGGCGCCCGATGCCGCGCCCATCGTGCTGTCGCTGAACGCTTCGGCGCTCTATCTCGGCGTCGCACTGGGGGCCGTGGTCGGCGCCGCGGTGCTGCGCTATGGCGCACCGGCCGACCTCGGCGTGGTCGCGGCGGCATTCCCGATCATTGGTTTGGGCGTGATGCTGGCGGGACACCTGGCCGCACGTCCGGTGGCGATGCCGGCCGAATAAGGCTTGTTAGCAAAGCTTGGCTGCCGGCCGCCGATAATTCAACTCGCGGCCGGCGCTGCGTCAAAATCCAGCGCGGCGATTTCGTCCAGCGCCGCTCGCAGGCTTGCCGCCTGCTCTTTTCCAAACATCTCCTCGAAGCGCTGCTGGGCGACTTGCCACAGCTTCAGAGCTTCTTCGAGCTTGGTCCAGCCCTGCGGTGTCAGCCTGACGCGCCTGATGCGGCGGTCGGCAGGGTCGGCGAAGGCCTCGACATAACCGTCCCGGATCAGCGGCTTCAGCGTATGACCGAGGGCCGACAGGTCCATGACGAGGGCTGCGGCAATGGCACCCATGGTCGGTTCATTGCCGACGTGGATTTGATAGAGCAGGCCCTGCTGCGTGGCCTTAATGCCGGAGGGCGCGAGCACATCGTCATAGAACTGGCCGAGTTTCCGCGTTGCGCGGCGTAGCATGGCGTTGTTGCAAAACACCAGGCCGGGCAGGGTGGTTTGGGACATTGGCGGATTTCCGATGAGGGGACCGGAAGGGACCCTCGATGCAAACCAGAAATAGTCCTTGCTCCGCGGATTGACAAGATGGTGGCATATGCCTACGTATCGATAGTGGCATATGCCATTAATCGATCTGCCAGTCGAAGCAAGGGTGTTGCGCTGCGGCACCGGCATTTGGGATCGAACCAGAAGGAACAAGACAATGAGCAATCAGGACAAAGGCACGGCGGTCGTCACCGGCGCCTCTTCCGGCATCGGGGCGGTCTATGCCGACCGGCTCGCCGGCCAAGGGTATGATCTGGTGCTGGTGGCGCGGCGCGCCGACCGGCTGGAGGAATTGGCGGAGAGGCTCCGCTACGCGTATGGCATCAAGGTCAGCGTCATCAGCGCCGACCTGGCCGACGACGCCGATCTGCGACGGGTCGAACAGGCGATATCAACCGACGACAGCGTGACGCTGCTGGTCAACAATGCCGGCCTTGGCGGCGCGCAGGTGGTGGCAACGGCCGACGCCGATGTCGCCGAGCGCATGATCAAGGTCAATGTGGTGGCGCTGACCCGGCTGACGCGCGCGGTGCTGCAGGGACTATTGGCGCGCAACCGCGGCGTCATCGTCAACATCGCCTCGGTGCTGGCCTTCGACACCTCGTTCGGCGGCATCTATAGCGGCACCAAGGCCTATGTCGTCAACTTCACCGAGGCCCTGCAGCGGGAAGTCGCCGACAGCAGTGTAGCCGTACAGGTCGTGCTGCCGGGGGCCACGCGGACCGAGTTCTGGGAAGTCGCCGGAAGCGATATTGCCAATGTGCCCCAAGAGATTGTCATGACTGCGGACGATCTGGTCGATGCCGCGCTTGCCGGCCTGGCCAAGGGTGAAGCGTTCACGGCACCGGGTCTTGCCGACGTTGCCGGGGTGGATGCCTTTCTTGGCGTCCGACAAGGCTTCTTCGGTAGCCTGCTGGCCGGCAAGCCGGCGGCACGCTACGCTGCCTGAAATAACTGGTCTTACGCTGTCCGCCACATCGGAATGATCGAGGCGGCCAGCAGCAAGCCAAGCACGGCGTTGAGGATGCGCCACTGCCGCTCGGTTCGCAGCAACCGGGCGAGCAGCGTGCCCGCCACGCACCACGCCGCCAGCGATAGCGCCGCGGCAAGGCCGAAGACCGTGCCGAGCAGCAAGGCGAGCTGCAGTGGCCCGCTGGCGAGCGCGGCAAAAGATGCCGCCGCTCCCAGCCCCATGGCCCAGCCCTTTGGGTTCATCCATTGCAGGCCGGCGCCGCCCAAAAAGCTGTTCGGCTTTGCCATGGTCACGTTCAGATTGGGCGGGCCGCTGCGGCCGATCTTGAGGGCAAGCCATACCAGATAGAGGGTGCCGGCTATTTTCATTGCCAGTTGCAAAGAAGGGGCGGCGGCCAGCAGACCGGCGAGCCCGGCAGCACCTGCCGCAGCCACCGTGGCCAGGCCGGCCGCACTTCCGGCCATCAGCGGTATAGAGCGGCGAAAGCCGAACTGCGCGCCGGACGCCGTCGACAAGGTCGTGGCCATGCCGGGCGTTGAGGTTGAGACCAGCGCGAACAGCACGAGGGGAAGGACGGTTTCAAGCATGCTGCTTCCTTTGAAGCCTGCACGGTAGGTCTTTTGGCTCATCAGTAAATGCAATGTTTGCGATGGTCACTATTAAGAAGCATAATAGTCAGATGGCTCGCAATCTCGATACCGCCTTGATCCGAACCTTCGTCACCGTTGCGGATAAGGCAAGCATGACGGCAGCGGCCAACGCGCTGCATTTGACCCAAGGCGCCGTCAGCCAACATATCAAGCGCTTGGAAGAGGTTCTTGGCTGCAGCCTGTTCGAGCGCGACCGGCGTGCATTGCGGTTGACCCGCTCCGGCGAGCGATTGCTCGGCAAGGGCAAGCGCCTGCTTTCCCTCAATGACGAGATCCTGGCGGAGATGGCGGGCGATGCGGTTGCCGGTCAGGTGCGGCTTGGCGTGCCGTATGACCTTGTCGGCACCTTGCTTGCGCCGGTGCTCAAGGCCTATGCCGAGGCGTATCCGCAGGTCGAGATTTCGCTGATCTGTGCTTCGTCGCCGGAGTTGGCTGCGGCCTTGGCGGCCGGCACGATAGAGCTCGCGGTGATCGAGGAGCCGATCGGTCGGTCGGCCGGCGAATGCCTTGTTGTCGACCGGCTAGTTTGGGTCGGCGCCAAAGGCGGCGGGGCTCGCAGCAAGCGCCCCCTGCCGGTTTCGATGGTGGCCGAGACCTGCGCGTTCCGCCCGGTGGTGCTGGAGGCGCTTAACGAGCACGGCCTGGAATGGCGCACCGTATTCGAAAACGGCAGCATCGACGCGACGACGGCGACGGTGCGTTCGGACTTGGCCGTCACCACCTGGTTGGCGTCGACCGTGCCTGCCGACCTCGATATTTTGGCCAACGATCCGGAACTGCCGTCGCTGCCGAATTTTTCGATCAATCTGCATTTGCCGAAGCACGGCCTTGCGCCGGCTGCACTGGCGTTCGCGGGCCACCTCCGCGATGGGTTGGCACGGCGACGGGAGGCGGCTTAGAAAACAGCAAAAAGGACGGCCAGTGTTCAGCCGTCCTTGATCGCCTCGGCAGCCTCTATTTCCAGTTCTTGCGCCGCTCGATCTCGGCTTCGGACGGCTGCTCCGTGGCAAAGGACCCGGTCTTGATCTCGCCGGAGCGTTCATAGCTCGCCATGATGACACCGGTGGTCGATGCCTGCGAGCGGGTCAGCTTGAAGGCGGCAGGTATTGTGCCGCTGCCGAACAGTTTTTTGCCCTTGCCCAGCACCAGCGGGAAAATCAGCAGGCTGATCTCGTCGATCAGGTCATTGGCGAGCAAGGTCTGGATCAGCTCGCTCGATCCCTGAATGAGCAGGTCCGGGCCGTCCTCCTGCTTCATCCGGCGCAATGTCGCCACGACGTCGCTGCCGAGCGGCTGGCTGTTTTGCCAGGACAGCGTATCTGGCCTGTGCGTCGCCACATATTTGGTGACGGCGTTGAAGCTGTCGGCGATCGGGTCATTCTTCTGATAAGGCCAGTGGGCGGCGAAGATGTCGTAGGTTTTGCGGCCGAGAAGCAGCGCGAACGGTTTTGAAAACGTCTCGCCCATGGCGGCGCCCATCACATCGTCCCAGTAGTGGAACGTCCAGCCGCCGAACTTGAAGCCGCCGACCGGGTCCTCGTGCGGGCCGCCGGGCGCTTGCATGACGCCGTCGAGGCTGACGAATGTTGCGGCGATGATCTTCCTCATTGGAGCTCCCTTTCCCTGATCCGTGCCGTCATGGCCGGACTTCGAGCCAAGGACGGGCGAACGGACATTTGTCCGACAGCGGCCGGCAAATTTCCAGGGCTGGAAGGGCGGATGACTGCCGACCTTAGTTGCGTCAGTTTGGAGCAGACGCTCAGCCCAGACCGACGACCGTATCGTAGAGCAGCTTGAAGTTGAGCACCAGGATGAGGGCGGCAACCACCCAGGCCAGCACGGCGACGGCGCGGGAAATGGCGAAATTGCCCATTTTGCGCTTGTCCGAGACGAACTGCACCAGCGGGACGACCGCGAAGGGAAGCTGCATCGACAGGATCACCTGGCTGAAGACCAGCAACTGGCCGGTGCCCTTCTCGCCATAGAGGGCGGTGACGACCACCACCGGGATGATGGCGATGCCGCGCGTCAGCAGGCGGCGCGCCCATTGCGGGATGCGCAGCCGCAAGAAGCCTTCCATCACGATCTGGCCGGCCAGCGTCGCCGTCACCGTCGAGTTCAGGCCGGAGGCAAGCAGCGCCACGGCAAACAGAATGGAAGCAATGCCGAGGCCGAGTAGCGGCGACAGAAGCTCGAAGGCCTGGCCGATCTCGGCGACGTCATGATGACCGGTGCCGTGGAACGCCACCGCCGACACGATCAGGATGGAAGCATTGACGAACAGCGCCAGTATCAGCGCGATGGTCGAGTCGGTCGTCGCCCATTTGATGGCGTCGCGCTTGCCGCGATCGGTGCGCTCGTAGGCGCGGGTCTGCACGATCGAGGAGTGCAAATAGAGATTGTGCGGCATCACCGTGGCGCCGATGATGCCGATGGCAATGTAAAGCATCGCCGGATTGGTGACGATCTCGGACGACGGCACGAACATGGCGTGCAGGATGGAGCCGACCGGCGGCGCGGCGGCAAAGATCTGAATGGCGAAGCAGCCGAAGATGATAATCAAAAGCGCTATGATGAAGGCCTCGAGGAAACGGAAGCCCTTGTTCATCAGCAACAACAGCAAGAAGGCATCGAGCGCGGTGATGATGGCGCCGCCGATCAGCGGAATCCCGAACAGCAGTTGCAAGGCGATCGCCGTGCCAATGACCTCGGCCAGGTCGCACGCTATGATGGCCAGTTCGCAAGCGACCCACAGCATGAAATTGACTGGCCGCGGGTAATAGGCGCGGCACGCCTGCGCAAGGTCACGGCCGGTGGCGATGCCGAGCCGGGCGGCGAGCGCCTGCAGCAGGATCGCCATCAGGTTCGACAACATGATAATGAATAGCAGCGTGTAACCGAACTGGGCACCGCCGGCGAGGTCGGTCGCCCAATTGCCCGGATCCATGTAGCCGACCGAAACCATGTAGCCCGGCCCCACGAAGGCGAACAGCCGGCGAAGCCAGATCCCCGAGTGCGGCACCGCGATCGTTGCGTTGACTTCGCGAAGGCTGGGCTGCTCGTCGTCTTCCGGGCGGGCAAATCGCCACATGGATCGGGGGGCTGAGGTGGCTTCGGCTTCCGACATGAAATGGCTTTCCACTGGAACGATCGATGTTGTCTCCTTATCTATGCCACGGCTGAACATTATGCAATATGCTATATTTCATTGTTCGTGCTTTTTCGTGTGCCCGCTTGACGGTGCGACCGGAACGGCAGTGAACGCCGGTTGCGCCGGCCACCGAATGGAAATAAACGGCCAGAACCAATAGGGTTCCGTGTTATGACTGCAATGCCGATTCAAACTGCCGGGAGGAGCGCGTATTGGCGCTGAAGAAAAGACCGGTTCCTCGCGAAAAGCCGCTGCCTGACGCAGAAATCCACTCGGAAGGGTTCCGGCAGACGCGTGAAGCGCGCCGCAGCGCGCTGGTCGAGGATTATGTCGAGCTCATCGCCGACCTGATCGAGGACGGCAACGAGGCGCGCCAGGTCGACATCGCGGCACGGCTCGGCGTCGCCCAGCCGACGGTGGCGAAAATGCTGACGCGGCTGTGCGCAGACGGGCTGGTCTCCCGGAAACCCTATCGCGGCGTGTTCCTGACCGATGCCGGGCGGAAGGTTGCGGAAGAGAGCCGCATTCGCCACCAGACGGTCGAGGCTTTCCTGCGCTCGCTCGGCGTCAGCGCCGAGACGGCGCGCATCGACGCCGAAGGCATCGAGCACCATGTCAGCGCCGAGACGCTCGAAGCCTTTCGCAAGGCAATAATCGCCGCCCGCTGATTGATCGAAGCGATATGCAGTGCGACTGACCTGCTCACTCGTTCGTATCCTGCACCCAGTTGCGCGGGTGACCATCGACGCGAAACTGGAAGATGAAATAGGGTGGGATGCAAGTGCCCTTGCCGGGCTTTGCTTCCGGCAGATCGTCAAAACCGGCGGTGCAGATATAGTCCTCGCGGCAGGGATGGGCCTTGTCGCAAGCACGCAGACCAGCGGTCTTGGTGAATTCCCTGGTGCAGAATTCGTGGTCCTTGCCGGAGCCTATGCAGTCGTTGAAGCCGGTCTTGGCGAGGCGGCCGCAGCTTGCCTCGTCGGGCAGCTTTTCGCAGGTCGCCTTGCGCAGCATGCCGCCGGGAAAGCCGCCAGTCTTCTGCTCGGGATTATCGTAACGCTGGCGCGCCGCGCCATAGCCGGCGAGCTTTATCGGCGGTTTTCTATCCCTGGCCGGGTCGATGGCGCAGGCCTTCGCGGTTGCCGGTGAAAGACGGCAATATTGGTCGTTGCCCCATTTCGACATCCTGATCTCGCCGAACTCCACCGGATCGCCAACCGCGGTGCCGGCCTCGCTGACGCAGGTACCAAAGCCCGGATGGATGGCGCTCTCGTGGACCCCGGCGCAACGCAGGCCTTCGTCGCAGGTCCAGTCTGCGAAACTTGGGTCGGTGCCGCGATAGCAGGTCGAGCCCCATTGTAGAGATCGGTGCTTTTCAGCGCTTCGGCGTATTTTGCCTCCTGACGGCCGGCAAAGCCGCGGCTGAAATCCGGGTGTCTACCAGCGGCGAACGACTCGACAATGGCGCGGCGGTGCGGCAGGTCGGCAAAAAACACAGCCGAGCCCGGCACGAACACCGCGTTGCGGCGCGGTTCGCTGGCCGGGTCGGCGCCGGTGTAATGGAACCCGGCGATGCCGTGCGTCTGGTGACAGCCGGTGCAGGTCATCTCGTTGAGGCGCAGATTGAAGCCGGCCACCGATTTGACGGTGCGAAGCGTATTGCCCTTGGCGACATAGACCTTGAGCGCTTTGTCGATAGCATCGTCATCGAGCAGCCTAAAAGCGAAATTGTTTTGCGACCGGCTCATACCGCCGGGTGCCACCGAAACCGCGGTGGTCGCGAGGAATTTTTCGTCGATCACCAGGCGGCCACGGTCGAGATCATAGATGTTGCGGTCGGTGAGCAGCCATCTTTCGAAGGTTTGCCTGTCGGCCAGCACCAGCTTGCGGTCGATCTGGTTCTCCATTTTCGCTTCCTGGAAAATGGCTTTGGCCGGGTCCCACTTGAATATCTTCAACAGATACTCAGCGTGGCCGCCGAAATCGCGCCGGCTCGAAGCCGATAGGCGCACGACCTGCATGTTGAGCTCGAGCCGCATGATCTGCGAAGAATTCAACATCGCGCTGGAAAGCGGGCCTTCTTCCGAGCGCAGCCAGGCCGCCAGTTGATCCGGCTCCAGATCTTCTGCCCAAGCCAGCGCTTCGCCACGTCCGCGCAGGAACCGTTAGCCGAGCGCGGACGGTCCTTCGAGGCGCGAGTCTGTGCCGAAGTCGGTATGGCGTTGAAGACCAGGCTCAGGGTCAGCGGCAGGCGCGACGAGATGCGTTGCCCAGGCTTCTCCTCGACCGAATAGTGGAAGCGGTAGATCAGCCTGATCTCGCCGCATTCGGTGTGGCCGAGATAGCCGCGATCCATGCGATTGACGATGCCGGTCAGGTCCAGCGTCGAACCGTCGTCGTCGATGTATTTCGGATTGAACTTCTGGGTGATATCTTTCGAGTTTGCCAGAGCGGCTACATAGGAGTCGGGGCTGTTCCTTGGTTCGTCTACGATCTGCTGTTTGACGGCGTTGCGGACCGGGCTCAGCGCGCGCACCGAAAACAGCCCGCGATTGTCGACGTCGCGTGTCAGTCCGAGCGTTGGCCCAAGCAGACGGCTGATCGATAGCCCGCCGCGCTCGAGCGCCTGCAAGGTCTCGGGATCGGTGATTGCGACACTGGAATCGAGAGTGACGGCGCTGGCCGGCGCGGGGCCTAGGCAAGACAATGCCGCAAACAGCAACAGAACCCGCCCGATCATCCGCAAGCGCCCCCTCGCTTCCACAGCCACGGTAGATGCTACAGACCTTGCGACGTCTAAGCCAGAGCAGACCCGCGTCAGCAGGCATTGCTTGTTAGCGCGAAAAATACTGTGACTTGGCGTAACCATTGGGATAATTGTTTGCTGGGTTGGAACCGGCCAGGACATCGGCGGGTTGATTGCAAACGTGCATCACGGGGAGTTGCCATGCTCTGGAAGGGCCGTCGTCAGAGTGACAATGTCGAGGACGAGCGCGGCCAGAGCGGCGGGCTTGGCGGCGGGCCGGGGCAGTTTCGCATCCCGATCGGCGGTCGCGCCGGCGGCGGCGGCATGTCGGGCATCATCATCGTAGGATTGATTTTCCTGGCAGGGTGGTATTTCGGCTTCGACCCGAGTCAGATCCTCGATAACAGCGGCTTGCAGCCCGGCGGCGGCGGCCAGATCACCGACAATAGCGGCGAGCAAGGCGGCGGTACCGGTGCGCCGGCCTCCGACGAGATGAAGCAGTTCGTGTCGACCGTGCTGGCCGAGACCGAGGATACCTGGACTGGTATTTTCCAGTCCGAGGGCCTGACCTATCAAGATCCAAAACTGGTCCTGTTCAGCGGCCAGATTCGCTCCGCCTGCGGTTCTGCCTCGTCAGCGGCCGGACCATTCTACTGTCCCAACGATCGCAAGGTCTATCTCGACACCACCTTCTTCCAGCAACTCGATCAGCAGTTCGGTGCCTCGGGCGATTTCGCACAGGCCTATGTTATCGCGCATGAGGTTGGCCATCACGTGCAGAACCTCGTCGGCATCCTGCCCAAATTCAACCAGATGCGGCAGAATATGAGCGAGGCCGACGCCAACCACATGTCGGTGCAGGTCGAGCTGCAGGCCGACTGCTTTGCCGGCATCTGGGCACATTTCACCGGCCAGAAGGGCATTTTGGAACAGGGCGACATGGCGGAGGCATTGAACGCCGCAAAGCAGATCGGCGACGACACGCTGCAGAAGAAGATGCAGGGCTACGTCGTGCCGGAAAGCTTCAACCACGGCACGTCGCAGCAGCGGCAGGCCTGGCTGGCGCGAGGCTTCCAGAACGGCAAGCTTTCGGACTGCGACACGTTCAACAATCCGATCTGAGCCGACGGTTTTCTCGCGAATCCGAGAGACTGGATAGCAGTCAGGGGATGTCAGGATGAAAACACCCTGCCCGTTCCCTCATTGTTCCCAGCGATGTGTTCGCCTATAAGGTGCGTTCGCCTTCGCCCCGGGCGGCCCGAGGAGATACCATCATGATAGACCCCAAAACCGCCAGGCGGGGCCTTGCGCTTGTTTTCACCACCCTGCTGCTCGACATCATCGGCTTCGGCATCATCATGCCGGTGCTGCCGGCCTATCTCAGGGAATTGACCGGCGTCGGCATCAGTGAGGCGGCTATCGAGGGCGGCTGGCTGTTCTTCGCCTATGCGGCGATGCAGTTCATTTTCGCACCTGTGATGGGCGGGTTGAGCGACCGGTTCGGGCGGCGGCCGATTCTGCTCGCCTCGGTGCTGACGTTTTCCATCGACAATCTGATCTGCGCCATCGCCTGGTCCTATCCGATGCTGTTCATCGGCCGGGTGCTGGCCGGCATTTCCGGCGCCAGCTATTCCACGACATCGGCATTCATTGCCGATATCTCGACCGACGAAAATCGTGCGAAGAATTTCGGCCTGCTCGGCATTGCCTTCGGCGTCGGCTTCGTCATCGGGCCGGTCCTGGGCGGGTTGCTCGGCACGTTCGGGCCGCGCGTTCCGTTCTATTTCGCTGCCGGGCTTGCCTTCGTAAACTTTTTGATCGCGCTGTTTCTGTTGCCGGAAACGCTTGATAGCAAGCATCGTCGCCGCTTCGAGTGGAAACGCGCGAACCCGGTCGGCACGCTTGTCCAGATGCGCAACTACGAAGGCATCGGCTGGATCGGGCTTGTCTTCTTTCTGATGACGCTGGGGCACATGATGTATCCTGCGGTCTGGTCGTTCGTCTCCAGTTATCGCTATGGCTGGAGCGAACAACAGATCGGCTTCTCGCTCGGTGCCTTCGGCCTGTGCGGGGCTATCGTCATGGCGACGGTCCTGCCGCGCGTGATCCCCAAGCTCGGCGAGTGGAAGACGGCGGTAATCGGTCTGGCATTTACGGCACTCAGCGCCTTCGGCTACGCATTCGCGTCGCAAGGCTGGATGATCTATGCAGTGATCGTCGTCGGCTGCCTCGAGGCGTTTGCCGATCCGCCGCTCAGGAGCCTTGCCGCCGCCAAGGTGCCGCCTTCGGCACAAGGCGAACTCCAGGGCGCGATGACGTCGATCTTCTCGATCACCTCGATCATCACGCCGCTGCTTTATACGGCGATCTTTTCCTGGTTCACGGGGCCGAACGCGCCCGTGACCTTCGGCGGCGCGCCCTACCTGCTCGGCGCGATTTTCCTGACGCTGGCGCTCATCGTCTTCGTCACGAAAGTAGCCAAGCCGGCGGCGCTCAGAAACGTCACGTCCGGCGTTGCTGAAGACGGAGCACAGATATGAGCCATGACGGCCGCATCGCCCTGACCAAGGACGGGCTGTCGCTGTCGCGCCTGGCGTTCGGCACATCGCGCCTGCTCAAAGCGGATCCGCGACCAGACGCGGACGCCATCGCCCGGCTGATCGACACGGCGGTCGATCTCGGAATAACCAGCTTCGATCATGCCGATATCTATGGCAACTACGAGATGGAGGCGGCCTTTGGGGCGGCGCTGGCGCACCGGAAAGGCAAGCGCGGCGGCATTGAGCTGATCTCGAAATGCGGCATCATGGCGAACTCAGCCAACCGGCCGGGCAACCGATTGAGGCACTATGACACCAGCGGCGGTCATGTCATTGCCTCGGTGGAGCGCTCGCTGGCCAATCTCGGCACCGACTATCTCGATGTCCTGCTGCTGCACCGGCCCGATCCGCTGATGGACGCGGGCGAGACGTCAGCAGCATTGGCCGGGCTGGTCAAGGCCGGCAAGATACGTGCAGTCGGTGTCTCCAACTTCACGCCGTCTCAGTTCGATCTGCTGGCGTCACGGCTGCCTTTTGCGCTCGCGACCAATCAAATCGAGGTGTCTGTGCTGAAGACCGCGGCGCTGACCAATGGCAGCCTCGACCATGCGCAGCGGCTTTCGTATTCGCCGATGATCTGGTCGCCGCTCGGCGGCGGATCACTGTTCACCGGCACGGGAGAACGAGAAGCGCGGGTGCGTGCCGCGCTTGCGGCGGTCGCGGCGGAAGCCGGCGTCGCCGATCTCGCGGCGGTCGCCATCGCCTGGCTGCTGCGCCATCCGGCCCGGCTGGTGCCAGTGCTGGGAACGATGAAACCTGAACGGCTCGCCGGGATGGTCAAGGCGCTGGATATCGTGCTCGACCGCCAGCAATGGTTCGCGGTCCTGGAAGCGAGCGAAGGCCGCCCGGTGGCTTGAGATCGGGTGCTAAACACGCTCGGCCAGTGCCGGTTCGCCACGCTTTTCGCGGATCAGGTTGACGAAGCGGCGGAACAGATAGTGCGAATCCTGCGGGCCGGGCGAGGCTTCCGGATGATGCTGGACCGAGAAGACCGGCTTGCCGGTGAGCGCGATGCCGCAATTCGAACCGTCGAATAGCGAGAAATGGGTTTCCTCGACGCCGCTCGGCAATGAGTCGGCGTCGACGGCAAAGCCGTGGTTCATCGAGACGATCTCGACCTTGCCGGTGGTGTGGTCCTTGACCGGATGATTAGCGCCGTGGTGGCCCTGATGCATTTTTGCGGTCTTGCCGCCCAGCGCCAGCGCCAGCATCTGGTGGCCGAGGCAGATGCCGAACAGCGGGATATCGGTCTTCAACAGATCCTGGATGACCGGAACGGCGTAGTCGCCGGTGGCTTCCGGATCGCCGGGGCCGTTGGATAGAAAGATGCCATCGGGCCGCATCGCCAGGATCTCCTCGGCGCCGGTCTTGGCCGGCACCACGGTGACCCTGGCGCCGAGGCCGGCAAGCAGGCGCAATATGTTGCGCTTGACGCCATAATCGATGGCAACGACGTGCATCGACGGGTCGGCCTGTTCGCCAAAGCCCTCGTTCCAGGCCCAGGGTGTCTCGCGCCAGACCGAGGATTGGCCGGAGGTGACCTCCTTGGCCAGATCAAGCCCGATAAGCCCCGACCATGCGGCGGCGCGGCGCTTGAGGTCTTCGATGTCGAAGATACCGTCTGGGGCGTGCGCGATAACGGCATTGGGCATGCCCTTTTCGCGGATCAGCGCGGTCAGCGCGCGCGTGTCGATGCCCGAAAGTGCAACGATGCCGCGCTTCTTCAGCCACTGGTCGAGACCGGTTCCGGCGCGGTAATTCGACGGGTTGGTGACATCGGCCTTGAACACGGCGCCGACGGCGCCGGCGCGGGCCAGCGGATTGAGATCCTCGATGTCTTCGTTATTGGTGCCGATATTGCCGATATGCGGAAAGGTGAAAGTGACGATCTGGCCGGCATAGGAGGGGTCGGTGAGGATCTCCTGATAGCCGGTCAGCGCGGTGTTGAAGCAGACCTCGGCAACGGCGGAGCCGGAAGCGCCCAGACCACGGCCCTCGATGACGGTGCCGTCGGCCAGCACCAGCAGAGCGGTCGGCTTCTCGGTGGCCCAAGGGGGGGTCGATGCGGCGGTCATCGTTGCCATGGCGGCACTCCTAAAGGCTGCGCTCCTCAATCGGCGCAACAAAAAGCGCGAAGCGGCAATCTCACAGCCTCGGCGCGCTGCATGTCGTTGCCCCAAAACCGCTACGCACTTTTGGGCGACGTGCACTAGAATTCAATTCATGCAAGGCACAGTACATAGGGGAAGGCGCCAAGGCGGTCAATGATGCCGCGCCGTACGTGCCTGGATTTATTTCGTCGAACAATATCAGGGATTTGCCGGACATAGTCGAATTTGCCTTGGGCTTTCGGCACGGCTATTGTCCACCGCATTCGAAGGAGAAGCACCATGCGAGGCAAAATCGCCGAATCCCTGAAGAGCGCGATGAAGGCGCAGGACAAGCGCCGGTTGCCGACATTGCGGCTGATTCAGGCGGCCATTCATGATCGCGACATCGCCAATCGCGGGGCCGGCAAGGAGCCGACCAGCGAAGATGAGATCCTGCAGATCCTGGCCAAGATGGTGAAGCAGCGCGAGGAATCGGCCAAGGCGTTCGATGACGGCAAGCGGCCGGAACTTGCCGCGCAGGAGCGCGACGAGATGGCGATCATCCGCGACTTCCTGCCGACGCAACTGGGCCAGGCCGAGACGGAAAGCGCCGTCCGTTCCGCTATCGCCGAGACAGGTGCCAGCGGCGTCAAGGAGATGGGCAAGGTGATGGCGGCGCTCAAGGAGAAATATGCTGGCCAGATGGATTTCTCCAAGGCGAGCGGCATCGTCAAGAGCCTGCTTCAGTAGGGATTTTTCCCGCCTTAGCGGTGCTCATGAGACTCGAAGAGACCATCGCGAGGAGCCAGGCCAGGAGCGGGCGGAGCGGACGGCAGTTCGCACCGACATGTTCATCGCCACGGCCGCGCGAATGAACCTGTATGTTCGACGTCTGGCGTCTCACGACGGCATCGATGCGGCGAGCCGTTTGCTTGTTAGGCCTCGTGCCGATGCCGGGCGGCAACGTCTCAAGTCGAGGAGGAACCTTCCTCCCTGCGGACACGTTTGCGAGACGATCATGCGAAAATGGAGCTTCGATTTGGCGGCGCGTTTGTTGAATATTGTCGGTGCGGCCACGAGTGCCGGCGCCTATTCGCCGGGTCAGGAACAGGCCCCCGCGGCCTTTCGGCGAAATGGGCTCGCAGAAGCGATCATGAACCGAGGCAGATCCATCAGGGATCGTGGCGATGTTGCATCGTTCCGATGGCGACCGGACCCTTCGCGGTCGCAGGCTATGAACCTGGAAGCCGTGCGCGACGCCTGTGAGTTGGTCGCAAGCCACGTAGGGACGGCGATCGCAGCGCAGGAAGACGTGCTTGTTTTAGGTGGCGATTGTACTGTGGAACTGGGGACGGTCGCCGGGGCGAATGCGGCCGGCGCGCGGATCGGACTCGTTTACATTGACTTCGACGCCGATCTCAACACACCTGACACGAGCGACGGCGCCTTGGACTGGACCGGCGTCGCCCATCTGCTCAATATCCATGGATGCGAGCCTTCGCTCGCGAGGCTCGGCCCGACCCGCCCGATGCTCGTGCCTCAGCAACTCCTCTATTTCGGCATCGAGAACATCACCCCGCCCGAAGCGGCCGTGATCGGAAATCACGCGATCAAGATCATATCGCGTGAGGAAGCTTTGAGCGACATCGAGGCGGCGTCGGCGCGCGCGGCCGAATGGGCGGCGCGCTTTGACTGCGTGCTTATCCACTTCGATGTCGATGTGCTCTCCTTTATCGATTTTCCGATTGCGGAGAATGTGCGCCGTTGCGACGGTCTCAAACTGGAGCAAGTCGCCTTTGTCCTAAAGCAGCTGACAGCTCTGCCGCAATGGCGCGGCCTGACCATCACAGAAGTTAATCCGGCCCATGCGCCAGACGAGTCCGCAGCGTTCGCACGCTTGAATGAGGTGCTTGCAGACGCCCTTGGATAGTTCGAGATCCATCTCACGGTCGTTCGCCGGCAATTGGCCGGCTTGCTTCATCCAAGCGGGGCCAGCCCTATGCGCCCGGTCGCAATCATTGCGTGACATGGGCGCAATGCGGAAAACTTGGGAATTGCGGTCGATGGCGGGGCAGTTTTGTCGTCGTCGCTACAGCCGCACGCCCGCCGTTGAGGGCGGACAGCCAAAAGGTCGCGCTCATGATCGAACTCGTCAAACCGGCGTTTGAACACCTGCCGTCCTACAAGGCGGCCCTCGAGCGCGGCTGGTCGCCGGACAATGTGCGGCTGCTCGACGCGACGCGCGAGCAGCTTGCGGCTATCGAAAAGGATCCAGCGACTTTCCTTGCCGATCTCGACGATCCTGAAGGTAAGGGACCGCCGATCGCCTTGCCGGACGGTTCGACGGTGCCGCGGCTGCCTGGATTTCGACGCTGGATCTGGGACGGGGAAGTCTCAGGCTCGATCGGCTTGCGCTGGCAGCCCGGAACCGCGGCGCTGCCATCGCACGTGCTCGGCTACATCGGCTATGCGGTGGTGCCGTGGAAACGGGGATGCGGCTATGCGACGGAGGCGCTGCGGCTGATGCTGGAGGAGGCGAGGGCGGTTGGCCTGCCCTTCGTCGAAATCACCTGCAAGCCTCACAATGTGCCCTCGCAGAAGGTCGTTCTGGCCAATGGCGGCGGGCTCGTCGGGCGTTTCTTCGAGGATGCTTCCTATGGCGGCGCGGAAAGCCTGCGTTACCGGATCGATCTGTAACCCTATTCGGCGGCAGCCGGCAGCGGCGGCGCAGCCCGGCTCCGCCATTCCCAGACATGCGAGGCAAGCGCAACCGCGACCGCGACCAGCATGGCGATCGCGCCAACCACCGGCAGGCTGCGATAGCCATAGCCGGCATTGAGCATCGCCGCGCCGAGCGATGCGGCGAGCGCGATGCCGACATTGAAGCCCGACGGAATGAGCGACGAGGCGAGATTGGAGGCGTCCGCGGTCCAGGTCAGGATGCGGGTCTGGATCGGCGTGCCGATGGCGAAGTTGAGGCCGCCCCAGACGAAGATCGCCATCACCATCGGCAGTGGGTAAGAACTGACGGCGTAGATCGAGGCGAGCACTACCGCCTGCAAGAAAAGCATGACGATGAGCGACGGCATCAGCTTCCAGTCGGCGAGGCGCCCGCCGACGAAGACGCCGATCGTCGCGCCGACACCGTTGAGCAGGAGCACCCAAGGTATCCATTTCTCGTCGAGGCCGGTGAGCTCGAGCAGCGTCGGCGTGATGTAGGTGAACAGGCCGAACTGGCCGATCATCAGCATCAGCATCATGATGAGCGAGGTCCAGACCTGCTGGCGTGCGAGCACGCGTACCTCGCTGCCAAGGCTGACGGACGGGCTCGACGATCCTGTCTTGCGCGGCAGCAGGGCGCCGATGGCGGCGAAGGCCACCACGCCGAGAGCGCACATCACCCAGAATGTCGCACGCCATCCCCAGATGTTGCCGATTGCCGTGCCGGCCGGAACGCCGATGACATTCGATACGGTGAGGCCGGACAGGATCAGCGCCACCGCCATGCCGCGCTGGTCTTCGCGCACGAGGCCGACGGCCACCACCATGGCAACGCCAAAATAGGCCCCGTGTGCCACGGCCACTGCAATCCGCAACAGCAGCATCGAGGCGAAGTCGGGCGCCAGCGCGCAGGCCGCCTGGCCGATGGCAAAAGCCGCAGTCAGTCCAAGCAGTAGGGCCTTGCGGGAGAATCTTTTGGTGGCGAGCGCCAGCAGCGGGCCGCCGACTGCAATGCCGCCGGCATAGCCGGAAACGAGATAGCCGGCGGTCGGGATCGCGACGTCAAGGCCACCCGCCACCTGCGGCAGCACGCCCGCGATGACGAATTCGGTGGTGCCAAAGGCGAAGGCGGCAATGAACAGGGCAATGAGGGGGAGCATGGCGGGAAGGCGATCCTCGGATAAGGTGACCTCAAACCACGGATAAGGGCAGCGGGCAATCCAGAAATTGGCGACGCCGCTTTAGATTTTCTTTGTCACCGGTCAGGTGCCGGCCGCGGCGGCAAGAGCTACGCGGCCGCCTTCCTTCCGTAAGGAATTTTCAGCCACGCCCGCTCATGAAGGTAGTAGAGCAGCGACTTGGTGACGACCTCGGTCAGGCCGATGGCCGCGGCGAGCTTGATGCTTCCCGTCACGACGAGCGAAATGATCATCGTGTCGATGGTACCGGTGACACGCCAGGAAAGCGCCTTGGCGAAGCTGCGAGAATGGGTGTCCATCGACTTTCCTTCCGGTAGATCTGGCGATCTTTAGCCGACAGACAGGAGGTGGCGCAAAGGTAATTTTGCGCATTGGCTCACAGCATAGGTGAGCTTCTGAAGCTACCGGCCTGTGGACGCAATCTATCCGGCCTTCAGCCGCGAACCGGTTAGCAGGCCGCGTTCCTCAAGCACGGGATAGGCCATCGAGGCGAGCAGCGAGTTGATCTGCTTGAGGTCGCGAATGGTGTCGAGATGGATGGAGCTGGTCTCGACGCTCTTGGCGGTGCCGTCGCGCAGCCGCACGAAATGGCTCTGGCTGGTTTCCTTCTCGCGGTCGCGCAGCCGGTCCTTTTCCAGCACCAACTGGCGAGCGGTCTCCGGATCGCGGGACACCAGGACGTTGAAGGCTAGCCTGGCATTGGCAAGCACCAAGGCGTGGAAGGCGCAAAGCTCGCGCCAGCCTTCCGGCGTGAACTCCAGTCCGCGCTCGAATTTCTTCTTCACGTGGACCAGCATGTTGCGCACGATGATGTCGCCGACCTGCTCCAGCTTGACGCAGGCGCCGATCAACTCCTGGCAACGCAGGGCCTCGTCCTCGCTCAGCGGGTTCTTGGTGACCTTGGCGAGATAGAGCTTGATCGCCGCGTGCTTCCTGTCGACACGGTCGTCGAGCGCGGCCAGCGCGCTGATCTTGTCGGCGTCGGCGCTCTCGTAGAGTTCGATGATCCGTTTCAGCATGATCTCGACCGTTTCGCAGACCCGCACCACCTCGCGGGTGGCATTGGCGAGTGCTTGGCTCGGCACGTCGAGCGCACTTTCGTTGAGCGCCGAAAGCTCAATGACGTCGAGCGCGTTGGCGGGCTGGGGCCTGGTGCCCAGCGCCACGATCTTTTCCGAGGCACGATAGACCAGGCGCGCCAGCGGCAGGCCGGCGATCAGGATCAGGATGTTGAAGACGATGTGGGCATTGACGATCTGCTCGGGCACGGTGCTGCCCAAGAAGGCGACTGGCGGCTTGAACGATAGAAACAGGATCAGCATGATCAGCGAACCCATGCCGCGCATCAGGAGATTGCCGATCGGCACGATGCGAACACCGGGTTCTGCGTTGCGGGTTAGAAGCGGCGCGATGATCGAAGAGCCGAGATTGACGCCGAGCACCAGCACGATGCCGAGTTCGGGCGGGATGAAACCGCGGCCGGCGAGCGTCACCATAAGCAGCACCGCGGCGATCGAGGAATGGAACAGCCAGGTGACCAACGCCGCCAGAAGGTAGGCGGTGACCGGATCGCCCGAGAAGTAATCGACGATGAGCGGCATCAGCGTGCTCTGGCGCAGCGGCTCCGACGCCTGGCCGATCATCTCCAGCGACAGAAGCAGCAGGCCGATGCCGACCAGGATGCGGCCGAACTGGCGCCAGTCGCGCCGCTCGGTGGCCATGAACATGACGGTGCCGGCGACCAGGCAGACCGGTACCAGCAGCGACAGATCGAAGGTAAGCAGCTTGACCACCAGCGCCGAGCCGATCTCGGCACCGCGCACCGCAAGCTGGCCCGACATGCCGCTGACAATGCCGGAGCCGGCGAATGAGCCGACCAGCAAGGTAACGGCGGTCGAGCTTTGCAGCGCGACCGCCAGGCCGCAGCCGGCCAGAACCGCCATGAAGGGATTGCGCATGGTGGCGCGCAGTTTGTGGCGCAGCACATCGCCATAGGCGCGCTCGACGCCGGTCTTCACCAAACGGGTGGCAAACAGCATCAGTGCGACCGCACCGGCAAGGTGCAGCAAAACGACCGAGCCGCTCATGCCCGACCCCGCAACCCGACCGGTATCAGCGACGCGGGCGCCGTGACGTCACGAGGGCAAAAGTGGGCGCGAATCGTGGACATTGCAGAGGTTGATATTACTCCGATTTATTTTAGCCGAATAATAAATTTTGCCCGGTTCGGACGAGTGTTGCCCCGCGACGGGGCGTGTCGGAAATGGATGGCCGGCAAAATGGTTGCATTGCCCGCGGAGTTGCGGAGGGTCATGCGTCCGTGCTCGGACAGCCGCTTTAAAGGTAGTGCTGAATTAGGCGTGCTAAGCGTAGGAAATCATTACGAAAACGTAATCTCTGCGTTCAGTTTCGGTTCATCCTTCCGGCTCTATTCCAGAGGCATCGACAACCAAGGAGTACCCGCTATGAAACGCATCGTTCTTTCCGCCATTGCCTTCTCGATGCTGGGTGCAACGGCCTTGCAGGGCCAGGCTGCACCATTGAACCCACCAAACGCACCGCAATCGAGTTATAGCCAGGTCGACTGGCAAAAGCCCGGCAATGTCGACGTGAACAAGCATGTCGAGGTGAACAAGCGCGTCGTAGTGACGAAAAAGATCGTGGTGAAGCGCAGCCATTGGCGCAACGGCCAGAGATATTCCAGCTGGAAGCGTCACCAGCCGATCCGCGACTATCGCCACTACGGCTTGCGCCGTCCCGGTCCCGGCCAGGAGTGGATCCGGGTCGGCAACGACTATCTGCTGGTCAGCAACCTCTCGGGCCTGATCTTCGGCGCTATCGCCGCGCAGTAGGTGCGGAACGGCTGACCGGCGCTGCGCCGGATTAGATCGAGAAGGCGGCCCGCAGGCCGCCTTCTCTTTTTGGCCTGTGAAAACCGGGTATGGTTCCGCATTAGGAGTCGTCGGGCTTGGCCCGTGTGATTATATGGAGGCCAAACGAGCTGTCCCTCATGCGCTTTCCGCCTGCTTTCCTCGACGAGATCCGCGACCGCGTGCCGATTTCTTCGGTGATCGGCCAGCGCGTCGCGTGGGACAGGAAAAAGACAAACGCGCCGCGCGGTGATTATTGGGCGTGCTGTCCGTTCCATGGCGAGAAGAGCCCGTCCTTCCATTGCGAGGACAAGAAGGGCCGCTATCACTGTTTCGGCTGCTCGGTTTCGGGCGACCATTTCAAGTTCTTGACCGAACTCGACGGGATGAGCTTTCCCGAGGCCGTCGAGAAGATCGCCGACATGGCCGGCGTGCCGATGCCGGTTCGCGACGCCGATGAGGAACGGCGCGAAAAGGAACGCGCCAGCCTGACCGATGTCATGGAGACGGCGACGGTGTTCTTCCAGGAACGGCTGCAGGGACCGGAAGGCGCAAAGGCCCGCGCCTATCTGCGCGACCGGGGACTGACACCGGCGACGCAGCAGTCCTTCCGCCTCGGCTATGCGCCCGACAGCCGCAACGCGCTGAAGGAGCATCTTGCCGCCAAGGGCGTCCCCAAGGCCGACATCGAGGCGTGCGGGCTGGTGCGCCATGGCGACGACGTCCCGGTTTCCTACGATTGGTTCCGCGACCGCATTATGTTCCCGATCCCGGATTCCAGGGGCAAGATCATCGCCTTCGGCGGGCGGGCGCTAGCGCCGGATGCGCTGGCCAAATATATGAACTCGCCCGATACGGAGCTCTTCCACAAGGGCAACGTGCTCTACAATTTCGCTCGTGCACGCCAAGTGCTGGGAAAGGGGGCGCTGGGAAAGGGGGCGCTGGCCAAGGGCGGCACGGTCATTGCCGTCGAAGGCTACATGGATGTGATCGCGCTGGCGCAGGCCGGCTTCGAAAACGTGGTGGCGCCGCTCGGCACCGCATTGACTGAAAACCAGCTCGAACTTCTATGGCGCATGGCCGGCGAGCCGGTGCTGTGCTTCGACGGCGACCACGCCGGGTTGAAGGCAGCATGGCGCGCCGCCGACATGGCGCTGCCGGCGGTCCAGGCGGGCCGCTCGGTTCGCTTCGCCCTGCTGCCGGAGGGCAAGGATCCCGACGATCTGGTCAAGGGTGACGGACCGGATGCGTTCCGCGCCGTGCTTTCCGAGGCGCGGCCGCTGGCCGACCTCTTGTGGATGCGCGAGACGGCCGGCGGCATCTTCGACACGCCGGAACGGCGAGCCGAGCTCGAAAAGACGCTGCGCGAACTGACCAGCCGTATCCGCGACGAGAGCCTTCGCTATCACTACCAACAGGAAATGCGCGAGCGGGTGCAGAGCTTCTTCGGTGCCCAGCGCGGACGCCAGGGGCGTCAGGACGGACGGCCCGGCGAACGTTTCCAGGGCAAGGGTTCAGCACCCGGCGGACAGTTTGCGCGCGGCGGCAATGCCGGTGGGCGCACCGCGATCACCGAAAGCCTCGGTCGCTCGGCGTTGGTCAAGCGCGGCGGCGAGGGCATGTCGGTACGCGAGGCGACGATCATTGCCGCCCTCGTCAACCATCCCGTGCTGATCGACGAGAATTTCGCCCATGTCGAGTTCCTCGATCTCGCCAACTCCGATCTGAAGCGGCTGCATGCGGCGATCCTCGACGCCATGGCGCATGATATGGCCAATGACCGCGACGCGGTGATCGCGACGATCGAGCGGGCCGGCTGCGGCGAGATCTGGCAGCGTGCGGTGGCGCTGATCAAACGTGCGCGGCAATGGCCGGCGCTGGAAACGGCGGCACTCGACGATGCCCGCGATGCGTTCAGCCAGGCCCTCCACTTGCAGCGCAGCGCGCGCACCTTACATAAGGAGCTGAAGCAGGCGGAAGCAGCGCTCGCCAGCGACCCCACGGACGAAAACTACCGGCACCTGGTCGAAATCCAGGCGCAATTTCGTGATGTGCAGGCAACGGAAGCGCTGATCGAAGGGTTTGGCGTATCGTCGGGCAGGGCTGGGCGCGTTTAGATCGAAGCCCCCAGAAGACTGAATGTAAGGACGTGCTTGCGCGTCGAATCAAGCGTGCGGCGCTCTAAGTCGGGTAATTGATTCGCTTTTTTCATGCGAATCATGCGAGAGGCGCTTGACCTTCCGGCAGAATGGCGGAATCAGGTCGATTCGAAACGTTAACCCGCCCCGGCATCGACGGGAATGCAGCGATGTAAGGTACTGATCACTGGACAGGCAGTCAGCTTGCCACAGATATCAGGGTTAATCTGGACTTAACGAGAGATGCAGTTACTGGCCCGGTAAAGCGCGTTCTGGAAAGAGCGCATCCAATTTGACCGGACCGGCAGCTTACGCGGTTTTGATACTCAGCCGCTTGGAGAAAATAAAGACTATGGCGACAAAAGAAAAGGAAGAAGTCGAGACCGAACGCGAGGCCGCGACCGATGGCCCTCTGCTCGACCTTTCCGACGATGCTGTCAAGAAGATGATCAAGGCCGCCAAGAAGCGCGGCTATGTCACCATGGACGAGCTGAATTCGGTGCTGCCCTCGGAGGAAGTGACCTCCGAGCAGATCGAGGACACGATGGCCATGCTTTCCGACATGGGCATCAACGTGGTCGAGGACGACGAGCAGGGCGAGGAGCCCGAAGCCGCCGATACCGCCGCTGACGCCGAGGAGGATGCCAACGAGCTGGCTGAGCAGACCGGCACCGCCGTCGCCGCCACCACGACCAAAAAAGAGCCGACCGACCGCACCGACGATCCGGTCCGCATGTATCTGCGCGAGATGGGCTCGGTGGAGCTTCTGTCGCGCGAGGGCGAAATCGCGATCGCCAAGCGCATCGAGGCCGGCCGCGAGACGATGATCGCGGGCCTCTGCGAAAGTCCGCTGACCTTCCAGGCCATCATCATCTGGCGCGACGAGCTCAACGAATCGAAGATCCTGCTGCGCGAGATCATCGACCTCGAGGCGACCTATGCCGGGCCGGAGGCCAAGCAGGCGCCGGTGGTCGAGCGTATCGAGGAAGCCAAGACCGAGGAAAAGCCGCGCCGTTCGCGCGAGGACGAGGACGACATCACCAATGTCGGCGGCGACACCCGTGGCCTGGTGGACGACGACGAGGAGGACGATGACGAGGCGAGCCTGTCGCTGGCGGCGATGGAAGCGGAACTGCGGCCGCAGGTGATGGAGACGCTCGACGTCATTGCCGACACCTATAAGAAGCTGCGCAAGCTGCAGGACCAGCAGGTCGAGAACCGGCTGGCCGCCGCCGGCACGCTGTCGCCAAGCCAGGACCGTCGGCTCAAGGAGCTGAAGGACCAGCTGATCAAGGCGGTGAAGTCGTTGTCCTTGAACACGGCGCGCATCGAGGCGCTAGTCGAGCAGCTCTACGACATCAACAAGCGCCTGGTGCAGAACGAGGGCAAGCTGTTGCGGCTGGCCGAAAGCTATGGCGTGCGCCGCGAGGAGTTCCTCAAGGAATATCAGGGCTCGGAGCTCGATCCGAACTGGACGCGTTCGATCGGCAATCTGACCTCGCGCGGCTGGAAGGAGTTCACCAAGAACGAGAAGGACGCCATCCGCGATCTGCGCGCCGAAATCCAGAACCTCGCCACCGAGACGGCGATTTCGATCCAGGAATTCCGCAAGATCGTCAACCAGGTGCAGAAGGGCGAGCGCGAAGCCGCGATCGCCAAGAAGGAAATGGTAGAGGCCAATCTGCGTCTCGTCATCTCCATCGCCAAGAAATACACCAATCGCGGCCTGCAGTTCCTCGACCTGATCCAGGAAGGCAATATCGGCCTGATGAAGGCGGTCGACAAATTCGAATACCGCCGCGGCTACAAGTTCTCGACCTACGCGACATGGTGGATCCGGCAGGCGATCACCCGTTCGATCGCCGACCAGGCGCGCACCATCCGCATTCCGGTGCACATGATCGAAACGATCAACAAGATCGTACGCACCTCGCGTCAGATGCTGCATGAGATCGGCCGTGAGCCGACGCCGGAAGAACTGGCGGAAAAGCTCGCAATGCCGCTGGAAAAAGTGCGCAAGGTGCTGAAGATCGCCAAGGAGCCGATCTCGCTCGAAACGCCGGTCGGCGACGAGGAGGATTCGCATCTCGGCGATTTCATCGAGGACAAGATGGCGATCCTGCCGATCGACGCGGCGATCCAGGCCAATTTGCGCGAGACGACGACGCGCGTGCTGGCCTCGCTGACGCCGCGCGAAGAGCGCGTGCTCAGAATGCGCTTCGGCATCGGCATGAACACCGACCACACGCTTGAGGAGGTCGGCCAGCAGTTCTCGGTCACCCGCGAGCGCATCCGCCAGATCGAAGCCAAGGCGCTGCGCAAGCTCAAGCATCCGAGCCGGTCGCGCAAGCTCAGAAGCTTCCTCGACAGCTGAGTCTGGGTGACGGATAAGCAGTTTAAAGGGCGCCGGTGGCGTCCTTTTCCGTTTGGGCACAGGCGATCACGATTGGACGCGCCGCTCTTGCGGGTCGTGCCCTACGAGAGGATAATTCCGCGACGGATGCATTTTCTGGGCGACAAACCCGGATGCCCGCCCCGGCTGTGACGCCGTGCTCCGTGGCCCCGGAGGGAGGTGTGCCATGACAACTTACATCGTGCTGATCAACTGGACGGAGCAAGGCGCCAAAAACGTGCGCGAGTCGCCGAAGCGGCTCGATGCCGCCAAGAAGCTGTTGGGAGACATGGGCGGGTCCTTCAAGGCATTTTATCTCACCATGGGGGATTGCGACATGGTGGCGGTGGTCGAAGCCCCCGACGATGCCGTACTAGCTCGTTTCTCGCTGATGCTGGCGGCGGGCGGAAACGTCAGGACGCGGACACTCAAGGCTTTCCCGGAGGATGCCTATCGCGAGATCATTACCTCGCTCGGCTGAGTGCCGTGCCTGAAGCGCGTCGCGCTTGAACGGCCTCTTGCGACGCGCTTTACGCTCTTCTTTTTAAACAGGTCGGTATGGCAAACCGCCGCGCACCCTCGGGCCAGGCCCGAGGACATGTTTTTGGGGCGACGTGCATTAGCCGAAGCCGGGACATTCCGCGGTGTCGCGTCACGTTGCGGCGCAACGGCAGTTGCTGGATAGTCGTCGCGCGTCCTCCGCTGGTGTTGCGAACCATGGCCAAGCCTCTGCTGACCGTCTGGTACAATACGCGCTGTCCGGTCTGCGATGCCGGCATCAGCCGGCAGAAGCGGCGGCTGATCGAGGCGGTCAAGGCGGGGCGGATCGAATTTCGCGACATCAATGCCGAACCGACGGCGCTGGCCCGCTACGGCATCGGGCTGGAGGATATCCGGCGCCGGCTGCATGCGACCGACGCCGGTGGCAAATTGCTGGTCGGCGCCGATGTTGCCGTTGCGGCTTGGCTGATAACGCCGGGCGAGGGCTGGTTGGCGACGCTGTTCGGCAATCCCGCCACGCTGCCGTTGACGCGCTATGCCTATGATCGCTTCGCCGATCTGCTCTATGCCTGGAACCGCCGCAAAGGCCGTTGGTGATAGTGTCCGTTCACTTCGCACTGAAAGACCCGTAAGTTGCTTCGGGCCCTTGGCGCAGCCTGCTATCGAGCCACGGGCTCGCAAAGCCAGCCAACGATGCGGCGCACCGCCGGCAGCAACAGCAGCAGCGTCGGAAAGGCCACCATCCAGGACAGGCCCCAAGCCGTCAGCCAGGTGGCCGGCAGATCGGGCTGGAAGCCAAGGCTTTTCAGTGTCGAGATGAACGACACGATGAACGTCATCAGCAACGACAGCACCAGCGGGCCGAGGACGGCGGCATAGCGCGCAGGCAGCTTCCTGCGCGGGGTTTTCATGGTCATTTGGATTTTTCCCTGAAGCATCCGGTCCGTCGCATTGGCATCCATTCGCCGGTCTTCCGGCGTAACTGCCCGGAAACGCCCGGGGTGGATGCGTTGCTTCACGTCAGACGCTTACGGAGGGGTCTTCGACCCTCACGCGCTTCCTAGCTGCCCTTGCCGGCGAAATCAATCCTGCTGGCGCATTTTCAGATACATCGTAAGATATATCTTGACTCGATCGTGGCGAGCACCTAATTGAGATATATCGTAAGACATAACTCAAGGAGCAGACAATGCACAAAGACAATCATTTCGGGCATCATCGTTTTGGCGAACACGCCGAGCGCGTTTTCATGCATATGGCCGGCAAGTTCGGCGGACGCGGCGGGTTCGGCCCGTTCGGGCATGGCATGAGAGGCGGCGGCGGACGCGGCGGACCAGGCGACATGTTCCGCGCCGGGCGTATGCTGGCTGACGGCCATCTCAAGCTGATCACGCTGTCGCTGCTGGCCGAGGCGCCGCGGCACGGCTACGACATCATCAAGGCGCTGGAGGAGCGCACCAGCGGCGTCTACAGCCCGAGCCCCGGCGTCGTCTATCCGACGCTGACCTTCCTGGAAGAGGCCGGCTATGCCGTTTCTGCGGCGGAAGGCAACAAGAAGGTGTTTTCGATCACCGAGGCAGGGCAGGCGCATCTCAACGAAAATCGCGAGATGATCGACCACGTGCTCGACCATCTCGAGCGCTTCGGCCGCAAGATGGCGAAGGCGCGCGAGTGGTTCGGCTGGAACGATGACGGCGACGGTGGCCGGCGCGGCCGCGGCCGCTCGGAAAAGCGCGACGAATTCCGCGCCGTGCGCCACCGGCTGCGCGCCGCGCTCGGCGAAATCGTAGATGCGCCTGAAGCAAAGCAGGCCGAGGCAATCAGCATATTGGAAGCTGCCGCAGAGGCCCTGGAAGCGCTGTCGCGCGACTGACCCCTGAGTGCCAAGCCAGCTGCGGCCCTTGCCCGCTCGGCCAAGGACCGGTACTGAAAATCATCCTGCACCACGCTATGTGGTGCAGGATGATTGCCGTTGGAGGATACCCCATGTCTTTTCTGAAGCGTCTTTTCGGCGGCGGCAACGAAGCCGCTGAGCCAAAGACAGCGGCGCCGGTAAAGCAAATCGAGCACAAGGGATTTTTGATCAGCGCCACGCCCTACAAGGCGGAGGGCCAGTACCAGACCTGCGGCGTGGTTTCGAAGGAGATCGACGGCGTGATGAAGGAGCACAAATTCATCCGCGCCGATCGCTTTGCCGGGCTTGATGACGCTGTCGACATCTCGATCAAGAAGGGCATCCAGCTGGTCGATGAGCAAGGCGAGAAGATCTTCGGGTAGATCGTTATTACAGCCTTGGGTCGATTGGCTCGCTTTCCAGCGCCAGCACGGCGAAGACACACTCGTGAACGCGGCGTAGCGGCTGCTTGGCGACAAATCGCGTCAGCGCCTCGTGACCGAGCGCGAACTCCCTGAGTGCCAGGCTGCGCTTGCCGCTCAGGCCGCGTTCTCGCAGGCGGATGAGATTGTCCGGCGCGTCATATTCGGGACCATAGATGATGCGCAAATATTCCGGGCCGCGGACCTTCAGCGCCGGCTGGATGAGTCCCTTCTTGCCACGGCTGACGAAGTCGCGTGGTTTGACCACCATGCCTTCGCCGCCCGGGCCAGTCAGCGCCTCCCACCAGGCAATAGCCTCCGCACACGCGCTGCCGTCGGCCAGATCAACCGTACGCCATCGGGTCGGCGTGACCACGCCAACATGGGCAGCCAGACGGTCCGCGAGCGACATGTGCCAGACATGATCCTGGTCAAACCAAACACGTCCCTCGCTGGCGAGCAGGTGGAAAGGCGCGACCTTAAGGTCGTCGACGCCGGAGACCGGCCACACGTAAGGCGCCCAGGCCGTGGCGTATTTAGCCGCACGGGCGGCCCGGTCTTCAAGGCGTGCGTTCAGGCCGGCCGCATCGACGCCGCGCGCCATCGCACGGGCTAGCGCCTCGCGGCTGACCTTGAAACCGGCGGCTGAGGATGTCGCCACCGGCGCATACTGGCTTTCGATCAGGCTGCCGGCCTTTGCCGACCAAGGCATTATCTCGGTGTCCAGCAGCAGCCAGTCGCTGTTCAATTCCGTCCACAGATCCGCCGCGTCGACCTCGACCCGGAGACGAGCGAGCAGGCCTTCCGTCATGGTGCCGTCGTTGAAAAAGGAACGTCCGGTGCGGGTCCAGATTGCGCCGGTCTCGTCGCCCGGGATCCCGAAGCGGCTGCGCGCCGCCTGCGCGTTCCGGCACAGCGCGACCACCGCCCGCGAACCCATATGCTTTTCCTCGCACACGACCTGGGCGACGTCGCGTTCGCGGAAATAAGCGAAGGCATCTTCCGGACGTTCCAGCCAGCCGTGTTGGCTGCTGGTCTCGGACGGCGACATGGTCGGCGGCAGATAGATCAGCCATTGCGGCGACAGCGCGAAGCGGCTCATCACTTCCAGTGCCGCCGAGGCGTTCTCCTCGGCCACCACAATCCGGCCCCTCAGCCCGGTCTCGATCCAGCGGCGACCGGAGACATCCTGGTAATCGAGCACGCCGTCGGCGTCGGCCTGTGCCGATTTGCCCAGACAGGACCCGCCCAGCGGACGTATCGGCTCCGACCATGTCTGGATTGCCGGCACCTCTACTAGTTCGCGTTCCGGCCAGCGTAAGGCCGTCAGCTTGCCGCCGAACACGCATCCAGTGTCGATACACAGGGTGTTGTTGACCCACTCGGCCGACAGCGTTGGCGTATGTCCATAAATTACGGCTGTCTTGCCACGGTAGGCTGCGGCCCAGTCCGCGCGGACGGGCAGCCCGAACTCGTCAGTCTCGCCTGTGGTCTCGCCGTACAGAGCGAACTCGCGCACGGCGCCGGAGCCGCGTCCGATCATTTCCTCCTTGAGACCGGCGTGGGCGACGGCGAGGTGTCCGCCGTCCAGCCAGACGTGGCTGCGCAGGCCGTCGAGAAAGGCCGGCAGCGCCTCTCGCAGGCCGCGGTCCTGCGTGTTCAACTGGTCTATCGTCTGCTCGAGGCCGTGGGCGACCGTGACCTTGCGACCTTCCAGCCAGCGGCCGAGTTTGCGTTCATGGTTGCCCTGGACACAATAGGCGGTCCCGGCCGCGACCATGCTCATGGCGATGCGCAGTACGTCGGGCGAGTTGGGGCCGCGATCGACGAGGTCGCCGACAAAGACGATCTTGCGGCCCTCCGGCGGGATCACAGTGGCCGTTCGGTCGCCCTGATGTTCAGACCAGGCGACGCTGTAGCCCAGTCGAGCGAGCAGCATCTGAAGTTCATCCGAACAGCCGTGGATGTCGCCAATGATATCGAACGGGCCGTGGTCGTCGCGCTTGTCGGTCCATAGCGGCTGCCGCGACACCTCGGCCGCGTCGATGCTGGCCTCGCTGGTAAGCGTCCAGACCTGGCGGAAGCCCTCGCGTTGCAGGCCGCCAAGACCCTTGCGGATCTCGGTTGTCATGCGCTGGGCGACCCCGGCGCCGACCGGCCGGTCGGCTCGCACCGCATTGCGTGCGACGCACACCTCGACGCCTGGATCGAGGACCACGGCGACGGGCAAAGCGTGCCACTTGCGCGCCAGCTCAATCCAGGCCTTGCGGTCGGCGGCTCGCACGTTGGTGGCGTCGATGACGGCCAGCCTGCGGTGTTTAAGCCGCTTGCCGGCTATTTCGCGCACCAGATCGAAGGCATCTGCAGAGACGTCCTGGTCGGTCTCATCGTCGGAGACCAGCGCCCGGCACTGATCCGAGGAGATGATCTCGGTCGGCAGAAAATGGCTGGCCGCGAAAGTCGACTTGCCCGATCCGGTCGAGCCGATCAGCACGACGAGGGCAAAGTCAGGAATGGCGAGATCGGTCTTGTCCAGTTCTCTCATCGGGTGAACACCGCCATCTGCGTGGGCGCGCCGAGGGTAGAATCCTGGGCTCCGATACCGCTGAAGGTGGCTGCATAGCCATAGATCTCACCGATTTTGGCCGCCCAGGTTTCGAACTGAGCCCGGCTCCATTCGAAACGGTGATCGGGATGGCGAAATGCGCCAGGGGCCAATCTGGGAAACAGAGCGTTGTAGTCCGCGTTCGGAGTGGTCACGATGACGGATTTAGGCGCCGTCTCGCCGAAAACGATGCGTTCGACCAGGGGCAGCCTGTCCTCGTCGAGATGCTCGATGACCTCGACCAGCACGGCGACGTCGGCTGCCGCCCAGCGGCCGTCCCGGTATGTCAGAGATCCGTGCAGCAGCGTAACCCGGCCCTCCGGCGGCCCGCCAAACTCGTTCAGCTTGAGACGCTTTGCAGCCCATTCCAGTTCGCGTGCCGCTGGATCCAACCCGAACAGCTTATGGACCCATCGCTCGCGCACGAGCCGATAAAGTAGCTTGCCTTCGCCGCATCCCAGGTCCGCAACCGTGGTTGCACCCGTTGCCTGGATGGCTCGGACAACAGCTTCCATGCGCAGATCGTTGAGCCGGATCGGCGTCTCCAGCGCTTCCTCAGGTGTGACACGCAGTTCGGGCGGCAAAGTCTCCCTGGCCGTTTCAGGAACCAGTCGTTCCAGAGCGATGCGGGCCAAGGCACCGCGGTTGCGCAAGTATCGGCGAACTATCAGGTCCTTGGCGGGATGTTTTTCCAGCCAGCCCTCTCCCTTGGACAGCAGCTTGTCGACCTCTGCTTCGCCGACCCAATAATGCTTGGCATCGTCCATCACCGGGATCAGCACGTAGAGGTGGTTCAACAAGGCGCTGAGCCGGCCCGTGCCGGTCAGCTTCAGATGGCCGTACCGGGACTCGCCTGCACCAGACCCGATTCCCTCGATTGGCGTCAGATCGACTGTCCAGCCCAAGGGTTCGAACAGGCTTCGAACCAGAGCCTCACCGCCGCGCATCGGCAGTGGAGTCACGACTGCCTCCAGCGGCAGTTCGCCGCTAGCCAGTTCCTGGCGCTCCTTTGACATTCCGGTCATCGCCGTCCGCAGCATTTTGTTTAGCGCCACGGACAGGAAAGACGATGCCGCGTAAGGCCGGTCGTTCACATATTGGTCCAGCAAGCCTTCCGCTCGCCCCTTGCCGCGCACTAGCCCTATCGGGTCGACATCGAGCAGGAGTGCTGCCTCGCAACGCTCTTCGGTCGCTTCGGGATAGAATAGCCACCCTTTGCCAAAGGAGAGGTCGGTCTCGTGCAAACGATCGGGATGCTTGTGCAGCAGGAAACCGAGATCGGTGGCCGGACGGTGCGTTGTGGCAACGGACAGGAACATCCGCGACCGATAGCGCAGACAAGCGGAATAACCAATGGCAGTTGTTGGCCCACCACAATAGGTTGTCGCCAACGACAGCAAGGGCAGGCACCGAGCGCCTGCCCTTGTTCAATTCAAACGATGCTGGCTTTACGCCGCGGCGGCGACGCGCTCGGCGCTTCCGGTTGCAGCCACAATGGCGTCGACCTTGGTCGAGGCCTTGGCCAGCGCTGCTGCTACCGCATCGGCGCCCATGCCGACTCCTTCGATGCGGATGACCTCCACATCGGTCATGCCGAGAAAGCCGAGCACGCTGCGCAGGTAGGGAATGGCATGATCGAACTGCACGGCTGCACCTTCGGAATAGATGCCGCCCGAGGCCAGCACGATATAGACTTTCTTGCCGGTGACGAGGCCTTTCGGGCCAGCATCGCCATAAGCAAAGGTTTTGCCGGAGCGGGCGACGTGGTCGACCCAGGATTTCAGCGTCGACGAGATGTTGAAGTTGATGAAGCCAGTGGCGAGAATGACGGTGTCGGCCGCAAACAGCTCGTCCAGTACAGTATCGGAAACGCCGACGACCTCAGCCTGGCGCTGGGTGCGCGCTTCGGCCGGCGTATAGATGCCGGTCGAATAGTCGGGGTCGATATGCGGCAGCGGGTTGGCGACGCGGGTCGAGTGCGAGGCGGCGCCGCGTGGGCTGGATGTGACAAGAAGGATGGACATGGTGACTCTCCAGGGTTGGATTAAAATCTCCCGGCAAATATGTGTGCGCAGACCCATTTGAAAAACTGGCATATTTTGTATATGATCCATCTAAATTGTGGATTGAAAGATGCAGCCCAACCCGACGCTTGACCAACTGCAGATCCTGGTTGCGGTGGCCGACACCGGTTCCTTCTCGGCTGCCGGCCGTAAGCTCAACCGCGCGCAGTCGGTCATCAGCTACGCCATTGCCAACCTCGAAGCGCAGCTTGGGCTGAAGCTGTTTGAGCGTGAGGGCACGCGTGAGCCGCAACTGACCGATGTCGGCAAGGCGACGCTGGAAGATGCGCGGCGCATGGTCGGCGTGCTGCAACGCATCCGCTCGCGTATCGACGGATATCGGCAGGGATTGGAGGCGGAAGTTGCGCTGTCGGTCGACGTGACGCTACCGTCGCCGGTGCTGGTTCGGGTGCTAAAGGCATTCGAGGTGCAGTTTCCGGCCGTGACACTGCGTCTGCATATCGGCTCGCTTGGCCTTATCCTCGATCATGTTGTCGGCGGACAGGCCGATCTCGGCATCGGAGGGCTTCTGGGCGAGGCGGACGTGAATCTGCTGCGCATCGGTTTCTTCTCCCTGGTGCCGGCCGCAGCGCCTGATCACCCGCTGGCGCTGCTGCCCAGACCAGTGGCGCTGGAGGATGTCCGCGAACACATCCAACTGGTCGTCTCGGACCAGTCCGAGCGTACGCGCGGGCGCGACTATGGCGTCTTCGCCTACCGCACTTGGCGGCTGACGGATGTGCGCACCAAGCACGTGCTGATGCGCGAGGGGCTGGGCTGGGGCGGGCTGCCGCGATGGCTGATTGCCGATGATCTGGCGAACGGCCGGCTCGTCGAACTCGATCTCGAGCCTTACAGCGAAGTCCGCTCGCCGCTTTATGCCATGCACCGCGCCGATCGCAGCCCGAAACCGGCGGCCGCCTGGCTGATCGATCAGTTCAAGCGCCAGCTTGGTTGTTTCAACGAATTCGAGCCGGGTGAGGTGCCTAAGGAGGAGCCGGAGACAGACCGTCGATCAGCGCGATGAGAACGGCGCGATAGTCTTCGATCGATGCTCCAGCTTCAATGGCGAGCGCTGCGCGGTCGAAGGCAGCGGCGAGCAAAGCGGTCAGTGCTTCCACAGGCAATCTCGTCATAGAGTGCGAGCGCATCGCGGCAACAAGGCCCTCACGCAGCGAACGGTTGCCATGGCGATTGTCGATCGCATCCATGGCGGCGCGGCCGAGCACGGCGGGGCCATCAAGCAGCAAGAGCCGAGTTCGGCCGGGGGCGCGCATGGCAGCCAGATAGGCATCCGAGCCGGCAATCAGCGCATCGCGGGCAAATAGCGAAGGCGGCGACGCGCGTTCGATCTCTTCCGCCACGGCTTGCGCCTCCTGTTCGACCACAGCGGCAAACAGCGCCTGCTTGTCTGCAAAGTGATGATAAAGCGCGCCGCGCGTTACGCCGGCAGCGGCGACGATCTCGGGTGTGCTGGTCTCGGCATAGGATTTTTCGGTGAACAGTTTTCGCGCCGCGGCGATGAGCTCGGCGCGTGTCGCTTCGGTGCGATCACGGTTGGAGCGGCGAGCGGATCGCTGTAGCATACATTCAGCCTGTATGTTAGTTACATTTACATGCAGATTGTATGTTGTTCGCCGGGAGAAGGAAAGATGAGGACGACGAGCTATTATCCGGTGCTGATGACGGGCGATGTTGCCGGCACTGCAGCCTTTTATGTCGCGCATTTCGGCTTCAAGCCGCTGTTCGAGGCCGACTGGTACATCCATCTGCGCTCAGCCGAAGATCGCCGCGTCAACCTCGGCATCGTCCAGGGCGATCATGAGACGATCCCGGAGGAGGGGCGGGGCCGCGCGTCTGGCGTGCTGATCAATTTCGAGGTCAGGGACCCGAAGCCGTCTATGAGCGGATCACCGCCGCCGGCCTGCCGATCCTGCTAACGCTGCGCGACGAACCCTTCGGCCAGCGCCATTTCATCACCAAGGATCCCAACGGCGTGCTGATCGACGTGATCAGGCCGATCCCGCCGAGCCCGGAATTCCTGGCGCAATATGCGCAGGGTGCTGCAGCGAGCTAGCTTGCCCTCGCCAACGGCATCACCGTGACCTGGGCAATGCCGGAGCGGCGCACCACCGTGCACAGTGTCTCGCGGCCGATGCGCTCGGCGTCGAGCATGCGCACAAGATCGTCGACGCCGGTGACCGGGCGGCCGTCGATGGCGGCAATAATGTCGCCTTCCCTGAGGCCGGCCTTGTCCGCCGGGCTGTTCTTCTCGACGCTGCGCAGGCGCACCGCCGTGCTGCTCGACACTTGCGACAAGAGTGCTGCGCGGCGCGGCAGGTTGGTGGTGTCGGCGGAAACGCCGATGAAGGCGCGGCGCACGCGGCCGAAGCGGATGATCTCCGAGATGACGAAATTGGCGGTGTTGGAGGCAACCGCGAACGCGATGCCTTGCGCTCCGTGGATCATCGCGGTGTTGACGCCGATCACCTCGCCGGCCGAGGACACCAGCGGTCCGCCGGAATTGCCGGGGTTGAGCGCGGCGTCAGTCTGGATGACGTCGTCGATCAGCCGGCCGGTGGAGGCACGCATCGAGCGGCCGAGCGCCGAGACGACGCCGGTGGTGACGGTCCATTCGAAGCCGAGCGGGTTGCCGATGGCAATTGCAATCTGGCCGCGCCTCAAACGCTTGGAATCGCCAAGCGGCGCAACGTCGGCAAAGTTGCCGTCGGCGCGCACCAGCGCAATGTCGGTGTCGGGGTCGCGGCCGAGCACGCGGCCTTCCCTGGAGGCGCCGTCCGGCATCGACACGCGCACACTGCGCGCATCGCCGACGACGTGGAAGTTGGTGACGACCAGCCCGTCCGGCGTGATGACGAAGCCTGAGCCATGGCCGCCCGGGCCACCGACACGCTCGATGCGGCAGACGGCGGGCCCGATGCGGTCGACGGCATCGGCGACCGTCGCCGAATAGGCATCGAGAAGGGCATCGTCATATTGCAATTGCTGGGCGGGCAGGGCCATCTGCGGGGCTCCGTAGCTTTTGGAACAAGATGAACAATGCCTATATGTGCGGAGCGGCCGGACCGGCCGCGACCTGACCAGATGGCCAGTCAAACGCCCAACTAGCCGTCAGGCGAGTATCCGCCAACGCCCTGCCGGGCGATATCTGGGTCACGAGGAACCCAGGAGACAAATCATGAGCGATTTCAATCTGAGCACATTTTCCGACGCCATTGCCGACATCGCCGCAGCCGCGGCTCCAGCGACGGCCAGCTTCGCGACGCACCACCACCGCACGTCTACCGCTTTCCACTGGCAGGACGGCTATTTCGTCACTGCCGAGGAGGCGGTCGAGGCCGGCGAGGAGATCGAGCTGACGTTTCCTTCGGGCGAAACCGTCAAGGCCGAGCTGGTCGGCCGCGACCCGTCCACCGGCACGGCCGTTTTGAAACCCACCGGCGCACCAAGCGTGCCGTCCCTGGTGAAGGCGGATGCAGTGCGGCCGGGCAATCTGGCGATCGTCGCGGGCAATAGCGACGGCACCTCGCTCGCTACCTTCGGCACGGTCGGCGAGGTCGGCCCGGCCTGGCGTTCAATGCGCGGCGGCACGATCGACCGGCGCATCAACCTTGCCGTCAATGCCGGCGGCCGTTTCGAGGGCGGCCCTGTACTCGACGCCAAGGGCGGACTGATCGGCATGCTGCTGTTCGGGCCACGCCGGCGGGCGCTGGTCATGCCTTACGAAACGATCGAGCGGGCAGTCACGACGCTGCGCGAGAAGGGTCATGTGGCGAGGGGCTATCTTGGTGCCGGCCTGCATCCGGTCCGCAATGGTGATACACAGGGCGCCATGGTGATGAGCCTTGACGATAGCGGCCCGGCGAAAGCCGCCGGTCTCAGTCTCGGCGACATCATCGTATCGTGGAACGCAGAGACGGTGCATGGCCCGCGCGAGCTGATCCGCAAGCTCGGGCCGGACAGCGCCGGTGCCTTGGTGACACTCGGCGTGGTGCGCGGCGGCGAGAACCGTGAGGTCTCACTGACCATCGGTGAAAAACCACTGAGCTGAGGGATAGATGGTAAGCGGTGAGGTCGCTGGCAGACGGCTGACGGTGCTGATCGTGCTCGGTGACGTCGAGCGCGCGCGAAGTCTGTCCGCGGCTCTCGCTGCGACCGATGACCTGCAGCCTTTTCTGGCGGGCGAAGTCGACGGGCGTTGGGCGGCGGATGTCGCCATCGTCGATGATCATGGGGTGCAAGGCGGGCTCGTCGACGCCGCTATGCCTCGGGTGCTGCTATCGTCGCGAGCGGCCGGGGAGCGGCCGGCCGATACAGTGTTTGCCGTGCTGCCGGTGGCAGCGGACGACGTGCTGATCGCCGCTGCGGCGCGGCTGGCGGCGGCTGGCTACCGGATTTGGCGTGACAGCCACGCTCTGTCAGACGGGCACGATTTTACCTTTCATGACAGCGACCGGTTCGACGAGGAACCGAGTAACGAGCAAATCGTCCGGCCGACGCTTTCGCCGCGCGAAAGCGAGGTGCTGGCACTGCTCGCCGAAGGCGCGCCCAACAAGGTCATCGCGCGGCGGCTGAACATCTCCGTGCATACGGCGAAATTCCACGTCGCAGCGATCCTGACGAAGCTCGGTGCCGCCAACCGCACCGATGCGATCGCCATCGCCATGCGGCAGGGCCTGGTGCTGGTCTAGCCGTGGATCAAACAGCCGGTTCGATGTCGGTCAGCCGGAAATCGTCACCCTTGAACAGCAACGGCATGGCTTCGATACGTGCCGCAGCATAGGCAATGCAGTCGCCGAAGTTGAGGGCGGCCGGATGCCGGCCCTTGCCATAGCGCAGGAACGCCTGACGAGCGACCGCGGCGTGATCGGCCGTGAAGGGGATCGTCTCCATCGAGGCGGTGCGCAAAAAAGTTTCGAAGCGATCGATAATCTGGTCCTGCCAGCGGCCGACGAGCACCATTGTCGTTTCAAGCAGTGTCGGTGCCGGAAGCAAACGTCTTTCAGCCTGGGTGATCGCCAAAACGAAGCGGTCGTAACCCGGCTCCGTGCGTAAAATGGCGACCAGCGCCGAGGAATCGATGATCATCGCGTCGGGATACCCAGTTCGTCATAACCGAGAATTTCATCGTCGCTCATCGCGTCTTTGCGCTCCGGTATTCGTGCAGCTCGTTCCGCAATCGCCATCAGACGTTGAAAAAGGTCACCGGTCTCGTCGCGCGGCACAAGCCGCTCGCGCGCAACCTCGCGCTCGAGGCTTTGACGGATGGCCTCCGTCACCGATACCTGGCGCCGGCGGGCGAGCTCACGTGCCAGTTGCTCGACCGCCATATTCTTGATCGATAAGGCCATTTATATATTCTCCCTTTTCGTATAGAATATATACCAACTTGCCCGACAGATTCAACGCGCGCTCCCGCGAAATCCACGACCCTCCGTAGCGTCACACCACCGCTGCGGGTTAAGGGCGCTTGTATCCGCCGGCGGTGCAGGCAAGGATCGCAAGGAGAAAAGATGGTAGAAAAGAGAGTAGCACAGGGAGGGGCGAGGATGTCGCTCAAGGGAAAGACGCTGTTCATCTCTGGCGGGTCACGCGGCATCGGGCTGGCGATTGCGCTGCGCGCCGCGCGCGACGGCGCCAATGTGACGATCGCGGCCAAGACCGCCGAGCCGCATCCGAAGCTGCCGGGGACGATCTACACAGCGGCGCAAGAGATCGAGCGGGCCGGCGGCAAGGCGCTGCCGGCGCTGTGCGACATCCGCGATGAAGCGCAGGTCGCCGAAGCCGTCGCCAAGACCGTGGAGACGTTCGGCGGCATCGATATCTGCATCAACAATGCCAGCGCCATCCAACTCACCGGCACGCTGGAGACCGACATGAAACGCTACGACCTGATGCACCAGATCAACACGCGCGGTACTTTTCTCGTCTCCAAAATGTGCATTCCACACTTGAGGTTGGCGGAAAATCCTCACATTTTGAATCTGGCGCCGCCACTAGACATGAAGGCCAAGTGGTTCAAGAATCATGTCGCCTACACGATGGCGAAGTTCGGCATGTCGATGTGCACGCTGGGCATGAGCGCCGAGTTCGCTAGGGATGGCATTGCGGTCAATTCGCTCTGGCCGATCTCGACCATCGACACGGCGGCGGTGCGCAACCTCCTGGGCGGGGCGACGGTGGCGACGATGAGCCGTTCGCCCGACATCATGGCCGATGCCGCACACGCCATCCTGGTCAGGCCGTCGCGCGGGGCAACCGGTAATTTCTACATCGACGAAGAAGTGCTGCGCGCCGAAGGCGTCAGCGATTTCTCAGCCTATGCGCCGGGCGCGACAGGCCCGCTCGCCGGCGACTTTTTTGTGCCGGACGAGGTGTTCGAGCGGACTGATACCAAAATCAAAGGTATTTACTGATGGAAAGCATCTAGCTGACAGGCGTATCTCTTAAAGACCGGCACAGACGCGTGCTCAGCCTTCGGCTTTCTTGGCTTTGCCAAGACCCATCAGCCGGTCGATATAGGCAAGCATCAGTGCCGACAGAACGAAGGCCAGATGAATGATGGTCAGCCACATCAGCTGGCCGGTCGTGTAGGACACCGAGTTCAGGAAAACCTGCAAGAGGTGGATCGAGGAGATGGCGACGATTGTCGAGGCGACCTTGACCTTCAGCGAGCCGACATCGATCGTGCCCAGCCAATGCACCTTGCCGTCATTTTCATCGAAGCGGCTTACGAAGTTTTCGTAGCCCGAGATGATCACCATCACCACCAGTGAGGCGACCAGCGCGGCGTCGATGAGGCCGAGGATCTTCAGGATGGTATCGGTGTCGTCGAGCGTGAAGGCCACGGAGACAAACTCGAACAGCTTCTTGCCGAAGGACACGGCATAGATGGCAAGCGCCGCGCCCAGTCCGAGATAGAAGACGACCAGCAGCCAGCGCGAGGCGAGAATGATCGATTCGATGGCGAGTTCGAGGCGCTTCATGCGGCGATTCCGGGCTCCGTTGTCGGAGTGCCGTATTTCGGGCAGGCTGCGGCGGTTTGCAAGGTTCTAAAAAACGAAACCCCGCCGGGGAGGGGAACCGGCGGGGCTCGTGTGTCCCGCTGGAGTCGGGACGGGGCAGGGACGCCCTTTCCAAAATTTGGGATTGGTGACCTCACGTTTCAAGATTGGTGACCGCGCGATTCAATGGTTGATCGGATCGCGCGGTTCACATTCCGCTTATTGGGCGCTGGCCACTGGCGCCACCAGCGAGGTGATGCGGCGGATAGCGACGCGGCGGTTCTCACGGTTGGGTCCCGACGTGTCTACCTTGAGATACTCCTCGCCATAGCCCTGTGTCGTCAGGTTCTCCGGTGGGATGCCGAAGGCATTGGTCAAGGCTTCGGCGACTGCCTCGGCGCGGCGGTCGGACAATGCAAGGTTCGCTTCCGGCTTGCCGACTGCATCCGTGTGGCCTTCGATCAGGAAGGTCTCGGCCGGGTTTTTCTTCAGCAGCTTGTCCATGGCGTTGGCAACACCCTCCAGCTTCTGGACCTCGGTGTCGGAAATCGAAGCCGAACCGAATTCGAAGTTGAGCGTATCGAGGTCGATGCGGCGGGCAATGTCGCGCACGCGGGCCGAGCGTTTGACCTCGTCGATCGAATAGAGGCGCTGGACCTTCTCCACCGGCGGTCGTTCGAGGAAGGTGTAGTAGTCGTCCGGATCCTCGACCTCTTCGGAATCCAGAATGTATTCCTCTTGCGGGATGGTAAGGCGCATCGGCGGCAGGTCGTCGCCCGGGTCGCGCCAGTCTGCATCATCGTCATAGTTCCGCTCGTCGACATAGCTCAGCACATATTCGCGTCCGTCAGGCGCGATGCGTGAACGCTGGATCACGTCGCCGTAGCGGTTGCGGATGGTGACGATCCGGAAACCGTTGTCACGCTCCACGATTTCCCGGGTGCGATCGCCCGACAGGTCCTCATAATAGACATTCCTGGCGCCGCGGTGCATACGCGGGGCGTCGCTGCTTTCGACGAACGTCTGGTTGTTGAACTGGAGGATGACGCGGTCGCCGAATTCCCTGAGGACATTGGTGCCTTGCGGGCGCCGACGACGACGAACATCCTCGAAATCGGCTGAGCGCTCGACGCGCTTACCTTTTTCCTCGGTCACGGGAGCGATCTTTTCAGGTTTGATCTCCTGCTGCGCTGCCCGGTCGTCGGTCGGGGGCGGCCCCTGGTCGACCGGAGCCGGTTTCGAGACTTCCGCCTGGTTGCCGTTCTCCTCGACGGGCTGGTTGCCTTCCTGACCACCCGTTTTGCCGCCATTTTGGCGACCCGCGTTTTGGCCGCCTTGGTCCTTGCCGTGCCTGCGCCTGACATCCTTCTGACTGTCCAGTATGGGCGCCTCGTTCGGGTTGGCCGCGGCTTCGCCCGAAGCAGGGGGCCCACCCTCGGCGGGTGCTGCCTGTTCGCCGGTGGCGGGTTGCTCACCGGTTGCGGGCTGCTGTTCGCCTGTCACCGGCTCTTCCCCAACGGGCTTCTTGCCGCGTTTCTTCGTCTGGTCCTGGGGCTGTTCGGCTTGAGCAGGAGCGGCTTGCTTGTCGGTTGGACGTGGCTCGGCCTGTGGGAGAGCCGGCGCCGCCTGCTGGTCCTGCTTATTCTTCCTCTTGCGCGGATTGCCCTGCTCGTTGTCGTTTGCAGGGGCAACCTGCTCGGCCGGCTGTTCAGCAGGTGCGGCTTCCTGCTGTTGCTGGTCGCGCTTCTTCCTGCGCTGCTTGAGCTGCTGCTGAACGTCGTTCGCGGGCGCAGCCTGCTCGGCCGGCTGTTCAGCAGGTGCGGCTTCCTGCTGTTGCTGGTCGCGCTTCTTCCTGCGCGGCTTGAGCTGCTGCTGATCGTCGCTCGCGGGCGCAGCTTGCTCGGCCGGCTGTTCAGCAGGTGCGGCTTCCCGCTGTTGCTGGTCGCGCTTCTTCCTGCGCGGCTTGATCTGCTGATCGTCATTCGCGGGTGCAGCCTGCTCGGCCGGCTGTTCGGCTTCGATCTGCTGTTGCTGCCTCTTTTTCCTGCGTTGATTGCCCTGCTCCTCTCCGCCCGAGGGCGCGAGTTGTTCGGCGGGCGCGGATTCGGTCTGTTGCTGCTCGCGCTTGTTCCGGCGCGGCTTTTGCTCGGACTCGCCTGATTGTTCGGCGGGTGCTTCGGTTCGCTCCTGCCGTTCGCGCCTCTTGCCGGGCTTCTGTTCCGGCTCCGCCTGCCCGCCTTGGGCACAGGCTTCGGCCGACTCGCCTTCGGCGCAATTCGACTGCGCCGGGATAAGCACTGCGCTGTTCCGAGCGGGGCCGAATGCGGCGCTGCCTGGCAGCGGGAACGCGCCTAACGGCGCGGACGCCATCAACAGGCCAAGCGCCGTGCCTGCCAGAATCCGTGGTTGGCGTTTCATCATAAACACTCCTTGTGGCGTCCCATCCCTGCCCAAACTTTCAGCAACCATGTTTGGTTCCTGTTTGTAGGTCTTAGCGGTGGCACAGGGCGATTGACCGGCGTTTTGAAGGCGACTTCATGTCATTCGTATGGTCTTGGCGTATGGTCCCGGCGTATTGTTCGGACGAGGGTGCATGGGTTGCTGCGCTTGACCTTGACGCCTCCGAGGTCCACATGCCGACGATGGAAAAGCCGTTCTGGAAAACCAAGACGCTGGAGGCGATGACCCCGGCCGAGTGGGAATCGCTCTGCGACGGCTGTGGCAAATGCTGCCTGTCCAAACTCGAAGACGAGGACACCGGAGATATCTACTGGACCAGCGTCGGCTGCCGGCTGTTCGACGCTGGAAGCTGCCGCTGCTCCGATTATACCAACCGGCTGGCGCGTGTTCCGGATTGCGTCGGGCTGACGCCGCAGAATGTGCGCACCATCAGCTGGCTGCCCAAGACCTGCGCTTACCGGTTGGTTGCCGAGGGCCGCGATCTCTATTGGTGGCACAGGCTGGTGTCGGGAAGCGACGAGACTGTGCACGAGGCCGGCATCTCGATGCGCGGCCGGGTCAGCGCCAGCGAGACGGAGCTTGCCGAGCCGGAGGATTATTTCGACCATATGCTTGCAGACGAGCCTTAGGATTTACTCCGGAATCGAGGACCCAGAACCGACAGCAAAACGGACGTTGCCTATCCGCCCATGCCGGTCCACCCTATGTAGGACCGCCGTCCATAGCACCGGTTCCGGAAGCGAGAGACTATCCCGGTTCTGCCGCATGAACCGGAGATGAACGGCCGGTTCGCAAAAAATTCAGACAGGCGGGTGCATTCTCCTCCCATCGGTTCGACGAAAACGGGTGGAAACCCTCAAACAAGGAGAGAAGACAATGTTCAACACCATCAAGACGGCTGCTCTTTCGGCTCTTGTCGGCCTTGGCACGCTTGCTGCCATCCCAGCCCATGCAGACAGTATCTATCTCGGCTTCGGCAACAACCAAGATCCGCGCGTCGGCGTCTATACCGGCGACGAAGATGATGGTTACTATCGCGAACACCGCCGTGAGCGCAACTGGCGCCGCTCCTGTTCGCCGGAGCGTGCCCTCGACAAGGCCGAACGTATGGGCCTGCGCCGCGCCCGCATCGTCGACATCAACCGCCGCACGGTCAAGGTCGCTGGCCGCCAGTACGGCGACCGCGTGGTGATCGTATTCGCCAACGAGCGCGGTTGTCCGATTATCTATCGCTAAGCCCGTCGAAGCTTTGCGGCCGGCGTCTTTCAGTCGGTAAAGTAGCGGAGCCTCTTTCCGCCAGGACGGAAAGGTGCGGCTCGAAAACCCCGGAGGATCGGTCCTCCGGGGTTTTTTTATGTGCTGCGATCGACGATCACTTCAGTTCGAAAGTCACCGTCACCTGCGCGGTATAGGAATTCTCGCCGGCCTGCACGGGGACCGATGCGCCGGCCGCATCGAAAGCCTTGGCGTTGATTGGCATCGGCGGCGGTGCGAAATTCTGGTCGGTGATTTCCAGAACCCGGCCGATGCCGACGCCGGCCGCTTCGGCCAGCGTCTTGGCCTTGGCCATGGCATTGGCGACGGCCTTCTTGCGCGCTTCAGTGACGGCTGCCGCCGGATCGTCGTTGGAGAAGGAGATGCCGCCGCCCTGGTTGACGCCGAGCGACACCGCCTTGTCGAGAATGTCGCCGGTCTTGTCGATGTCGCGGATGCGCACCGAAAGCGTGTTGGTCACCTGATAGGCGACAAGTTCGGCCTCCTGGCTGCCGTCGGGCTTGTTGGTGTAGTTATAGCGCGGGTTGATCTGGATGCCCGCGGTCTGCAGGTCGCGCTCCTTGATGCCGGACGATTTCGTTGCCGCGATCACCGCGGCCATGGCGTCGTTATTGGCATCGAGCGCGGCACGCGCCGTCTTGGCCTCGCGCATGACGCTGAGCGTCAGCAGAGCCAGATCGGGTGCTATTGCCGCCTCGCCTTCGCCGGTGACGACGATGCGCGGCGGCGGCGGCGAATCGGCGGCGCCGGCGATCGCCGGAAATGCGATTGCGGCGGCAATCGCCAGTGGCAAAATACGTCTGGTCATGAAATCTCCTCGATCTGCGATCCCAAGACTGCCGAGTGTCGAGCGGCTCCAATGGGGGACGTGCAATAGGTTATCAATATGGGCTGATTTGGCGGTCTCGGCCAGCCCCCTCGGAAAGCCGTTCTGAAAGCCTTGTGCGTTTCAGGGAAAAACACTAATCCAACGCCGTGGGGCCTGTAGCTCAATGGTTAGAGCCGGCGGCTCATAACCGCTTGGTTGGGGGTTCGAGTCCCTCCGGGCCCACCATTGGCTTTTGTGGCCCTTGATTTAATTGGATTTTTTGGCCATTTTTGTCCCACCTCTTTCAACCCCCTCAGAAAGTGGGACAATTTTGTTCTCTTTTCGATCGATAACCAGCAGGTATTTCGCCGCTCTCGCTACCTTCCGGCGACGCGCTTTCTTGATGTAGTGGTCGGGCTGCTGGTACGTAGTCCACCCATATATCGCCTTCAGCTGCTCGTGCGTCGCGCCGTTCTCAGCGGCGATCGTCGCGCCGGCCTTGCGAATTCCATGAGCACTGCAGTGCGGCAGCTCAGCTTGATCACACCACTGGCGCATCTTGTTGCCCAGACCGTTCTCCGAGAACGGGCGACCATACTCATTGACCAGGAAGGTCATCTGGTCGGAGGGCGTGTGCTCAAGTTCCGCCTCTAGTTCGGGCAGAAGCGGGAGCTCCACCAACACCGCATCCTTGTTACGACTGGTCTTCCCAGGCTTAATTCTGATCCACTTCTCCCACTGCTCGGTCTCCTCGTTGTAGACGAGCGTGATGTGCTGTCGACCGAAGATCGCGACGTCGGACAACCGCAGGCCAGTAAACATGAAGATCGAGAGCGCACGTCTGGCTGCGGTACCCAGCGGATGCCGCTTCTCATATTGAACGATCTCCGACACGTCCCATGGGTGCCAGCCGTCGCCGCTCTTTAGCCGTCTGATGCCGCGGGCGGGATTGGAGTCGACGCCCGGAATCTCTGTGTCCTTTGCCCACTCAAACATCGCGCTGATGGCTTTTACGATATTGTTTGCCGCGCCAAGGGCGTCGAGCCTGGTGTCCCTGATCTCCTTAACATGAGACCGTTTCATACCGGCGAATGGCAGAGATCCCTTGGTGGGATACTGAGGATCCGGGTCACCTTCGAGGGGATGAGGTAATTCGCATACGCGCTCCAGAATTGCTCGTCGGCGCGCCATAGTGTCTTGGGTGATTTCCGTGCCGCCCCGACGGTAATACTCCTGGCAAAGCCACAGCAACGTGCCTTTCTTCGCTGGCTCGGAAGGCTTGGGGAGGCGCCGGCAAATCTCGGGAAGAGTGCCGGGCCGAACATAAGTGACCGCGGCGCGCGCGCACCGCAGTTCCTCGAGGAACTCGTCGCTGCCGGTCGGTTCACGGAGCCGGACCTTCTTCCGACCCGGTGCGCGAAAATAGTACCGATCATTGCCGTGGCGATCAGTGTCCTTCACTACGCCCTTAAGAGCGACCTTCACGGGCTCATCCGTCATGTTCGTGGTTTTCGATCCCAAGGATTGTCTAGTGGCGGCGAATCTTCGTCAAGCTTTGGTGCTCCTCCGATTTGGCGGTGAGGGAGCTTTCGAAACGCCAATACAAGTTCCTCGACGTCCCAAACAATGCGCCCCTTGCTCGGCATTCGTGGCTGCGGCATCCGGCCGTCCTGGACCATTTCATCAAAGGTCGTTGAGCTTACGCCGATGAACGTCGCAGCCTGCTCGCGATTGATTCCTACCGGCGGGAGCGAGGGCGGCAAGACGCTCGGGGTGCGCAGCATCGGTTTAGTGCGTTGAAAGCGCGTCTTTGGCGCCTGCCTGTCTTTCTATGCACCTGTCCGAATATTGCAGACGCTCAATCATGTCCTGGCCCTGTGCTTGCAGGCTCACCCTAGGTCTCCAGACCTAGGATCGCTCAAGACACCGGACTCTTTTCCAGCCTTTGTGTACGATGATGGGTATCTTAATGCGCTCGAGGCCAAGAACTGAATGGGCGGCGACTTGCAAGGGCAAAATGACCGCGGAACCACGTATCTGAGTCAGAGGCGCAATCCAACTGAGGAACGCATGGTTGTGTTTTCAGACGGTTGTGACTCTCATGCATGCGTAACAACCAACAAGAATACCAACAAAATATTTCTGTGGATCACTTTCATTCCTCATGGAATGCGCGACTGATTTGGTCCGACAGCGGCTTCACAAAATAAGAAAGCGCCGTACGCTCGCCCGTCTGGATCATCGCTTCGGCCGGCATGCCGGGCACGAGCGTCAGGTCCTTGAGCTTCGTCAGTTCCGCATGCGGAACCGACAGACGCACCAGGTAATACGAAACGCCGTTTTTTTCGTCCGTCGCCAGATCGGCTGCGATCCGGCTGACATATCCGTTCAATACCGGCGTGGTCCTCAGATTGAAGGCTGACATCCGCAGCACGGCCTTGTGACCAAGCTGGATTTGGTCGATGTCCTTCGGGGTGATTCGTGCTTCAAGCGCAAGATCGTCGCCTTCCGGCACGATTAGCATAATCGGATCGGCGGGCGTGATCACTCCTCCGACCGTATGAACTGCGAGTTGTTGAATGGCGCCTGACTGCGGCGCGACAATATCGATCCGTCGCAGTTCCTGTTCAGCCGCCACCTTGCGCTCAACATACTCCCCAACCTGCGCCTGAACCTCTCTGAGCTCCTGGCCGACTTCCGTCTTGAAATCCGGATCCATCTGCAGGATCTGCAGGCGCGTTTCGGATATGCGGGCTGCCGTCTGTGCCTGATGTGCAATCTTCTCACCGCGTTCGCCGCCGAAAGTGGCAACCTGCGTCTTCAGACTGTTCAAGCGTTGGTCCGAGACAATGCCTTGGTCGCGCAGCCCACTCAAGGCAGCAATTTCCTTTTCGAGAATCTCGGTGCTTTTCTCACAAGCGATTTCCTGCGCCTTGAGCCCCTCGATCTCGTGCTCATATTGAGTGATGCGTTCCGCTAGCTGCGCCTGCCTTCCGTCGCGGGATTGTCTGCGGAATTCGAACAGCCGCGTCTCGCCATGTACTGCCGAAGCTACGTCCGGAACATCTCTGCGGGCGAGCAGCCAGTCCGGGAAGGCGATCTCCGCCAGATCGTCACGCTCAGCTTCGAGTCGTGCCAGGTTGGCGGCCAGCTCATCGAGCCGCTTGGTGACTACAGCGAGAGTGGCGCGCGTCTGGGTGGCGTCGAGCCGCATGAGGATGTCGCCGGCTTTTACTCTATCACCTTCGCTCACCAGGATTTCTCCCACCACCCCGCCGGTCGGGTGCTGCACCTTCTTCACATAGGAATCGACGACAAAGTGTCCGGACGCGACAACCGCGCCGGAGAGATTCGTGAAGGCCGCCCAGGCTCCGGCTCCTCCCACAAAGATCACGCTCGCCAGCAGGCCCGCCACCAGGTGCCGGCGAATGGACCTGGAAACGTCATTGTTCTGATGAATGCCGGACACCGGGATCCTCCATGTCAGCGCGCTCTCCCACGTTATCCTGTGTAGACTCGATGGCCTTGACGCCAGCGCCTGGTGCCATCGCTGCCCTCTTCAAGACTTTGGAAAGCGCTTCATCACGCGCACCGAATGCTCGCTGCCGTCCACCTTCCATGACCAACACAAAATCCACGGCGCGGATGGCGCTCGGCCGATGGGCGACGACAACCGCAATGCCCTTGCGCCCGCGCACGGAGGCGATCGCCTTGACGACCGCAGCCTCGCCTTCCGCATCGAGATTGGCATTGGGTTCATCCAGCACAACAAGGAAAGGATCTCGATAAAGAGCACGGGCAAGACCGATACGCTGGCGCTGCCCGGCGGAAAGTGCCGATCCGGCCTCACCAATCGGAGTTTCGTAGCCGTGCTCAAATCGGAGGATCAGTTCGTGCGTGCCCGCTGCTTTCGCCGCGGTGACAATAGCCTCAGGGTCAGGATTATCTTCAAAACGAGCGATGTTTTCGGCAATGGTGCCGTCGAACAGTTCAACACCTTGCGGCAAATAGCCGATATGACGGCCTAGCGCTTCCCGGTCCCATTGATCGAGGCTTGCGCTGTCGATGCGAACCTTTCCGGCGACCGGCGTCCATGCGCCGACGATGGCGCGCGAGAGTGTCGACTTGCCCGAACCCGATGCACCGATGATCCCGAGTGCGCTTCCCGCCTGAACGGCAAACGCAAGGCCGGTCACGGTCGGCTTCCTTTCGCCGGGCGGAACGATTGTCACGCCTTCGAGGCGGAGTTCGCGTTCAGGTGCAGGCATTGGCATAACAGGAGCGGTTTCAGGAACCTTTCCCAGGAGGTCCTCCAGCCGCGCCCAACCCTGGCGCGCCATGAGGAAGGGTTTCCAGCTTGAAATGGCCAGATCGACCGGAGCCAGCGCACGCCCCATCATGATCGAACTTGCAATCATGACCCCGGCCTTAGCCTCCTGCCTGATCACAAGGTACGCGCCGACGGCAAGAATGGCCGATTGCAGCAGCACGCGCAGCGACTTTGAAATGGCACCCAGCCCACCTGCCACGTCCCCGGCTTTCCGGCTGGCGGCCAGATACTTGGCATTGGCCTTGTGCCATCGGGCAGCGATCCGCTTTCCCAGACCGAGAGCTTGCACGACCTCGGCATTGCAACGCGCTGCTTGCAGTAGACCATTGCGTACCATGTTGTGGTCAATGGTATCGCGTATCGACCCTTGCGAGAGAGTGTTGGTAAGGAGTGTCAGAGATGTGAGACCGATCGCCCCGACAAGTGCCGTCATGCCGATCCAGAAATGAAAGAGGAAGCAAATGCCAAGATAAAGCAGCATCCATGGCAGATCGAAGAACGCTGTCGGGCCGTTTCCACCTAAGAATCCGCGAACATTGTCGAGATCGCGTAGCGGCTGCAAGCCGTCGCCCGGCATGCGCGTTGAAAGCGGAAGGCGAACGATCGCATCGTGAACGCGTCCGGAAAACTGTTCATCGAAACGCTCGCCAATCCGCAGCAGCACGCGCGCGCGCAAAATGTCGAGCAGGCACTGGAACGCATAAAGCCCTGTAGCAAGCACGACGAGCCCCACTAGCGTCGATACGCTGCCACTTGCCAGAACGCGGTCGTAGACCTGAAGCATGAACACCGGCGAGATCAGCGCAAGCACGTTCACCACGCCGCTGATCAACAGAATTCCCCAAATAGCGGAAGTCAGAGGGAAAGGTCTCAAAGCTGAATCCTTCAAGGAATGGTTACTCACGTAGGTCTCCGTGAGGATCTGGCGACCCAGCTCCCTATATTGCTCCCCGAGCGGCGACCGACTGCATCCGCTCGCTGATTCAGGATCAGTGCTCCCGCCGAATATGTTTGGTTTGGCATCTAATGGAGCGGGTCAACAACAACACCGTCCGGCTGAAGGTTTGGAAGGGCAACGTCATCGTGGCCGGCCGCAAGGGCCCGAACAGGCTTCCGCCTCCACGCCTTCAGGGAGATTTCGGTGTACGACCAGCGCGACGTGCAGGGCTTCGTCAAGCTGTACACGCTGCGACTGCTCCCGGGCGCCCCGGCCCATCGCAAGTAGCGGAAACGGAAAGCGCCCGCCCAGGGGGGCGGGGCGCTGT
>NZ_JAMYMF010000017.1:0-133722 GCF_040318415.1 Mesorhizobium sp. M1163 | reverse complement strand
CACCACCGTGCCATGGCCGCTCGCCCTTCAGAGCAAGCGCCGTTCTCTCTCCAAAACTTTTTGCAGAACCTTCAGGACACTATCGCTTTCGCTCAATCCAGGCCCGAAAGGCCCTCTTCCTCCAGCACCTCGGTGCCGCCGAACCGGAACGGCGCGAAGGAGGCGCGGTGCAGCCGTGCCACTGGCCCGTGCAGATCGATCGCCGTGCGATGGCGCACTGTGGCGTAGCCCATATGCAACTCGAAGCCGTAATGCGCATGATGGCTGCCGCAGCCGCACATCATGCGGTCGCGCATCACCTTGGCGACGATCGAGGCGGCGGCGATCGACTGCGAGCGCTGGTCGCCCTTGATAAGCGCTCTGCCCTCGCAGGGCAGGCCGGGCGGCACGTCGCGGCCGTCCGCCAGCGCCAGCTTCGGCCGGATCGACAGCCCGATCAAGGCACGGCGCATTGCCTCCAGGCTGGCCTTGAGGATGTTGCTGGCGTCGATGCCTTCGGCGCTGACCGAGGCCATCGACACGGCAAGCGCGGAGCCGAGGATCTTCAGGAACAGCGCCTCCCGCTGCAAATGCGTCAGGCGCTTGGAATCGTCGAGCCCGTCGGGGATGTTGGCGGGATCGAGCACCACCGCTGCCGCGACCACCGGCCCGGCGAGCGGGCCGCGCCCGGCCTCGTCCATCCCCGCCACCGGCCACAGGCCTTCGGCCATTGCCTTCGTCTCGAACGAGAAGTCGGGTTTCTCGACGATTTCGAAGAGAAGCGGAGAATCGGAACGCGGGCGAGCCATGGTGCGGCGAGGTTCGCATCGGCTCCGATTCTCCGCAAGTCCCTCCGGGTCGGGCGGGGCACCGGACCAGGAGGGGGCTACCGTCTGCAAGCCCGGGGACAGGACAGGCCGGACGGGATTTTTCGCCTGTTGCCGGCCGCTTCAAGCGGCTGGCACGAGACGCTTTGTCACAGCAGCATCAGCTGCTCGGTTGCCTTGGCGGCGGGGACGAACCGGTCGGTCCTCAGCGAGCGCCGCTCGGCATTGAGGCCGAGCCGTTTGGCGGCGATCTCGAAACGGCGGCCGATCTGCCAGGCATAAGGGCCGGAGCCTTTCATGCGCTTGCCCCATTCCGAATCGTAGTCCTTGCCGTCGCGCATCGAACGGATCAGCGACATGACGTGGCGATAGCGGTCGGGATAGTGGCGCAGCAGCCAGTCCTTGAAGATCGGCGCGACCTCCAGCGGCAGGCGCAGCAGCACATAGCCCGCTTCACGCGCGCCCGCTGCCTGCGCCGAATCGAGGATGCGCTCCATTTCCGGGTCGGTCAGTCCGGGGATGATCGGTGCGACCATCACCGAGGCCGGAATGCCGGCGTCCGAAAGCTGCCTGATCGCCTCCAGCCGCTTGGTCGGCGTCGACGCGCGCGGCTCCATCGTTCTGGCCAGCATCCTGTCCAATGTCGTCACCGACAGTGCCACCTTGGCCAGCCCGCGTTCGGCCATGCGTGACAGAATGTCGATGTCGCGTGTCACCAGCGCTGACTTGGTGACGATGCCGACCGGATGCCCACGCGCCTCCAGCACTTCGAGGATCTCGCGCATGATCCGGTATTGCTTCTCGATCGGCTGGTAGGGATCGGTGTTGGTGCCGATGGCGATGGTGCGCGGCTGGTAATTATCCCTGGACAATTCCTTGTCGAGCAGCCGCGCCGCATCCGGCTTGGCAAACAGCTTCGATTCGAAATCCAGCCCCGGCGACAGGCCCATGAAGCTGTGCGTCGGCCGCGCGAAGCAATAGACGCAGCCATGTTCGCAGCCGCGATAGGGATTGATCGAGCGGTCGAAGGAGATGTCGGGCGATTCGTTGCGGGTGATGATGGTGCGCGGCTTCTCGACCTGTACCTCGGTCTTGAACGGTGGCAGCTCCTCCAGCGAGTTCCAGCCGTCGTCGAACACATGCCGGCTGACCGGCTCGAAACGGCCGGACGGATTGATGCCCGCCGACCTGCCGCGATTGCGGTCCGGACGGACGCGCATGCCGCTCTGCTCGATCATCGCATTCGCCATCTCGGCCCTGCCAGCGCCGAAGGCGGCAATGTCGGCACGCACGATCTGTTCCATTTTGGCCCTTTCCCAGGGACTGTCCGCCCGCTGTCGAATCGCTCTGCTCATGAATGTATTCCTATCGCATTGAGTGGAACAAAGCAAGAACTTTCTGATGGCGCGCCGCAAAAACTGGCGCTGCCCACCGCTTTCCGCTATTCGGCTAAACATGCTCAGCGTCCTGATCGAAACCCTGAATGACGAGGAGGGCCTCGCCCGCACGCTCGCCTCGCTGATCGGCGGTGCGGTCGAAGGCGTGGTGCGCGACGTTCTCGTCTGCGACACCGGCTCGACCGATCAGACGCACCGCGTCGCCGAACATGCCGGCTGCCACTATGTCAGCGGCGGCATCGCCGCCGGCATCAGGCAGGCCAAGGGCGACTGGCTGCTCTTGCTGGAACCGGGCGCGCGGCTGGGGGAGGGCTGGATCGACGAGGTCGTCGCCCATACTGCTAGGCAAACCATGGCGGCGCGATTTTCGCGGGCACGCGGCAGCCGCGCGCCGTTCCTGTCGCGGGTCTTTGCCGGAAATCGCGCCCTCGCCGAAGGCTTGGTGATCAGCAAGCGTCACGCCGCTGCGCTGTCGAAGGGCGCCCGCAGCGCCGAAGCCATCGCCCGCGGCCTGGCGACAAGAAGGCTCCACGCCGAGATCTGGGTGGCGCCGCGGAAGTGACGGCTTACCATCCCGGCCTAGGGAACGCCGCCCAAGCAAATTTTCTGGCGGGTTGTCGTTTATTGTGCATTGCACAAAATCTGGCCGGGGGTTACCATTCCCAGCGATACGGGCGAATGGGTTTGGGGTGTGCCGGAGCGGCGACGACGACTATCGTCGATGCTGTTCCCTCGACATTTGAGGACCTCGATGACCCTTTCAAGCCCTGACAAGTCCGGCGCTGCAAGCCTCGAGGCGATCGCACGCAACGGCGGTACGCTGCGCCGCATCGCCGCCCGCATTCCGACCTATCTTTCCGACCTTCGCGAGAATCCGGCATGGCTGCCGATGTTCATGCTGGCCCGCACCATGCCGGCGCGGCGGCTGCACTGGCGCGGTGCGAAGCCGGTTCGGCCGGCGCGCAATGTCAGTGAAACGATGTTCGCCGGCGTCGATCGCGATGCCGTCGTCGGCGCGCTGCGGACGGAGGGGCTCTATTCGGGCCTGATGCTGCCGGCCGCCATCCATGAGGAGATCGCCCGCTTCGCCGAGCACACGCCATGCTTCGGCAATTTCGACCGCCGGCTGGAATTCCTGCCCGAAAAACACGCCGATGCAGAAAAGCATTTCGGCCGCCCGCTGCTCAGCGGCCATTATTTCGAGCGGGTCCTCGACTGCAACGCTGCGGTCGCCGTGCAGCGCGATCCGCTGCTTCTCGACATCGCAGCGCACTATCTCGGCAGTCAGGCCAAGCTGATCACGACCCGCGTCTGGTGGAGCTTTCCGACCGGTGGCGTCTCGGACGCCGACAAGAACATGGCTTCGCTCGGCAAATACCATTTCGACCTCGACGACTGGCGCATGCTGAAGTTCTTTTTCTACCTGGTGCCGGTCGACAACGACACCGGGCCGCATGTCTATGTCCGCGGCTCCCACAACCGCCGCATCCTGAAGCATCAGCTGACGCTTCTGGTCGGCCATTCGGCGGAAGAGGTGCTGGGCGTCTATGGCGAGCAGAGCCCGGTCACGCTGACGGGGCAGGCCGGTCTCGGCTTTGTCGAGGATCCGTTCGGCTTCCATATGGGTACCGTGCCGACGCGCACGCCACGACTGATGATGGAAGTCGGCTTCGGCGTCTCGCCGCCGTCGCGCCGGCGGTTTCACGGCGAGCCGGTCATTCGCTGAGGCGGGATCGCCCGGCTGATACCTCGCTCCGTCTCAGCCGCGCCGCAAATGCTCGTCCAGGCGCGGCATGATCTCGACGAAGTTGCAGGGCATGTGCCGATAGTCGAGCTGCGGCTTCAAAATGCCGTCCCAGGCGTCCTTGCAGGCGCCGGGCGAGCCCGGCAACACGAAGACGAAGGTGGCGTTGACGACGCCGCCGGTTGCCCGGCTCTGGATCGTCGAAGTGCCGATCTTGTCGTAGGAGATGCGGTGGAACACTTCGGAAAAGCCGTCCATGCGCTTTTCGAAGATCGGCTCCAGCGCCTCCGGCGTCACGTCGCGGCCGGTGAAGCCGGTGCCGCCGGTGGTGATGACGACATCGATCGCATCGTCCTTCGACCAGCCCAAAACCTTGTCGCGGATCTTGTCGCGGTCGTCGGTGACGATGTCACGAGCGGCGAGGATGTGGCCGGCCTCGGTGATGCGGTCGGCCAGGGTCTGCCCGGATTTGTCGTCGGCGAGGCTGCGCGTATCTGAAACGGTCAGTACCGCGATGCGTACGGGAACGAAGGGGCGGCTCTCGTCAATCCTGGCCATGCGCCTCAGCCTCCGATGTCATGCTTCGCGTCGCGGCGACAAACCAGTCGGGATGGCGGCTGCGGATATCGACGGCCGCGCGCTTGGCCACATTGCCGGTCTCGAACAGCCCGAAACAGGTGGCGCCGGAACCAGACATTCTGGCAAAACCGGCTCCAGCCTTGTTGAGCACAGAAAGCGCCTTGCCGATGGCGGGCTGGATTGCACGCGCCGCAGGCTCGAGATCGTTGCGGGTGATCTCCAGCCAGTTGCGGATGCTGTGGAAGTCGAGGCTGTGCGGCAGCGGCGGCAGCCCCGCATTGTCGCGGCGGCCAAGCGCCTCGAACACTTCGGCCGTCGAGACGGCAGTTCCTGGATTGACGAGCACCAGACCCAGGGCCGGGAAACTCCGCACGAGCGTCAGCTCGTCGCCGATGCCGCGGGCTATCAGCGGCTTGGCTGCGAGGCACATCGGCACGTCGGCGCCAAGCGACAGGCCGATCCGCGCCAGTTCGGCATCGCCGATGTCGAGCCTCCAGGCCTGGACCAGAGCACGCAGCACAGCCGCCGCGTCGCTTGACCCGCCGCCGACGCCGGACGCGACCGGCAGGTTCTTTTCGAGCCTGATGGCGACAGCCGGCGCATGCTGGGGACCGGCCTCGCGACGCAGCGCGTCGCGCGCTTTCGCCACCAGATTATTGTCGTCGGCCGGTACCGCGGAGGCGTATTTGCCGGACACGGAAAACCCGTCGCTGTCGGCAAGTTCCGTCTCGATGCGGTCGCCGAAGCGCGTGAACACAGCCAGGCTTTCGATCGTGTGATAACCGTCGGCGCGCCGGCCGGTGACGTGCAGCGCGAGATTTATCTTGGCGTGCGCATGCGATGCCCGGATGCTGGTCTCGGAATCCACTGGCTCGGCCGCGAGGGAGACGACGGTCAATCCTTGGCCAGACGGTATTCGCCGGTCTTCGGATCCTTGACCAGCGTTCCCATCGTACCGTTGGCGGCTTGCTTTTCGGTACGCCGCACCTTGGCGGTCACCCGCTCGGCTTCCCTGACGAAGGAGCGGTAGCCGAAATAGGCGGCAATGCCGACGACGGCGAAGAAGATGATCTGCGGCATGTCAAACTCTCCCTCGCAAGGCCGGCAAGACGGCCGGTCGGGTCGGTTGATGATTTATGCTAGACGCTTTCACCGGCTTTTCAAAGCCCGAAGCGCGCCCACAGCGCGCGCTCTTCCGCCGCATCGATGACGCCGCTTGCCGCGGCGGCGGCAATATCGGGCGCCGAAAAACTCGAGCCGAACAGGCCGAAGCGGCCGAACAGGCCGCGCGGCGCGGTGATCAGCTTGAGCTGGGTCTTCGGCCCGAAACGGCTTTTCAGCACGCTGCGCATGTCGCCGAGGGCATCGACCAGCCCGAGCTCGAGCCCCTTCTTGGCCGTCCAGAACAGGCCGGTGAACAGGTCGGGATCGTCCTTGAGCTTGCTGCCGCGCCTATCCTTGACGAGATCGATGAAGGTCTCGTGGACCTCGAGCTGCAGCGCCTTCAGGCGCTCGACGTCTTCCTTCTTTTCCGGTTTGAACGGGTCGAGCACCGCCTTGTTCTGGCCGGCGGTGTGGACGCGGCGCTCGACGCCGATCTTCTTCAACAGCTCCGGAAAGCCGAACGAGGCCGACACCACGCCGATCGAGCCGACGATGGAGGACGGGTCGGCAAAGATCTCGTCGCCGGCGACCGCGATCATGTAGCCGCCCGATGCCGCCACGTCCTCGACGAAGACCAGGACCTTCTTGTTTTTCTCCGTTGCCAGGTCGCGGATGCGCCTGAAAATCAGCCGCGACTGCACCGGCGAGCCGCCTGGCGAATTGATCGAGATGGCGACCGCCGGCGCGTCGAAGGAAAACAGCTTTTCGAGAAGGCCGGCAGTCGACGCCAGCGACAGGCTCGGCCGGAACTGGCCGCCGCCGGGCATGATGGTGCCGTGCAGCCGGATGACCGGAATGGTGACGACGTTCGAGCGCCAGGATTTCGGCAGCAGGCGATTGAAAAGACGTTTCACGAGGGGGCTGTCTCCGGTCGATTTGCTTGAGGCATGTAGGAATTCGCCGGCCAACGGCAATGCCGTCACCCCGGCAATCAAAATGGATCAGTCTCCGAACAGCGACGCCAACCCGTTATTGATCAGCTCTGCCCGTTCCGAGGGGCCATTGCCTGAATAGGCATGCAGCATCAGCGGCGGCCGGATCGACAGCTTGCCGCGTGCGCCGAGTGCTGCCCGGACGACGATGCGGATCGCTGCCGCTTCGGGGCGAGGATGGACGGCCAGCATCTCGGCATCGCCGAAGCGGCCGGCAATGGCATCGAGGATGGCGCCGAGCTGTTCCGGCCGGGCAATGACGGCCAGCCCGCCGCCCGGCCTGACCACCGCCGCCGCGCTGCGGATCCAGCTGTCGAACAGCCCGTCCTCCGCGACATGCGCGGCCTTTCTCAGCGGATCGGGCGTCGCGCGATCCTCGGCGGCATTGAACGGCGGGTTCATGATGACGAAATCGAAGCTGTTATCCTCGAGGCCGGCGGCCATTCGCGCCCGGCCCGACAGCGCGACATCGGCGACGAGCACCGAGGCGCGGTCGCTGAGATGCGCGTTGCCGGGATGGGCAAGCGTGGTTGTGGCGAAGGCCGCCATTTCCGGAGAACGCTCGACGAGCACTGCCTCGGCACCGGGGCAGCGCGACAGTACCGCCAGGCCGGCGGCACCGGCACCCGCGCCAAAGTCTGCAAGCCGCCCGGCGAACGAGGACGGCACGGCAGCCGCCAGCATCATCGCATCCATGCCGGCGCGGTGGCCTGCCTTTCTCGGCTGCACCAGCCAGAAGCGACCGCGATGGAAGGCATCGACCGTATGAGCCGGCATGTCCGGGACAAGGGCAGCGGGCGACGCGGACATTATTTTTGGCGGATCTCGTTGGCGATGCCGGCATCCGTCAGGATGCGCCGCGCCGCATCGGCCTTGTCGGCGTCCACCATGACACGGCGGGGCAGAATGCCGATCGAGCCGTCGAGCACGCTCATGTTCTGGTCGGCGACGAAAAAGCCGATGCCGGCATCGCGCATCAGCGATTCGACAAAGGAAATGATGACGGCGTCGTTGGTGCGGATGAGCTCTATCATCGAATGAAACTCGCAGTTTGCGGCGTTGATGTAAACGTGGACGTGATTATGTACCAGAGCCGCCGCGCCAATTCGCCTCTTGCCGCACCGGTGGCTGCCGCCCTAGAGTCTGTCCAGGGACCATGTTGCCGTCGTGCATATCGAGGTTGGGAGTTTTGCCGTGGGTGTCGTTCTCAACATTGAAAACGGGAAGCGGGAAGCCGCCTCGATCAAGGACCTTATCGACCTGACCGCCGCCGACATGGGGCGCGTCAATGAACTGATCCTGTCGAAGGCCGGCTCGGACGTCGAGATGATCCCGGAGATTGCCAACCACTTGATCTCGTCCGGCGGCAAACGGCTGCGGCCGATGCTGACGCTCGCCGCCGCCCAGATGTTCGGCTATTCCGGTGACGGCCACGTCAAGCTCGCCACCTCGGTCGAATTCATGCACACCGCGACACTTCTCCACGACGACGTTGTCGACGAAAGCGGCATGCGGCGCGGCAAGAAGACGGCGCGCATGATCTGGGGTAACCAGGCCAGTGTTTTGGTCGGCGATTTCCTGCTCGGCCAGGCCTTTCGCATGATGGTCGATGTCGGCTCGCTGGAAGCGCTCGACATCCTGTCGAGTGCGGCTTCGGTCATCGCCGAAGGCGAGGTGATGCAGCTCGCCGCCGCCAAAAACCTCGAGACCACCGAGGATGAGCATTTCGCCGTGATCAAGGCCAAGACCGCGGCGCTGTTTTCGGCCGCCGCCGAGGTCGGCCCGGTCATCGCCCAGGCGACGCGCAATGATCGCGCAGCACTCCGCTCCTACGGCATGAATCTCGGCCTTGCCTTCCAACTGATCGATGATGCGCTGGATTACGGCGGCACCAGCAAGGACCTCGGCAAGAATGTCGGCGACGATTTCCGCGAGGGCAAGGTGACGCTGCCGGTGATCCTCGCCTATCGGCGCGGCACAAAGGCCGAGCGCAGCTTCTGGAAACGCGCCATCGAGGACAATGCCGCCGACGATGCCGGACTGGAGAAGGCCGTCGGCCTGATGCTCCGCCACGGCGCAATTGCCGACACCATCGGACGCGCCCGCCACTTCGGCGAGATCGCCCGTGACGCGCTGGCGCCGCTCGAGGCGACGCCGCAGAAATCGGCGCTGATCGACGTCATCGATTTCTGCATCAGCCGGGTGAATTGACAGGCGTCGGCGCCCGCGCCTGTTCTCATCGCGCCTTTGCCGGAAGAACCATTGCTGCGAGCAGGCTGACGACGATGCCCGCCGCCGCGAGCCAGAAGGCGACCTGGATGCCGTCGGCGACGGCAATTTTCAAGGCATTGCCGGACAATTCGCCGATTTGGCTGTTCGCAATCGCAATCAGCACGGCCATGCCGACGGCATTGCCGACATTGAGTGTCGTCGAAGCCATCCCCGAGGCGACGCCTTGCTGATCATGCGCAACGCCGGAAGCGGCGGCAATCCACATTGCTGTCCAGACGATGCCTTGTCCGACGCCGGAGACGATCAGGCCGGGTACGAGGGACAGATAGCTGCTCTCCGCGGTCGCGCCTGATACCATCAATGCTGTGCCTACCGCGCCGACGATCATGCCGACCAGCGTGCTGCGCGTCGAAAAGCGCGTCGCCAGACGCTCGCCGGCTTGCGTGCCGGTGGCGATGGCGACCGACGGCACGAGAAAGGCGAGGCCCGTCTGCAAGGCGGTGAAGCCGTGCACGTTCTGCAACAGCACGGTGAGGAAGTAGGGCAGCGCTCCGAAAGTGGCCATGTAGAGGAAGGTGATCGTCATGCCGGCGACGAGGCTGCGGTTGTGGAACAGGCGCAGCGGCATCAGCGGATCGGCGCTCTTCGCCTCGATCATCGTGAAAGCGATCAGGAAGAATGCCGCCAGTGCTGCACTGACGATGATTGCGGTCGATCCCCAGCCATATTCGGGCCCCTGAACCAGTGTGAAGACAAGCAAGGTCGCGCCGGCGGTGACGGTCAGCGCGCCCGGCAGATCGAAGCTGCGGTGCTCGTGCGGCTTCGGATCGCGCGGAATGATGGCGAAAGCCGCGATGATGGCGATCCCGGCCAAAAGCACGTTGACGTAGAAGACCGACGGCCAGCCGAAGGCGCTGGTCAGAAACCCGCCGGCAAGCGAACCGAGCGTCAGGCCGCTGGCGCCTGCGCCACCCCAGACGGCGAGCGCCCGGTTGCGTTCCGGTCCTTCGGCGAACAGACGGTTGATCAGCGACAGCGTCGCCGGAAACAGGAAGGCGCCGCCGATGCCTTGCACGGCGCGGGCCGCAATGATGATTTGCGGCGACCATGCGAGGCCGCCGACCAGGGACGAGAGCGCGTAGAGCCAGAGCGCGAAGATGAAGACGCGGCGCTGGCCGATCAGGTCGGCGGCCCGGCCGCCGAACAGTAGGAAGCCGCCGGTGAACACGGTATAGGCGCTGACCACCCATTGCAGGGTCTGGCCTGAAAATCCGAGGCCGGCGCCGATCTCCGGCAACGCCACGAAGACGATGTTGAGGTCGAGCGCGATGATGAGCTGCGCGAAGGCGAGCAGCGCCAGCGTTGCGCCGCGCTTCGCGCTGGTTGTTCCTTGCGCTGCCATCGCCCCGAGCGGCGCGCCTTGATCGAGTGAACTCATGCCGGTCTCCTTGTCGACAATTATTTAATGATCGACAAAGAATTGAGATTTGCAATCCGAAGTCAAGCGGATTATTTGTTGATCGACAAAAATTGGAGACCGCCATGGCAGGCAGGCCAAGGGAATTCGACCGCGACCAGGCGCTTGAGAAAGCCCGCGACGCCTTTTGGAGACGCGGCTACGAGGGCACCTCGATGGCCGATCTCGTATCGGCGCTTGGCCTCGCATCGGCGCGCATCTATGCCGCCTTCGGCTCGAAGGAGGACCTGTTTCGCGAAGCGGTGGCGCTTTACGAAGCCAATGAGGGCGGCTTCGCCACGCGCGCGCTGCAGGAAGAACCAAACGTCCGGCGCGTCATCGAGCGCATGCTTCGCGACGCCGTCGAAATCTATACGCGGCCGGGGCGGCCGCAGGGCTGCATGGTGGTGACGGCCGCGACCAATTGCGCCGTCGAAAATGACGCCGTGCTGCAATGGCTGGCGGAGCACCGGCTGGCACGTACCGCATCGATCGTCGAGCGATTGAAAAAGGCCGTGCGCGATGGCGAATTGAAGCCGGCCACCGACGCCGCGGCGTTGGGCGATTATTATGCCACGCTGATGCACGGCCTTTCGGTGCAGGCACGCGACGGCATTCCGAAAAAACGGCTGCACGATCTTGTCACCGTCGCCATGCAGGCGCTCGACGCAAGGCTTTCGCAAACGTCCTGAGTTCCGGGCCGTGACGCCTCACTTACCGGCTTGTTCGGCGGCCCTTCTGGGATTGACCTCCGGCGTCGGCGGCGGCGAACGCTGCTTCGTAGATACGATCGACGATGGCGAAGGCTTCTTCGTCGCGCGGCACTTCCAGCATCGGCGCCCCCATGGCTGGCGAAGCAAGAATTGAAATCTCATCCTGCCACGCAAAGTTGCATGGCGGAAGCTTTCAACCGATGGCGCTTATGGATCGCTTACGGCATCGGGCAAATAGCGACGCGCAGGCAGCGCCAAAGCGGACGCCACGCGGTCAAGGGTCGCAGTTCAGGCCCTTTCGGCATGGTTTATTAATTGCTTGACCCGATTGTGAATTCGGGCCGGGTTGAAGCACGACCCCAAAAAGGCCATGCTTTACCTGTAAAGATCGAGTCTACGGCGATCCCGCTGACGCGGAGATGGCGTTTGGCTGAAAGGGATATGATGCGGCAAGGATATGCGCGCTGGCTGACGGGGCTGGCAATCGCGACGGGCATGGCGATCTCGGCTCTGCCGGTCCATGCCAAACAGACCGCAGAGCCGGTCAGGATCACATCCTTCTCGGGGGCCTATCTCGCGGCCCGGATTGCCGAAGGCGACAACGACCTCGACAGCGCCGTCTCCTACTACAAGCAGGCGCTTGCCTTCGATCCGAACGATACGGGACTGCAGCAGAGCCTGATGCTGTCGCTGATCGCACAGGGGCGCTTCGATGAGTCCCTGGTCTACGCCGACAAGCTCAAGGCGGTTCCCGATGTCGAGCGCTTCTCGCGCCTGGCGCTGGCCATCGATTCCTTCCACAAGAAGGATTTCTCCAAGGCCGAATACTGGCTCAAGCTGTCGCTCGAATCCGATCTCGACCGGCTGATTTCCGGCGTCATGACCGGCTGGGCCAAGCAGGGTGCGGGTGACGCCGGCGAGGCCATGGCTTCCATCGACAAGCTGCAGGGCCCCGACTGGTTCGGCCTGTTCAAGTCCTTCCACCGTGCCTTGATTGCCGACGCCTCCGGCCTGCCCGACAGGGCGGATGCGCTCTACACCGCCACCCTGCAGGACACGGCCGCCGGCGGTGCCGCCCCCGAAACATGGATGCGCAACGCGCAGGCCTACGCCTCTTTCCTCGCCCGTAAGGGCGACAAGGCCAAGGCGCTGTCGGTGCTCGACCAGGCCGAGACATTTGCGCCCGGCAAGGTCGAGATTGCAGCCCTTCGCGACAAGATCAACAAGGGCGAAAGGATCCAACCCTTCGCTGCCGGCCCGTCGGACGGCGCCTCGGAAATCCTGCTCGATCTCGCCACCGCGCTCAACCGCGGCGGCGGCGAGCCGTTCGTGCGGCTTTATCTGCAATATGCGCTGGCGCTGCGGCCCGACAATGACGCGGCGCTCGTTCAGCTTGCCGCCGTTGCCGAGCAGTTGAAGGACGGCGAGGGCGCCATCGCGCTCTATCGCCGCATTCCCGCCGGTTCGCCGCTGAAGGAGCTTTCGGACCTGCAGCTCGGCCTCAACCTTGCCGATCTCGACCGCAACGACGAGGCGATCACCCACCTCAAGGCCATCGTCGATGCGCATCCCGACGACATGCGCGCCTATCTGGCGCTCGGCGGGGTCTATTCCTCGAAGGAGGATTTCCGCTCCGCCGCCAATCTTTATGACAAGGCGGTCGAGGTGCTGAAGACGCCGACCGCCGTCAACTGGAACATCTTCTACCAGCGCGGCATCGCCTATGAGCGGCTGAAGGAATGGCCGAAGGCCGAGCCGAATTTCCGCAAGGCGCTGGAGCTCTACCCCGACCAGCCGCAGGTTTTGAACTATCTCGGCTATTCCTGGGTCGACAAGGACATGAACCTCAAGGAAGGCCTCGCGATGATCCAGAAGGCCGTCGACCTGAGGCCGAGCGACGGCTACATCGTCGATTCGCTGGGCTGGGCCTATTATCGCCTGGGCCAGTTCGACGACGCTGTGCGCGAAATGGAACGCGCCGTTTCGTTGAAGCCGGAGGATCCGGTGCTCAACGATCACCTCGGCGACGCCTACTGGCGCGTTGGCCGCAAGCTGGAAGCCACCTTCCAGTGGAACCAGGCCCGCGACCTGAAGCCGGACCCGGACGTGCTTGCCGCCTTGCAGCAAAAGCTGATGAAGGGCCTGCCGCCGATCGAATCCAACACGGCGCAGGAAACCCCGAACGTAAAGCCCGAGCCGGCGCCCGCCCCGAAGGGGTGACCCCATCGCCTTGACGGTCGCGGAGCGGCACTCTACGAGGTGCCGCATCCCGCCGGAGGCCGCCGTGACCGTTGACATCCCTGCCCACACGCATCCCAGCCGCTCGTTCCAGGGGCTGATCCTGACCTTGCATAATTATTGGGCGGACTATGGCTGCGTCGTCCTCCAGCCTTACGACATGGAAGTCGGCGCCGGTACCTTTCATCCGGCAACGACATTGCGCGCGCTCGGCCCAAAACGCTGGAACGCGGCCTATGTCCAGCCCTCGCGCCGCCCCAAGGACGGCCGCTATGGCGAAAATCCGAACCGGCTGCAGCATTATTACCAATACCAGGTGATCCTGAAGCCCAATCCGCCCAATTTGCAGGAGCTTTACCTCGGCTCGCTGGCCGCGATCGGCATCGATCCGCTGCTGCACGACATCCGCTTCGTCGAGGACGACTGGGAAAGCCCGACACTGGGCGCCTGGGGACTGGGCTGGGAGTGCTGGTGCGACGGCATGGAGGTGTCGCAGTTCACCTATTTCCAGCAGGTCTGCGGCATCGAATGCGCGCCGGTGGCGGGTGAGCTCACTTACGGGCTGGAACGGCTGGCCATGTATGTGCAGGGCGTCGACAATGTCTACGACCTCAACTTCAACGGCCGCGAAGGCGCCGACAAGGTGACCTATGGCGACGTCTTCCTGCAGGCCGAGCAGGAATATTCGCGCCACAATTTCGAATTCGCCAACACGGTGATGCTGCTCAGGCATTTCGAAGACGCCGAGGCCGAGTGCAAGGCGCTGCTACAAGCCGGCGCGCCGGCGTCGAACGACAATCTGGCGATGCACAGGATGGTATTCCCCGCCTACGACCAGTGCATCAAGGCCAGCCATGTCTTCAACCTGCTCGACGCACGCGGCGTCATTTCCGTCACCGAGCGCCAGAGCTACATCTTGCGGGTGCGCAATCTGGCCAAAGCCTGCGGCGAGGCGTTTCTGCTGACGCAGGCGGGTGGAATGGCGGCTTAGCTCCAGGCGATTTCGACAGGGGCGCTGATTGGCAACGTGCCTTGGCCGCTTGCACCGGCTATTGTCCGCAGCGCCTGCCGGACGCCGGGCATCGAGAAGGCACCGTGCACCTGCGCTGTAAAACAGGCGCTGAGCGCGAGGATCTGCAGGAATGTCGATGCCGTTTTCATGGTCGTTCAGCCAATAGCTCTCTGCCTGAGCGTTGGTCGCTTCAGCGCTGCGTTCGGTTCATGGAAATCTTTGATCCAAGGACGGGCGGACCGGCGCGTGTCCGACAGGAGGCTGAATTTTTTCGGAAATCGCCGCTGGACGCCTTGATCGTGCTGGCCCGATCTTGCTGGGAAGGGTGACAGCAGCCGACCGAGTTGCTATGCCCCGCTTACCTCCGCCTCGATGGGGGAGGACGCCGCGAAGCGGCGGCTGTTTTTTGTCGCGTGAGCTCTTTCAATGCCTGACCTGCTTCTAGAACTTCGTTCCGAAGAAATCCCCGCTCGCATGCAGCGCAAGGCGGCCGGCGATCTCAGGAAGCTTTTGACCGACGGTCTGGTCGAAGCCGGGCTGACCTATGAGGCGGCGCGCGAATATTGGACGCCGCGTCGGTTGGCGCTCGACATCCGCGGCCTGACCGCCCGCTCGAAGGACATCAGCGAGGAGATCAAGGGCCCCTCGACCAAGGCGCCCGAGCAGGCGGTGCAAGGTTTTCTGCGCAAGGCCGGCCTTGCCTCGATTGCCGAGGCGCATGTCCATTCCGATCCGAAGAAGGGCGACTTCTATGTCGCCCATATTTCCAGGCCGGGCAGGTCGGCGGAGCAGATCATCGCCGAGCTGGTGCCGGGCATCATCCGCAACTTCCCCTGGCCGAAATCGATGCGCTGGGGGCCGGCGTCGGCCAAGCCCGGGTCGCTGCGCTGGGTGCGGCCGCTGCAATCGATCCTGTGCACCTTCGGCCCGGAAACCGAGGAGCCGGTGGTGGTCGATTTCGAGATCGACGGTATCCGCTCAGGCAACGTCACCTACGGCCACCGTTTTCATGCGCCGGGCGCCATCACGGTGCGCCGCTTTGACGATTACGTCGCCAAGCTTGAAGCGGCCAAGGTCGTGCTCGATGCCGACCGACGCAAGGAGATCATTCTTGCCGATGCCAGGAACCTCGCCTTCGCCAGCGGGCTCGACCTCGTCGAGGACGAGGGGCTGCTGGAGGAAGTGTCGGGCCTGGTCGAATGGCCCGTCGTGCTGATGGGCGAATTCGAGCAGGATTTTCTGGCCATTCCGGCCGAGGTGATCCGGCTCACCATCCGCGCCAACCAGAAGTGTTTTGTGACGCGGCCGCATGGCGCGGGCGAAGAGCTCTCCAACCGCTTCATCCTGACCGCCAATGTCGAGGCCAAGGATGGCGGCAAGGAGATCGCCCATGGCAACGGCAAGGTGGTGCGCGCCCGCCTGTCCGACGCGCTCTATTTCTGGAAGACCGACCAGGGCGACCTGCCGGATCTCGACCAGTTGCAGGCATCGGCGGAAAAGTTCGGGCTTGACCTCAACAAGCCGCTCGACCAGCGCATGGCCCGCCTCGACCATCTCAATGTGACGTTTCATGCCAAGCTCGGCACGCAGGGCGAGCGGGTGGAGCGGATTGCGCGCTTGGCCGAAGAACTGGCACCAATCGTGGTGCGCGCAATCTCCCCCCTTGAGGGGGAGATGGCCGGCAGGCCAGAGGGGGTCGCTTCGCGTGAAGCGCCGGCATCCTCGGTCCACAAGAGAGAGTCGCGTCAGGATGCACCGATCCCCTCTGTCGCCTTCGGCGACATCTCCCCCTCAAGGGGGGAGATTACCGCGCTGGCGCGTCGCGCTGCCGTCCTCGCCAAGGCCGATCTCACCACCGAGGTGGTTGGCGAATTCCCGGAACTGCAGGGCGCCATGGGTCGCAAATACGCCCTGCTGCAACGCGAGCATCCGTCGGTCGCCGCTGCGATCGAGGAGCACTACAAGCCGCAGGGGCCGTCAGATCGCGTGCCGACTGATCCGGTATCGATCGCCGTGGCGCTCGCCGACAAGCTCGATACGCTGGTCGGGTTCTGGGCGATCGACGAAAAACCGACCGGATCGAAGGACCCCTATGCGCTGCGGAGAGCGGCGCTGGGGGTAACGAGGATACTGATTGAGAACGGGATTAGGTTGTCCCTGAAATCTGTGGCCAATATCGCGTCCGAAGATATTGCAGGTCACATACGCGATCCCAAACTCGACCGACAGTTCGAAATTGCTGCGGAGCTAGAGCAGCAACTCGGAGGAGATTCGCTTACCGATCTCGTCATCGAACGCGATTCCGCAATCTCAAACAACACCTTTGAGCGTTCCGGAGAAAGGCAGCAGCAAGAGATCAACAATCTCCTCTCCTTCTTCCACGATCGCCTCAAAGTCTATCTCCGCGATCAGGGTGCGCGGCACGACCTGATCGACGCGGTGCTGGCGAGTGGCGCTGCCCCCTCATCCGGCCCTTCGGGCCACCTTCTCCCCGCTGGGGAGAAGAGGCTGGCACCGGCGTTGGCGACCTCTTCTCCCCTCGGGGAGAAGGTGGCCGCGAAGCGGCCGGATGAGGGGGCTTCGCAAAACGACGACCTTCTGCAAATCGTCCGCCGGGTCGAAGCCCTTGGCTCGTTCCTCGACACCGAGGACGGCAAGAACCTGCTTGCCGGCACCAAGCGCGCGGCCAACATCGTGGCTGCCGAAGAGAAGAAGGCGACAGCGATCGCAAGCAGCGTTGAGCCGGCTCTGTTCCGGGAGGGCGCCGAAAAAACCCTGTTCGCGGCGGTGAATCAGGCCGAGAGGCAAGCCGGCGAAGGAATTCAAAACGAAGACTTTTCCGCCGCCATGCTGGCGCTTAGCGTGTTGCGCGAGCCGGTTGATTCATTCTTTGAGAAAGTCCTGGTAAACGACGAGGACCAGGCGGTGCGCGCCAATCGCCTGGCATTGCTCGCCCGCATCCGCGCGGCGACCGACCGGGTCGCGGATTTCTCCAAGATAGCCGGCTGACGTCTGGGAAAAAATCATCGCTTGTGGCGCTATTTGGGCTGGTCGGGAGCTGCTAGCGGCGCAGGCTGCGGCGCTGCCGGCTCAGGGGTTTTGCTGGCGACCTTTGGATCGGCCTTGCTGTTCGCGGCGGGCGCGGCGGCGGTGGCCGGCGCGGCTCTGGGCGCGGGCGTTGCAAAGGCATCGCCGACGATACCGCCGCGAATGATCATCGGGCTTCCGGTGAAGCCATGGCTCGGCTGGCTCGGGATTGCCGCGACCTTTTCATCGGTGACGTTTCCATTGACGTTGGCCAGCTTCTCGCCAAGCGCGACGATCGACGGTGTTTTCGTCCGCTCGACCGAGCCGGGACTGGCCACCGTACCGACCACCGAAGGCGTCGCCGTCGTCTGCCCGAGAAAAACCAGCGACGAGGCCTGTGCCGTGCCGGCCATAACCGCCAGACCAAGCGCACCAAGGATACGCATCGAAAGCATGATAGTTCCCCTTGCCCAAGAAGACGGCACCCTAGCCGAGGGCAGTTGATGCCGGCTTGCGGGGAAACATAGCATTTTAGCGATTTGCGATTCGCCAACGCCTGGGCTTGCTCGCCCGGCGTCGCCGTATTAGGCACCCGCATCCGTGAGGTGACGACAGTGGCTGAAATTCGTACCGTCGGCGAGGCGATGGAAAGGGCGTTGGCGCTGCTCGAAAGCGGCGACGTCGTCGCCATACCGACCGAGACCGTCTATGGGCTGGCCGGCGACGCGACCAATGGCGTTGCCGTGGCTCGTATCTTCGAAGCCAAGGGTCGCCCGCGCTTCAACCCGCTGATCGCCCATATAGCCGATCCGACGATGGCCGAGCGCATCGCGCTGTTCGATCCGCTGTCGGAAAGATTGGCGCAGGCATTCTGGCCGGGACCGCTGACGCTGGTTCTCCCGCAGCGGCCCGGCAACGGCATTCATCCGCTGGTCACCGCCGGTCTGGACACCATCGCGCTGCGCATGCCGAAAGGCTTTGGCGGCGAGCTGATCGCCAGGTTCGGCCGCGCGCTTGCGGCGCCCAGCGCCAATTCCTCGGGCAGGATCAGCGCCACCACGGCCGAGGCCGTGGCCGCCGACCTCGGTCCCCGGATCAAGCTCATCGTCGATGGCGGCGCGACGCGGGTCGGGCTGGAATCGACGATCCTCAAGGTCGAAGCCGGAAAGCTGCGGCTGCTGCGACCGGGCGGCATTGCCGCCGAAGAGATCGAAGCAGTGGCCGGGACAAAGTTGCTGCGCGGCGCTTCGGACATCGAGGCGCCCGGCATGCTCGCCTCGCATTACGCTCCGGGTGCGGCGGTGCGGCTCAATGCCGGCAAGGTCGCCACAGGCGAAGCCTTGCTGGCCTTCGGCCGCCGCCGTGCCGAGGGCTGGCGCGATGCAGCCGCACTGCGCAATTTGTCGGAGACCGGCGACCTGCGCGAGGCAGCAAGCAATCTCTTCGCTCATCTGCAGGATCTCGATGGCAGCGGCGCCAAAACCATCGCCGTCGAGCCGATCCCGTTCGAAGGGCTGGGCGAGGCGATCAACGACAGGCTTTCGCGCGCCGCCGCCCCGCGTGACAAGATCGCCCCTCGTGACAAGATGGATTGAGCACCATAGTTTCCACCCATGAACGACATTTCCCCCGACCTCGATCCTGCCGTCATCGCGCGCTTTGTGACAATCGTCGGCGACAAATATGCGCTGCGCGACCAGCAGGACATCACGCCTTACCTCGCCGAGCGGCGCGGACTTTGGCACGGCAGGACGGCGCTGGTGCTGAGGCCGGGGACCGTCGAGGAGGTCAGCCGCATCATGCGGCTGGCGAGCGAAACGGGCACGCCGATTGTACCGCAAAGCGGCAACACCGGGCTGGTCGGCGCCCAGGTGCCGGACGCGTCCGGCCGCGAGATCGTGCTGTCGCTGTCGCGGCTAAACCGCATCCGTGAGATCGATACCCTGTCCAACACGGTGACGGTCGAAACCGGCGTCATCCTGCAGACGCTGCAGGAAGCGGCCGATGCCGCCGACCGGCTGTTTCCGCTGTCGCTTGCCGCGCAAGGCTCCTGCCAGATCGGCGGCAATCTCTCTTCCAACGCCGGTGGCACCGGCGTGCTTGCCTACGGCAATGCGCGCGAACTCTGCCTCGGCGTCGAAGTGGTGCTGCCGACCGGCGAAGTGTTCGACGATCTGCGCAAGCTGAAGAAGGACAATACCGGTTATGATCTGAAGGACCTGTTCGTCGGCGCCGAGGGTACGCTCGGCATCATCACCGCCGCCGTGCTCAAGCTTTTCCCCAAGCCCAAGGGGCGCGAGGTGGCGTTTGTCGGCCTGTCATCGCCGGAGGCGGCACTGTCGCTGTTCAGCCTCGCGATGGACCGTGCAGGGGCAGCGCTCACCGCCTTCGAGCTGATCGGCCAGAGGCCTTACGACTTCACGCTTGCCCACGAACAAGGCGTAGTGCGGCCGCTGGCCGGCGATTGGCCGTGGTATGTGCTGATGCAGATCTCGTCGGGCCGCTCGGCCGAGGATGCACGGGCGCTGATCGAAGAGGTGCTGGAGGCAGGCCTCGAGCAAGGGATCGTCGGCGATGCGGTGATCGCGTCAAGCATCGCCCAGGGCGATGCGTTCTGGAATTTCCGCGAAGTGCTGCCCGAGGCGCAGAGACCCGAAGGTGCCTCGATCAAGCACGACATCTCGGTACCGGTGGCGTCGATCCCGCCCTTCATCGAAAAGGCCGCCGGCGCCGTGCAATCGGTCAGTCCCGGCGCACGCGTCGTCTGCTTCGGCCACATGGGCGACGGCAATCTGCACTACAACATTTCCCGGCCGGTCGACGGTGACGACGAGGCGTTTCTCGGCCTTTACCACGTCATGAACAAGGCCGTGCACGACGTCGTGCGCTCGTTTCATGGCTCGATCTCGGCCGAGCACGGCATCGGCCAGTTGAAGCGGGACGAATTGATCGCGACGGCGCCGCCGATCGCGATCGAGCTGATGCGCAGGGTGAAGGCCGCTTTCGATCCCGCCGGCATCATGAATCCCGGTAAGGTTATCTGATCCTTTCGCCGGCCCGCGCCGGTTCGTATTCCGATAACCATCCGCCTCGGATCAGCAAAATTTAACCGACTTTCTTAAGCGCGAGGATAAGAAGCTCGCGCTAATGTTTCTCCACAACGAGGCTGGGAAAACCGGCCCGGAGATCCGGAAACACCGGCTCTCAGGAGAAACAGGAAAGGCACGATATGAACACTGGACTGAAGCCAGTCTGGGCCGGGCGCAATATGCGCCTCGACCCATTCCGCCTGCCGCAGGTGGTGAGCTACGCCACGCGCGACGACTATGGCGACGTTACCTTCACCATCGATCAGCGCGGCGCGGTTATCCGCCGCACGCTGGAGATGAGTGGCGTGCCGGCGATCATCGCTCTGCCCGCCAACGCGTTTCGCGGCGTCGCCGCCCGCGCCATGGAGGATCCGGATGGCAATGTCACAGTGACGCTTGAGCTTCTGCACAACGACCCGATGCTGTCGGTGCCGCTGCTGGTCGCCGACGATCTCGACGACGTCGCCGCCGACTGGCGCGCCTGGGCCGAGGCCTACCGCCTGCCGATGCTTCTGATCGAGGCCGACGGCATTGCTCGCACGCTGGAAGAATCACTCGGCGCCGCCATCAAGGCGCTCCCGGCGCAGGACCGTCGCAAAGGTCGCGTCTCGACCATGCGCCGCCCGCGCTTCCTCGCCCGCCGCCGCGCCGGCGACCTCGGCCTCAGGCTGGTCATCGGCGGCGAGGAGCTTATTTCGCGGGAATAGGCCTGAGCGCCTCTTCCTTCTCCCCCTGTGGGAGAAGGTGGCCGAGCGGAGCTCGGTCGGATGAGGGGTGTTCGAGGGACCGCCAACGCCTCATTTCTTCCAACATCCCTCAACCGTCTTGGCGCTACGCGCCAATCCACCTTCTCCCACAGGGGGAGAAGGGAAAAGGCTCCTAAACCAGCGGCTTCAGCGCCACCCAAACCGCGCCGCCGATCAGGCCGAGGAAGATCAGCCAGCCGACCTGGTTGTTCGATCTGAACAGCCTCAGGCACTGGTCCGGATCGTCGATGTCGAGCACGCCGATCTGCCGCGCCAGATGGGCGCCGGCGGCAATCAGCCCGGCGAGCGCCGGCACCGGTGCCTGCGCCGAGGCGAAAGCAATGGCGAAGCAGACCAGCGCTCCGCCATAAAGTCCGGCAAGCCAGGCCTTGGTGTTGTCGCCGAACAGGCGCGCCGTCGAGCGCACGCCGACGATGGCGTCGTCCTCCTTGTCCTGATGCGCATAGATCGTGTCATAGCCGATCACCCACAGGATCGAGCCGATATAGAGCATGATTGCCGGCCCATCGAGATCGCCGAACTCGACCGCCCATCCCATCAGCGCCCCCCAGGAAAAGGCAAGACCGAGAACCAGTTGCGGCCAATTGGTGTACCGCTTCATGAACGGGTAGATGGCGACGATGACCAGCGAGCCGATGCCGAGCAAGATGGCCAAGCTGTTGAACTGCAAAAGCACGGCGAGGCCGACCAGTGCCTGCAAGACAACAAACATCCAGGCCTGCCGGCGCGTAACCTTGCCGGCCGGCAGCGGCCGCGAGCGTGTGCGTTCCACCTGGTTGTCGATGTCCTCGTCGACCAGGTCGTTGTAGGTGCAGCCGGCGCCACGCATGGCGAACGCGCCAAGAAAAAACAGCAGCAGATACCACGGCGACGGCAGCAGCGAGAGCAGCGGGTCCGTCGGACGCGGATAGGCGCTCGCGGCAAGTGCAGCCGACCACCAGCATGGCCACAGCAGCAATTGCCAGCCGATCGGCCGGTCCCATCGGGCAAGCTGCGCATAGGGCCACAACCCCCGCGGCAGCGCGCGATAGACCCAGTGGCCGCTCGGCGCATCGGCGACGCGGCCCTGGGCCGCTTTCGACTGGACGGTTTCCATTTTGCTGGAGTGGCAGCAGAGGCGAATGCCGTCAAGCGTCAAGCAGGCCGGATCCGCTCGCGGCGCGGAATCGCCGCCGCGGACAGCCAAATGTCTTGACCCGCCGCCCGGGGCGCAATAGCGCAGTCCTGATCGGAACGGGCAAGGAATCCAGGCATGCGTGTTTTGCTGATCGGCTCCGGCGGACGAGAACATGCGTTGGCCTGGAAGATGGCGGCGTCGCCGCTGCTGACCAAACTCTACGCGGCGCCCGGCAATCCGGGCATCGGCGGCGAAGCCGAGTTGGTGAGGCTCGATGTTTCGGATCATGCAGCGGTGGTCCGGTTTTGCCGCGAGAAAGAAATAGACCTCGTCGTGGTCGGCCCGGAAGGGCCGCTGGTCGCCGGCATTGCCGACGACCTTCGCGCCGAGGGCATCCGCGTCTTCGGCCCGTCAAAGGCAGCGGCACGGCTGGAAGGCTCGAAGGGGTTCACCAAGGACCTCTGCGCCAAATACGGCATCCCGACCGCCGCCTATGGCCGCTTCGGCGATCTGGCTTCGGCCAAGGCCTATGTCGAGAGAATGGGTGCGCCGATCGTCATCAAGGCCGACGGCCTCGCTGCCGGCAAGGGCGTCACCGTCGCCATGACGCTTGACGAGGCGCTGGCCGCGCTCGACGCCTGTTTCGACGGCTCCTTCGGCCAGGCCGGCGCCGAAGTGGTGGTCGAGGAGTTTCTCAGCGGCGAAGAGGCAAGCTTCTTCTGCCTTTGCGACGGCATCACCGCGCTGCCCTTCGGCACCGCGCAGGATCATAAGCGCCTCAGTGACGGCGACACCGGCCCCAACACCGGCGGCATGGGCGCCTATTCGCCGGCGCCGGTGATGACGCCGGAGATGATCGACCGCACCATGCGCGAGATCGTCGAGCCGACCATGCGCGGCATGGCTGAAACAGGCGCGCCGTTTTCCGGCGTGCTGTTCGCCGGGCTGATGATATCAGACAGCGGGCCGAAGCTGATCGAATACAACACCCGTTTCGGCGACCCGGAATGCCAGGTGCTGATGATGCGGCTGAAGGACGATCTCCTGGTCCTACTCAACGCCGCCGCCGACGGCCAGCTGGCGCACACCTCGGTGCGCTGGCGCGACGAGGCGGCGCTCACCGTGGTGATGGCAGCCAGGGGTTATCCCGGCACGCCGGAAAAGGGCTCGGTCATTCGCGGCGTCGAGGCAGCGGCAGGCGACGGCGTCGAGATTTTTCACGCCGGCACCGCCATCAACGGCGGCGCACTCGTCGCCAATGGCGGTCGCGTGCTCAACGTCACGGCGACCGGCCGCACCGTCGGCGAGGCGCAGAAGAAGGCTTACGCCGCGCTCGACCGGATCGACTGGCCGCAAGGCTTTTGCCGCCGCGACATTGGCTGGCTGGCGGTGGCGCGCGAGCAGGCGAACTGACGCTTCAGGCGGCCCTCAGCCTCAGCGCAGGCCGCGGCCGAATACGGTCGAGACGCTGCTGACCGCATCGGCGGTGGGGGCAATTCCAGACACCGATGCCAGGCGCTCTTCGTTTCGCGTCCAGGCAACATATTCGGCAATCCCGCGCGGAAGGCTCGGCGCCGCCTTCGCCGCAGGCATTTGAAAGCCGCTGCTGAACCTGGCCAAGCGCGTCCTGAATACCGCGACCAGTTGCTCGAGGCTCGCGGGTGCTGCCACTGTGGCATAGGTCATGGCAGTGCCGGCGAGCCCCGCCTCGCGTGAGAGCGGCACCGGTATCGAGGCGAGATAATCCGGCTGCACGTCGATCAGGCCGCCGAACGGCCACTGTGCGCGCAATTCCGTCGCGTTCATCGGCGCGACGCTGACATCGATATCGTTGGGCGTGCCCGCAACCCTGTAGGGACAGCGGAACCGGCCGCAATTTGCTCGCGCCGAAAACTGCCAGAGCGCATAGCCCTGCCAGTTGCCCATCGGAAAATGCACATCGATGTCTGGCTTATAACGCGCGTACCACAGCGGCAACCGGGACAGGAGCGGGTATTTATACTTATTGTCGGCGATATGCCTGGCGGTCGTGCCGTTGGTGTAGAGCACCGGAAAGCGGCCAACCCGACGATGCACATGGCGCACGAATTCCTCGGCATCCTCGAGCGACATCCATTGGGTGGAATCATCGTCCTCGATGTCGAGGACAAGCAGGTCATCCGGCCCGGGTTTCACGAAATTGATGAAATTATTGGCCTGTCCCACGGGGTTGCCAGGGCGGGCGAGATGATAGGCACCCCATTTCAGGCCCAGCGCCTTGGCCACCACCTTGCGCGTCTGGAACAGTTCCTGTGCCATCGCATGGCGCTTCCAAAGCGTCTTGCACAGACGCATCTCGGTCTCGTCGCCGAAACAGAAATAGGGTGGCGGCATTCCGTCGGATGCCTTGTTGATGAAGCCGACAAGACGCTTGTCGGCAGCTAGCCGGGTCCAGTCAATGGAATTGTATTCGTAGGCGTCGACGACCAGCGCCCGGTCCGCATCCTTCCACGGTTCGGAGAAATCCGAGGCCCTTGCCGGCGTCAGCGCCAGGGTTATCGCGGCCGCGACAAGGAGAAGCGCTGAGCGGACAAGGGGGTGCGCCGGCGTTTTCAAACAGCAGGTCCTTGCTGGCCAAAGCCAGATCCTGAACCGCCATGGTTAAGGAAATGCTTTCGATCGCGGCCCGCGGATGCCACGGCTCGGACAGCTTCTCCGTCGATGGTCTTGATGGTTGTCACTGGCGAGAGGGGATATGAAACGGATTGAGCGCCGGCACTTGCGACAGCGTTCCCTCGGCCTCGCGTTTGCGATGAGGGGTCAGCGAGCATGGTGGTGAGCACAATGTGCCGCGATCCGACCAATAGGCTGCGCCGTTCTCGACCTTACCTTCATGATAGCAAAAACCGGCCGCCCGCCAAAGCAGGCGCATTCGATGCAGCGATGGGCGTCAAGTCTGCGAGCACGAGGCAATCCTATTTCGGTATTCTGCTCTATCTTGGCGAATTTAGCCTGCGTCGTGGCAATTGCAAAATCCACGTGACAAAGTTTGACGTTTACGTAAAAAGAAGATGGACAGGGAACTCCGAAAGCAGATGATTTTGCGCCGGCACGGGTCTCAACTTGGCCTGCCGGACTGAGGAGAGCCAGGCTGAGGAGAAGCGAGCGCCATGTATCGGGCACCGGTCGAGGAAATCGCCTTCACCCTGAAGCATGTCGCCGGCTTGAAGGCGGCGCTCGATGCCGGCACCTTTGGCGAACTCGGCGAAGACCTCGTCGACGCCATTCTGGCCGAGGCCGGCCGTTTCGCCAGTGAGGAGGTGGCGCCGCTCTATGAGATCGGCGACCGGCAAGGCGCGGTGCTCAACGGCGCTGCCGTCACCACGCCAACCGGCTGGAAGGAACTTTATCGCCGCTGGATAGATGGCGGCTGGAACGCGCTGTCCGCGCCGGAAGCGTATGGCGGCCAGGCGCTGCCGGCCATGCTCGGCGCCGCCGCGCTCGAAATGTGGAACTCCGCCTCAATGGCGTTCGGCATCGCTCCGACGCTGACCATGGGTGCGGTCGAAGCACTCGACAAGCACGGCTCGCAAGCGCTCAAGGCCAAATATCTGGAAAAGCTGGTCTCTGGCGAATGGATGGGCACTATGAACCTGACCGAGCCGCAGGCCGGCTCGGACCTGAATGCCTTGCGAACCCGTGCCGAGCCGGCCGGCGACGGCACCTACCGCATCTTCGGGCAAAAGATCTTCATTACCTATGGCGAGCACGATTTCACCGACAACATCATCCATCTGGTGCTGGCGCGGCTGCCGGACGCGCCGGCCGGCACGCGTGGCCTTTCGCTGTTCCTGGTGCCGAAATTCCTGGTTGGCGACGATGGCGCGCTGGGCGGGCGCAATGACGTCTTCTGCTCCGCGCTGGAGCACAAATTGGGCATCCACGCTTCGCCGACCTGCACCATGATCTATGGCGATGGCTTCGAAGGCAGCACGCCCGGCGCGATTGGCTGGCTGGTCGGCGAGGAGAACAAAGGCCTCGCCTGCATGTTCACCATGATGAACAATGCGCGTCTTGCCGTCGGCATCCAGGGCGTCGCGGTCGCCGAGGCGGCGACGCAGAAGGCGCTGGCCTACGCCAATGATCGCCGGCAAGGCAAGGCGGCAAGCTATCGCGGTGCCGGCATGGCGCCGATCGTGCATCACCCCGACATCCAGCGCAGTCTTCTGACTATGAAGGCGCTGACCCAGATTGCCCGCGCCATCTGCTATTCCTGCGCCCACGCCATCGATCTCGCGTCCGCGAGCGAGGATGCAAAGCACTGGCAGGAACGCGCCAATCTTTTGACGCCGCTGGCTAAGGCGTTTTCCACCGATGTCGGCGTCGAGGTCGCCTCGCTTGGGCTTCAGGTGCATGGCGGCATGGGGTTCATCGAGGAGACGGGGGCTGCAGCGCTTTATCGCGACGCACGCATTGCGCCCATTTACGAAGGCACCAATGGCATCCAGGCAATCGATCTGGTGACGCGCAAACTGCCGCTCGGCGGCGGCCAGCATGTGCATGGCTACATCGCCGAGCTCAAGGCCGTCGCCGATGCGGTGCGAGCGTCGAACCTTGAAGGCTTCGGCCGCACCGCCGATCGGCTCGACCAGGCGCTCGACGACCTCTCCCAGGCAACCCGTTTCCTGCAAGACCTGCAGGCCGAAGGCCGTTCGGACGAGGCGCTGGCCGGCGCCACACCTTATCTCAGGCTGATCTCGCTTGCCGCTGGCAGCGCCTATCTGGCGCGCGGTGCGCTTGCCGACCAAAACCGCATCGCGCTTTGCCGGTTCTTCGCCGAGAACCTGCTGGGCGAGGTGGGCGCGCTGAAGGAGCGCGTCATCGGCGGCGCCGACAGCCTTGGCGTTGCCGGCAAGTCGCTGATTTCAGCCTGACGTTCGCAAACGCCCGAAATTCACAAAGGACAATCCGTGACAGACCACATCCTCGTCGAACGCCAGGGCGCCATCCAGATCATCCGCATCAACCGTCCGGACAAGAAGAACGCCCTGACCCGCGCCATGTATGCGACAATGTCGGCGGCTCTTACCGGCGGCGACGCCGATCCGGCGATCCGCGTCCATGTCTTTCTCGGCGTGCCCGGTGCCTTCTCGTCCGGCAACGACCTTGCCGATTTCATGGTCATCGCCTCGGGCGGCGAAGGCGGTACCGAAGTCTGGGATTTCCTGATGGCGTTGGCCAAAGTGGAAAAGCCCATGGTTTCCGGCGTCGACGGGATTGCGGTCGGCATCGGCACCACGCTCAACCTGCATTGCGACCTGACGTTCGCCACGCCGCGCACAATATTCCGGACGCCCTTCGTCGATCTCGGCCTTGTGCCGGAGGCCGGTTCGAGCCTGCTCGCACCGCAGATCCTCGGCCGGCAGGGCGCTTTCGCGCTGCTTGGCCTTGGCGAGGGCTTTTCGGCCGAGCGGGCGAAGGCCGCCGGGCTGATCTACGAGGTGGTCGAGGAAGACGCACTCGAAGCATCGGTATTGGCGGCGGCGGGCCAGATCGCGGCCAAGCCGCCGCAAGCGCTGAGGATCGCGCGAGACCTGATGCGCGGCTCGCGCGAAGACCTTGTCGAGCGCATCGGCCAGGAAAGCCAGCATTTCCGCGAGCGGCTCAAATCCGATGAAGCCCGCGCCGCCTTGACCGCCTTCTTGACCAGGAAAAAGGCCTAGACCTTCTGGCCTTGTCTCGCATCGTGGACCCGCCGGCAGCAACCGGCGGGTTTTCTCGCCATGCTCTCTTTGTCACATCGCCATTTTTTTACATTCGGCCTGGGCCTTTGCCGAAGACGTGTCGATCATGAATGTCTTGCCTTTGGCGTCGGTCATCAACATCATGCAATGCTTGATCGGTTTCGCCATTTTCATCATTTCGGCGCTCATCTTCGCGTCGGGCATCATGGTGCCCATATGCCCATCGGGCATGATCGCCATGACCTCGCCACCCTTCATCACCGTCATTGTCCCCATCGCGTCCTCCGCAAAGGCTTGCGAAGCGAAAAGGCCGGCAAGACCGGCTATCGTGACCAACCTGAGTGAATGCATTGCGTCCTCCTGAATTTGCGCCAGCGGCGCGTTGAGCCCTTCCCTGGTTCGTCCCCGCAAGCTGGAACGTTTCACGCACACGAGATCGAGAAGTGAGATCGGAAGCGCCAGGTCTCTGGAGCCCGGGAGTTCCGGGTGGTTCGGCGCAGGCGGTATGGCCTGACCTGGGTGCCGAGCGACTTACAAGGCCTAAGCCACCGCTGGGCGGCGTGCATGACGGTGAGGATTTCGACAGTCTCGCCGTCGACGCGATGAGGGATGATATACGGCTTCGACCAAGACGAGTTCCCGTGTCCCCTTGATGCGCCCGACACGCCCCATCGCGGTTGTTCGGCGAGATGTCCCGCCGCCGTTACGATGCGCGCAATGACTCTCGCGGCGGCCTCGGGATTGTCTTTCTCGCCATGCGCGCCGATTTCATCAAGCCGCCGCAGCGCCCGCTCGGTTTAGCGGATTGACTGTGGCTTATGCCTGGCGGGTCGACTTGACGTATTTCCCGACAACAGCCTCTACCTCGCCGGCACTGGCAAAATCGCCGCGCGAGGCTTCAGCCAATCCTGCCTCTATTTCGGCGAGTTGCCATTCCTCACGGGCTACAAAATCCTCGATGGCCTGCGCAGCCACACAGGAGTCACTCCTGCGATTGAAACAGCGCGGCATCGTCCCCTACGGATAAAGCCTCACCTTGTCCCAGCCGCCCTCGGCGTTGCGCGAAAAGACGACACGGTCGTGCAGCCGGAACGGACGGTCGTGCCAGAACTCGATGCTCTGCGGCACGATGCGAAAGCCTGACCAGTGTTTTGGCCGCGGGATCTCGCCGATCGCATGGCGCGCCGTGTATTCGGCGACCGCCTTTTCCAGCGCGAAGCGGCTCTCCAGCGGCCGCGACTGTTTGGAGGCCCAGGCGCCGATGCGGCTGCCGCGCGGGCGGGTCGCGTAATAGGCATCGGCGTCGGCGTCGGTGACGATCTCCACCGGGCCGCGCGCCCGCACCTGCCGGCGCAGCGATTTCCAGTGGAAGCACATTGCCGCTTTCATGCTGCCCAGGATCTCACGGCCCTTGGCGCTCTCGAAGTTCGTGTAGAAGACGAAGCCGCCCTCATCGAAGCCCTTGAGCAGCACCATGCGCACATTCGGCATGCCCTCGGCATCGACCGTCGCCAGAGCCACGCTGTTGGGGTCGTTGATCTCGCTCTTCGTCGCATCGTCGAGCCACGCCGCAAAAAGCCGGAACGGCTCCGCCGCCTCGGTAAAGTCACCGCTTGTTAACCCGGTTTCGCTCATAGTTTTCCCAAATTTGTCGCCGGCTGGGGAGATTGCCGATTGTCGCGTATCGCGCAAGCTTTTGACAGTGGGCAATGGAACGTTATCGCTTCGGCCAGCGCCAAAGCCATGATCGTGATAATCGTCCTGCCGCTTGCCGCGTGTGGCGGCGGCGGCTTCAGCCTCGAGCAGGCGGAGGTCGACCGCTCGGTGCTGACCTCGAGCACGCCGGCCCCAGTCACGTCGCTCGATCAGGACCGCGCCTCCGACCAGGCCACGATCCGCAACGCCGTGTCCTCCGCCGACGTCGAGCAACTGGCCGGGCAGGCCGTTCCCTGGGCGAATGCCGACACCGGCTCGCGCGGCTCCATCACCGAACTGGCGGAATTCAGGGCTAACGGCGAGACATGCCGTCGCTTCACCGCGTCACGCGAAAGCTTCGACGGCGTCGTGCTGTTCAAGGGCGAAGTATGCCTGGCCGGCGGCAGCGCCTGGCGAATGCAGGACTTCAAGGCGCTCTGATTTTCCGCCAGCCATATGGTGGCAAGCCACTGGAATTTCTTCCTATGCGAGCGCATATAGGGGTAGCAAATCGTGGACTCACTCCTTCTCCAGGGCAGTAAGCATGCGCGACCCCTATGAGGTGCTGGGCGTTGCCAAGAACGCCTCGGCCAAGGATATAAAATCGGCGTACCGGAAGCTCGCCAAGAAGTATCATCCAGACCAGAATCCGGATGATCCCAAGGCGAAGGACCGTTTTGCCGCCGCCAACCAGGCGTACGAGATTGTCGGCGACGAGAAGAACCGGGCGGCTTTCGATCGCGGCGAGATCGACGCCGACGGCAAACCGCGTTTCCAGGGTTTCGAAGGCGCGGCCGGCGGCGCCGATCCTTTCGCCGGTTTCCGCCGGCAGCAAGGGCCGGGCGGCGCGCATTTCGAATTCCGCACGGGCCGTCCCGGCGGCGATCCGTTCGACGGCAACAGCGACATCTTCAGCCAGATCTTCGGCGATGCTTTCACCCAGCAGCGCGGCGCCGGCGCGGGCGGCCGCCGTCAGGCCCCGACCGCCGCCGATCTCAACGTGACGCTGGACGTCACCATCGAGGAAGCCGCCACCGCGGAGAAGGTGACGGCGATGTTCCCCGACGGCCGCAAGATGGCGGTCAAGTTGCCGGCCTATGTCGAGGACGGCCAGACCATCCGCCTGAAAGGCCAGGGCGAGCAAGGGCCGGGGCAGCCGGGCGATGCACTGGTCAAGATCCGCTTTCGCCGGCACCCGCGCTACCGCGTCGAGGGCCGCGACCTGCATGTCGACCTGCCGGTGGAACTGGCCGATGCGGTGCACGGCGCCAAGGTGGCGGTCGAAACCCCGACCGGCAGGATTGCGGTCAACGTCCCCCCTTGGTCGAGCTCGGACAAGGTTCTGCGGCTGAAGGGCAGGGGCCTGCCGGAAAAGGCCGGCGGTCACGGCGACCTCTACGCGCACGTGCGGCTGATGCTGCCGGAAGGCGGCGACGCCGAGCTCGAGGCGCTGATGCGCCGGCGAAAGGGCTGACGATCGAAAAGGCCGGCGCTTGATGCCGTGTGGAAAAGCGGACTTGCGGACGCTTCTGCTATACACCGAACGTCTTGATTGGGCCAGGAGCGTTGTCGCCGAACTACTGCTCAGACGTCGCGTTTGGAGCCGCGAGCGGAAGGGCAGCTTATGGAGCTTCATAGATGAGAGCGACGTTCAAGCCACGAAGCGCCGTGAGCGTAGATCGGAGCGCTCGCGACTGCAGAACGGGAATCCCAATTTCCGTCGCAAATCTCTGGAGCTTTGTCGGCTCCTGCAACAGGGGTAGGTTAGCTTATCTCGTAAGGAATAAAGCCACCGGTTTGGTGTTTCCACAGACGGGCAAACAGGCCATCCTGTCCCACCAGTTCGTCCGGCCCGCCTTCTTCCACGATGCGTCCCCGATCGAGCACAACTATCCGCTCCATCCTGGCAATCGTGGAGAGGCGACCTGCGATGGCGATCACCGGGGTCGAGTTTGTCCGTGTGGGTTCTGTGCCCGAAAGGTAAGGCCGTAGTCACTGCCTTTACAACGAGCCGAACTGGTTGCACTGTACTGCTTCGCACCGAATTTGAGCACGGCCTTCTGCAGGAGGGATCAATGGCAGGCGTGGAATCGATATATTTCACCGTGACGGTTAGTGATAAATTTTTGAGAATAACAGACAAACTACCATTTCCCGAGCCGCCGCCGACGGAGTTTTTCCTGAAAGTCCGTGATGCCAAACGTGAGGTGGCCGTTACGACCCAAGGCAATAACGTCGGCAGTGTCGATGTCTATGTGAGCAAGAACGAGAAAGATTGGCTTGTACACGAAGAGAATATGGAGGTCGAGGCTGACAGCACATACAATATTGATGACAAAGCTTTCCCGCCACCGCCACCCTCGAAGTCGAAGCAAGAAGCCGCCAAGGAAGATACCAAGAACTAACTTTGGCTCCCCCCTCCGCGGCTTAGCCGGCCGCCGCGATGTGCCAGCATGAAGCTGTTCCCGTAAGTGTTTGGGCTGCGGTTGCCGGGAAGGTTTGCATTCAAGATGATTTCTTCGGCGAAGTCAGTACTTGTGGCAAGTTCCATGATCGGGGTTTTCTTTGTAACTCCCCACATGACGTATCCCAGGTCATCAAATCCGCATCCTGTCGCGGCGGTTTCTCGTGACGTTGGATGAAAAATGAGTAGTTTTGGTTTGTCATTGCGGTAGCATTGACCTTCAAAGGCATATCCATAGACGACAGCAATCACCTCCTTGGTTGGAATTATAGGCTCGAGGTCATCGCGTTTCTTGACAATGGACATGCGAAGTAAGTTTTCATTCAACGGCAAAGTCGCTGTTCTGTGACTAACTTTGCCCACATTATCGAAATTCAACCTGACGCCATAGAGCGTAATCTGATCCGGCGAATAGTTTTGCGCGCTGGGTGGCGCAGGAATATCGGACGACATAATGCTTCTCCCTCCAGTATTGTTTGGCGATCGACCTGGCCCACCGCCCGGGCCAGACGGTTTAAGTGGGTTGCCTGTCGGCGTTGGTGACTTTGGCATCCCTTTCTCCTTCAAAAAATCTCGCGCCAGGCGAAGTTGTCGACAAGGCTGTCAGCGAAGCGGCGCGCACGCCCGCTTTCGCAGGCAACAACCATCGCCTCGGCTGCTTCGCGATAGTCCAGTGCATGCGGATCAAGCTCTTCCCACGACCGCACCAGGATCTCGCCCACTAGGTCGCGGGCTTCTTCCAATGCCGATTTCAATGCGAAGAGGCGGCCGTCATTGGCGGCGAGTGAAACCGAAAGCAGGTCTTCGACCTCTTCTTCGGAAAGCTCACTCCTGAGATCACGAAAGTCACGCGGATCCAGATCGGACAGCCCGCGTTCGAACAGCAGCACCTGGTAGATCTCGATAAGGATGTCGAAGAGTGCGCCCGCGAAGGGCTTGGAAAGGTCATGCACTTCCGTGCTGACGTCGCTCATCCGCAGCGAGTGGCTGAACCGTCGGACCTGCTTTTCGTCGGAGAGCTCGCCGAAGCGGTCCAGTTCGTTGTTGATCAGGAGGTTGCCGCGCGTGCGCCGCAAAAGCAAATCCAGCGCAGTATCGAAGTGCAGGAGCGAGATCAGCGCGATGAAATCGGCCACTGCCTCGTGGTAGGCGAAGTATTCATGCGGCGGATCGAAACGGGGAACTCCCATGACGCCGAAAATCACCAGATGCCCGATCTCGTGTGCAACAGCATCGAAGTTGAGCGCGAAGGGCTGCGTGGTTCCGCGGGCCTCATCGATCCCCATCTCCAGAAAGCCGTAACCCGACTGGGCGTTGTCCCAGTTCAGCCGCGGCACAATCTCGAGACGCGGATAGGTCGGTTCGAAGAACCAGGGAATCTCGCGCCCCACATAGCTCTCGCAGATGTCGAGCACCCGCCGCACGCAAGCGTAGGCATGCGCCGCCTCGAACTCCGGTGTGCCCAGCGGAATGTTGTCGAAGTGCCCGTCTGGGCCGGCTACCGCAGGCGGCCTGAGGGCACCGGCGTAAGGAGGCAGGTAAGGAAACTGGTATGGCTGCTTTTCAAGCAACGGGTCGATCACATACATCCGTCGGTCGGCTGGCCCGGGGCCGATCGCGTCAGGCGGCGTGGAGACCCAAATCATCTCGGGCCGTTCGTAACCCTGAATGAAAGGAGGTTGGGGAAAAACAAGAAAGCGTGTTCCAAGGCGCGAAGCCGCGGATCCAATACCCGACTGCCATCTTGCACTGGCGCCCATGCAGGCAGTCCCACCCCTCTCCTGAAAGGACAGTCTGAAGTATTCCTGTTAGATCAAAATCCATCCCGTTCCGCAAGAACAGACCCAATGTCGTCGTCCCACAGCCCGGCCGCGCCGAGGTCATAGGCCCAAGCTTCGGTCAGGGTGAAAGGCGGGGTCATCGGCGCATGCGCCAGAAGTTCAGGGCAGCATGCAAGTTTCGCCAGCAAGCCGGTTGCGTCTTCGCGTTTGCGGTCGATCGCCGATCGGGGGAGCCAGTCAGCAAGCCGATCCAGGGCCGTTGCGGATTTGCTGGGCAGAGAAGATCGCGCCTCCGCGAGCAGCCTCGGATAGCTGCGATCGACGAAGTGCGTGTCCCGCGCCAGCACTTCCAGAGATCGCCTTTCCACGGCGTTGATGATGCCTGCTCGCAATGCCCGCTTTAGCGTAAGGCGTATGTTGATAAGCGCTTCGCTCAGGGCCGCCGCGCCGAGTTCAGTAGGACACATCGCTACCGCGACTTCATCGTCGTCGGCGAGCGGCGTCAACGCGTACCATCGGTAGATGAAGCCATGGCCCTGCATGCCGAACGCCGCCAGTTCAGCGGCGCGGAGCGCGCCCATGCTTGCCGCCCCGAACACCGGAATTCCGTTTCCCAACGCCCACAGGATTTCCTTGTGACGAACTGCCGGTACCTTCCCGAACGAACCGTCGATGAGGATTATCGCTTTCGGTTGATAGGCTCTCATTGCGCGGACGATCGAACCCTGTTCGGCGGGCGGTAGATAAACGGCGTCGAGGATGGCTGCCGCTTGGGCACGCGGCAGTGTCGGTCCGAGGAAAATGACCGGCTTGTCCGCCATCCCTATCCTCTGATGAGGTCTTTGAGCGGAGGGGCGACGAGACGGACAATCTCGATATCGGGATCCGTGCTGCTATGGAGCGGCACGACAAGGGCCGCCTGCGCTCCGGCGCGCCTTAGCGATGTGAGAACGGCGTCGAGCTTGCTGGCGCCTGAGGTCGGTCCGACGCTATCGGCGGGAAGCGTGGTGGCGTTCCCTGGCACCCGGAACGAGCGTCGACGCGTGTCCAGGTCCACTCGGTCGTACCACTCGGGATAAGCGGCACGTGTAATATCTTCACGGGCACCGGCGAGCGCGGTTACCCGGGCCTGTGCCGCCTCCATCAGTGCCTTGGCCAAGGCGCCATCATGGGTAAAGTCGCACGCAAACCCCTCGCCCGGCAGCGGCGCAATCTCCTGATGCGCTTCCGATTCCATTACGGCGCAGCGAAAGACCGGCAAATCATGATCGCCTGGGACGAGCCATATTCCGGCAACGAGATCCGCGGCTGCGAGGCTTGCCAGAATTCGCGACGAACGCGGACCGCCAATACGGGCGGGGTCGATACGAATTTCCGGAAAGGAACGTGGATACCGCTTGGCTCCTGCGATGCTCGCGCGCTCGATGATTTCTAGCGCTGCATGGGTGATCGCGGAAACTAGCGTTTGCCCGGCGGCGAGTCCGCGCGTGGATCGGGGAAACGCCACGGGATGCGGGGACGGAAGCGTGTAGATGGTATCGACCAGGGGGAGAGGAACTGGCAGCACCCGGCCGGTGAAAATATCATAACCGTCGGTCCACTGGAGTTGCAGTTGATCCCAGCCGGCGTCGAAGTCATGGACTCGGCAGCCGGCATAGAGGGCCCGAATCTCTTCTCCCAGAACGCGCGCGCTTGCGATCCTGATGCGCTCATGCGAGACCTGCTCCGCTGCCCATCCTTCGAGCGCTTCCATCAGTGCCCCGGCCGCTGCCTCTATGAGGGTTTCACCCTTGCCCTGGGAGACAGCGTTGGAGAGCGACAATGGCCGCACGGCTTGAGCAACCGCCACGCCGGCGCGATCAAGGCGGGTCAACGATCCGATCCGCGTTATGCCAAAACGTCTCCGGACGGAGAAAAGCCCGCGGGCGAGCTTCTCGGTGGCTGCGGAGTCTGTGCACTGGGCATCGCCAAGGGCGGAGAGTTCGCGGTCGAGCCTAAGACCGATCTCATTCGCAGGAATGGCAAGCGCCTGCGCAAAGCCGGTGTCGGACTTCACAGCCGGAGCCGATCGAGGTCCAGCCGCACGCGTGACGCCAGGGGTGCGGCCCGCTGTTCGGTGCTGACTTCGAGCGCTCGACGAAGGTCGGCCATCACCGCCTCCTGCGATTCGCCAAGGGTATGACGGAGCACACCGCGCTGCCGTAGCAACTCAGCAAGCCAGAACACTTGCCCACTGCTGGTCGAAGCCGCGATGATGCTATCCAGTATCGACAAGGCCTCGTCGTTGCGTCCAGCGCGTTCTAACAACTCCGAACGCATGCCCTCAAAAACGGGGGCACCCTCGTAGGTCGCGATCTCGCGCCAGCGTGTCAGCTCGGTTTCGAATGCCACTACGCCAGCTGCCGCGTCCCCGCTCATACCCTGCGCCCAGGCACGGAACAGCGCCGCCTTGGCGAGTACACCCGGCGTTGCCCGCCCGAGTTCTCCGATCCTTTCGGAGACCGCAATCACACCGGGATGGTCGTTTCGATATCGTTTCAGCTCGATCTCGAACTCCAGTGCATGCAACATGCTGTTCGGATGATTGATGTGCTCGGCCCATCGTTTGGCAGCGATTATACTTTCGGAAGCCCCATTGTCGTCGCCTACGAACCACAGGGAGAACGCACGTTCGCCCAGGCCGCAGACCTTGGCGTCATGACCTCCGTAACGGCCGCGGTTGAAACATGCGCGATCCTCGTCGTAAAGAACGAGACCCTGCTCGACGCATTTTAGGCAGTGCGAATGCAGCCCGGCATCAATGTTGGTCGCCCATGCGCAATGCAGCGACTGAAGCCGGACCTCAGGATCTGCAGAGCCTTCAAGGTCCTGCACGAGGATGTCGGATCTTGCGCGCTGTGTCTGGTAGTCGGGCGCAGTGAACCACCAACCCCAGTAAAGCGGGAACCATTCTGCACGATCCCGATCCTTAACCGTGGCGCACAGCGATACGCCGCGCTCATAGATCGCACGCGCTTGCTTGCTGCCTCTACCGAAAAGCGCTGCAACGACCGGCCCGCGAACTGTGAGGAGGCGAAGCAGCTGCTCATTCGACTCGGCATTCCTGCCGGCCTGAGCGAGTTGTTTCTCAGCGAAATCCAGCAGGTTTTCTGCCTCCTGCATTGCTGACCGAACATCGCAAGCCTCTGCCGCCTGAATAGCGTGGCGCGCCGCCTGCACAGGCTGTCCGGCCTGCCCGAAATGCCATGCCATCGTCTCGTCGGAGAGCGGCGGAACAACACCTGATTGAATGAGATTTACAACGCTTGTGTGGATTTCCTGCCGCTCGGATTTCAGGAGGCTTTCGTAGGCCGCTTCCTGGATCAGCACGTGGCGGAAGCGAATTTCCATACCGCCAGACTTCCGACGGACAATCCCGGCTTGGACAAGACCTTCGATTGCTTCGTCCAGAGGTATGGCAAGAGGCCCAAGTTCAAGCACACAAGCCAGCAGTTTCCGTCGGAACTGTCGCCCTAGGACGCTTGCGATTTGGGCGACACGTCTCAATGGCCCCAAGCTGGCGAGGCGGGCTGCGAGAAGATCCCGGAGATCCAGAATGCTATCCGCACGAAGCAACGCCTCCAATCCGGCCCGATCTGGCAAGCCAGCCTTCGCTCGTTCACGGATCCAAAGCGCCAGCTGTTCGGCAAACAGGGGCACGCCATCGCTCTTCTCGTAGATAAAGGCGACCAGTTCATCTGGTGGCGAATAATCCTCCCAGATCGTGCTGAGCAGCTCCGCGGTAGCTTGAGCAGTCAGGCCAGACAAGGCGACGGCAAGCACGTTTGGATCGCCGAAACCGTCCGGCGCGATAGCCTCGCGCGACGTTACTGCGGCAAGAATCGGCCGTGTTTCGATCCACCGGCTCAGCTTGGCGACAAGTGCTTTGGTGAGCGTGTCTGCCCAGTGAACGTCCTCGATTATCAGGAGGAGCGGTCCAAGAACGGACGGCGACGTCAGAAGTGACAGCATGGCCTCGACAACACGCGCCCTGATCTCCTCGTTCGAGAGATCGACCTGCCAGGCTTGGCCAGCGCCCCCCTCCGTCTCGCCCGCGACAAGGAATGTGATGATCTCGGCATTCAACGCGCCAAGTTCCGAGCCATGTGACCGCAGGTAGCGCGTGACCGCATCCCGATCCGGGTCGGCGTTGCCGGTCGCGTCTGCGATTGCCTTTCTGAGAGGTTCTAGAAACGGGTGCAGCGGTTCCGAATTGCCGCGCGGCTGACATTGAAACACCAGGGTCCGCACACCCTTAGCGGCAAGATCACGGCGGAACTCGGCGATCAGCCGGGATTTTCCGATCCCGGGGTCGCCATGGAGAAGAATGAACTGGCCATTGCCGTTTGCGGCTCTAACCCAACGCCGGCCACACAATTCAAGCTCGTCTTCGCGACCGATTAGCGGCGCGGAAACGCGCCGATACGCTGTGAAGCGGTCGAACTGCTGCCGGCGAGTTAATGGCCGCCACAAAAGTACCGGTTCGCCAAATCCTTTCAGGTGCCTTGGACCGATCTCCTCGAATTCGAACGCGCCCATGGTAAGCCGATAGGTGGCTTCTGCGACAGCAACACTGTTCGGCGCTGCTTCGGACTGGATGCGCGCAGCCAGTGCCGGCGCGACGCCAATAATCTCGGTGGCGCCCGGAAGGTTCGTTTTCGAAGCGTCAGCGATGACGACCACACCTGTGGTGATGCCGACCCTTACCTTGAGGCTGGATTCGGACTGTCTCGCCAGTTTCTCGCACCACTCGACAATTTCGATTGCCGACGCGACCGCACATTCGGCGGCATCTTCCCTGGACTCGGGAAAGCCGAAATAGGCGCAGCCGCCGTCGCCATGAACCCGCTCGAGGTAGCCATTGTAGTCGCTGATCAATGCAGCCGCTCCATTGTGGAGCGAACGTTGCATAGCGCCGAATTCTTCGGGGTCCAGCTGATTTAGCAGAGTGGTCGAACCAACAATGTCATAGTACAGCGCGGTCACATGCCTGCGCTCCCCTGCAAGCGACCCGGTCTGAACTCGTTCCCTGGTGGTCATCGGACGTCCTGCAACACGCTGAGAGAGCCACGCGGCTTTCTCGGATGTTATCGAAGCTCCATCGTGAGCACTAAGGCTTAGAATAGTCCCATTGGCAACGGCATAATGGGTTCCTAGCCCACCCGTCTGCTATCCGTTCGCAATCCAGTCGTGATCATCAACGCGGGCTTTCAGTTCGCTGCAACGACAGGAATGGGGTGCCTCTAGCCTAACAGGAGTGTCGGCTGGAGGAGCGCGCGTGCGGTCCACGTTTGGCGCAATCACGTCTCCAGCGCGCTCACTGGCAACGTCCGCTTCCGGGATAGGGCCGCGTCTCCGGAATGTCTTAGATTAGGCTCAAACCGGTCGTCCACAGCTCAAATCATGAAGTCGGCTTGGGGTCATGAGCGTGACTTCGGCCGCTGGCCAACGAAACTTCCGCCAAAGGGTCATCTTCCGCCGTGCCACACGGACACCAAGTGTCGTATTTTTTCACTGGCCCACGACCGCAAGGTCAAAGCGCTACAGCGTCCTTTGCACGTCCAAAGGACGCGCGGCACTGCTGAGCAACCGCTTTGTCCCCCGAACTGTCCGCTTTGAACGCTTGAAGGGGCACTGTGGCTGTGCGATAGGCACTCCACAAAGTAGAGAACCTTGCGGAGAGCGCTGACATGGCGGGTGGACGGGGCCTTATGGCCGGCAAGCGCGGCCTTATCCTTGGCATCGCCAACAATCGCTCGATCGCTTACGGCATCGCCAAGGCCTGTGTCGACCATGGCGCCGAGATCGCGCTGACCTATCAGGGCGAGGCGTTCAAGAAACGCGTCGAGCCGCTTGCGGCGGAACTGGGCGCGCATGTCGCCGGCCATTGCGACGTGACCGACCCGGCCAGCCTCGATGCGGTGTTCGCCGATATCGCCAGTCATTGGGGCAAGCTCGATTTCCTCGTCCACGCCATCGCCTTCTCCGACAAGGACGAGCTGACCGGCCGCTATGTCGAGACGACGCGCGACAATTTCCTGCGCACCATGGATATTTCGGTCTATTCCTTCACCACCATCGCCAAACGTGCCGAGCCTTTGATGACCGATGGCGGCTCGCTGCTGACGCTGACCTATTACGGCGCGGAAAAGGTGATGCCGCACTACAACGTCATGGGTGTCGCCAAGGCGGCACTCGAGGCCAGCGTGCGCTATCTGGCCGTCGACCTCGGCGCCAAGAAGATCCGCGTCAACGCGATCTCCGCCGGCCCGATCAAGACGCTTGCCGCATCCGGCATCGGCGACTTCCGCTACATCCTGAAGTGGAACGAATACAATTCGCCGTTGAAGCAGACGGTCACGCAGGAGGAGGTTGGCGATTCCGGCGTCTATTTCCTGTCCGACCTTTCGCGCGGCGTCACCGGCGAGATCCATCATGTCGATTCCGGCTATCATGTTGTCGGCATGAAGGCGGTCGACGCGCCGGATATTTCGACGGTCAAGGACTGACGCCACCGCCTGACCTCTTCCGGAAGACCTGATGTACCCGCTCGTCTATATCGTGCGCCACGGCCAGACGGCGTGGAACGCCGAGGCCCGGCTGCAGGGGCAGGCCGATACCGACCTCAACGAGCTTGGCCGCGAGCAGGCTAGCCGCAACGGGCGTAGGCTGGCCGACCTCATCGACAGGCCCGAAGATTTCGACTTTGTCGCCAGCCCGATGCGGCGCACGCGCGAGACGATGGAGCGCCTGCGCGCGGCGATGAAGCTCGATCCGCACGCCTATCGTACCGAGCCGCTACTCGTAGAATTGAGCTTTGGCGACTGGCAGGGTTTCACCTTTGCCGAACTCGAGGCGAACAATCCCGGTTCGACCAGGCAACGCCGCCTCGATAAATGGAATTTCCAGCCGCCCGGCGAGGGCGCCGAAAGCTATCAGATGCTGCTCGAACGGGTGAAGCCGTGGTTCGACGCGCTCGATCGCCAGACGGTCTGCGTGACCCATGGTGGCGTCATGCGCGCGCTGTTCCGCTTCGTGCTGGGGATGTCCGAACAAGATGCGGTCAGCATGGAAGTGCCGCAGGACCGCCTGCTCAGGCTGGACGGCTGGCGCCTGGAGTGGCTTTAGTCGTGAGCTTTCGAGAGATTGAAGCAGAATGCGATCTCGCGCTGAATCGGCGACAGAGGCGCGTAGGCGAAGTTGATCACGCCGGGATCGTCGCTGGCCTGAGAACCGGGACAAACCGTTCTCGACCGGCCCTGACATATTGCCCAACAGGTCCGGTCTCACGCGCAAGGCGCGCGAAGAGCAACTGGATGAGGGCACGCAGCTCAGGCGAAGGTGTGCTACCGCATGATGCGCGAAGTGTCCGCTCGTAGCAGGAGTAATCCTCGATCGCGCCAGCAACATCGTCTTGGGCGATGTCGCCCTGAATGAGCGCCTTGTAGATTCTCACAGAGTCGGGGTAAAAATCGAGCGCCCGCAAATAGATAGTCCGGGCTTTCCCAGGATCGTTGCGAGCCTCGCAGTGCTTGCCGATGCGGATCGCGAGTTCGATCACGTCGCGGCGCACGCGTTCAGCGGCCGGCAAGCACCAGGCGGCAATACGCTCGTGCAGAAAGAGAGGCCCCGCGAACAGGAGGAAGAGCCGCTCCAGCTCCGGTTCAGTCACGGCATTCGAGGCCAGAGCCCGTTTGAGGCGCGCCTCCCAATCGGCCAAATCCACCCAAACCCTGTCTGCGGCGAGGCGCAGCTTGCCCTCCCTCTGAATCACCAGGTCCGTCTGGCCGAGCAATTTGCGCAGACGGTGGAGCGCCTGATCGCAGGCAGCCTTCGCCTGGTCGCCGTCAAGGTCGGGCCAGAGCCAGTCCTGCAGGCCTTCGAGCGGGCAGACTTGGCCCTGGGAGATGGCCAAGGCACGAAGAATGTCGAGGGCCCGCGTCGGTGGCTTGGCGCCAAGGTCCAGTGCCGAACCGTCACGTTCAAGCCGGAACCCGCCGAGAACATACACCTTGATCGGCCAAGACAAGCTTGCCGGACGCCGCAGGGACGCAGCCAGCTGGTGGTTGCGGGTCATGGACCGGCAAAACTCGAACTGAGCATTCATCTGCTATCTCCCCACTGGCGTGCCGGATTCGCGAGCGTTCCAATCCGGACGCAGCACGATCGTCTGGGTCGGCGAGACATGCCGGATCCTCGGGTGTTGCGGCGGTTCCGGTAGCCAAAAGTGACGGTTGGCCACAACACGATGATGTTTACGAGTTCATCCACGGCATCGCTCCTCACCAAGGGATCGGGAGAACATCGGGTTCGCCTCCAGATCGGGATATGCACCGATTTGAACCGGGTCGTCGTAAGTTGCTCGTGAGCAGCACGTGATTGGCAGTCGACGCGCGGCAGACGGCTGCGAGCGGGGGAATCACGCTGCCTTCACGCGTGGCGCAGACAAAGGTGGTCTCGACCCTGGGATAACGGACGATGAACGATCCGAGATTTTTTCTCTTTGATTTGCCAAGGTCGGGACGACCTGCACCATTCAGAATTCCGGAGGAATATTATCCCGGCGTACGGGATCACTGGTATAATGCGACGTCCCGTCGAGCGGTCGATCCGATCGAAGGAATCAGGGCGCTGGTCATCCACGCGGCGGCAGGGCTAAGTTCGGCGGGCGCCATGTCCGTCATGAAAGCGCACAGGGCCAGTTGGCATTGGCTGATTCCTGGCACGGACGAAGAGCCGCATGGCAAGTTCGCATGGGCCTGTGTGCCGGAGGCAAGCGCCGCCCTCCACGTGCGAGACCATCGGTCGTATCCTGCGGTGAACGCTGGCCAGGCCAAAGTCGATGACTGGAGCCTCGCAATCCAGATAGTCAATTCGCGGAGCCGCGATGTCGTGGAGCCATTCTCGGACTGGCAGGTGGAGATTGCCGCTGAAATCGTGCGCTACTGTTGGGCGAAGTACCCAAATTTGAAACACATCGCATCGCATGCCTTGCTGGACCCTGATCGATGCAGCGATCCAGGTGCCCACTTTCCGTGGAAACGGTTCCGCGATCTCGTGCTCGACGGTGCCGGCGACACCTACCCAGCTCTGCGTACCCCCGCTGGGGTGCCGATGGAATTGCTGCCCGCCCTGCACGATGTCGCCACCTGCTGCGCGGGCTGGGATTTGCTGCCTGTGGACGACTAATCGGGCCGCACCGCCCACCGATCGCCCGTGTTGCGCATTAGACCTGCACGCGCGAAGATGCCACATCGTCTGTCGAGGCAAGCAGCCGGTTATCCGGCGCCCGGTTGGCCGATATGGTTGGCAAGCCTGCAACGGGCATTCTGCTGGGGCGCTCAGCGATGGAGGGCACGTGGCCACGGTTGCTTCGGGTTCGCTTGAAACTCCACACGAGCTCGATCCGATATCACGAGAAAATCGGATAGCGATCGCGCGGTTGGCGACGAAGCTTCGTCTTATTACTCGACTGCCTCATCCGGACGCACCTGGTGCCGCGATATATGTGGCGCAAGCGCATCCCCATGAACACGGCGAGGAGTTCCGCGACTTTCAGCCTGTCGGAGTCGCGGGCTGCGATTGGCGTTCCGAGCGGGCATTCGAAGCCTGCATCGGCGAAGCAGCCGAATATCTTTCCCAGCTCGAGTACCCGGAGGACCGAAATCCTGGGGCCGAAACGGCCGGTCGGCGCATTGATGCCTTCGATCACTATCTTGCCGGCGTCACCGAAACCGGAGGCGAGCGCCTGTGGCTAGCCGGGCATCAGGTCGGCTCATCGGAACCGGTGGCTTTGCCGGGCGAACTTTGCGTCCGCCGCGCAAGCGGCAATGGTGTTTTGCCGTACAGGCTCGGTAACGGCGTCGCGGCGGGAAGAACCCTTATAGAGGCGGCAAACCGTGCAATATGGGAACTAGTCGAGCGCGATGCCGTCGCGAGATGGTGGCACGGCGACCAGGTGGCGCATGCGATTGGCGAAGATGTATTGCGGGATAGCGGACTCCCGGACCTGCTCTCCCGATACCGGTCGGGAAAGACGACCCGGACGTGTGGCTGGGTCGATATCCGCGCAGCTGTTGACATTCCGGTCATCGCTGCCTTTTCGTTTTCTCGTGACGGGAGCGATTTCGCTTGCGGTTTCGCAGCACGGCCGAACATGGCCGATGCTGTCCACGCCGCAACGAAAGAGATGGTGCAGATGGAAATCGGACATCATCTGGTACGAGCCAAGCAACAGGTGCACGGTTTCGAGAAGCTCAATCAGGATGACCTCGCCTATATTGCGCGAAGCCAGCGGGTCACCCCCGATCATCCAAAGCTTAAAGCTGCTCCCGTCGGCTCGAAGAGTTCGTCCTTAGAAGGCAGCGACGAATTACTCCTCCTCGACAATACGCGCCAGGCACTCCTCCGTGCTGACTGTACGGCCTTTATCGTGGACCTGACGCGCGATCGCATTGGCATTCCGGTCGCCCGCGCTCTTGCCACAGGCCTGCAGCAGATTCCCCCAGGCGACGTGTTGCAATTCGACTCCGTGGGTAGGTGCATCAACTTCAACATTCCGGTACTGTAAGGCGTTTGCTGTAATCAGAGTCCCATGGACCAATATAGCCGGGCAGCATCGCGGAGCAGTGAAACGCCAAGCTTCCGTATTGAGACGCTTGGCATCTTCCGTATGTCTCATGGCGCCGTGAATTGCACCTTCAAGAGCCGTAAGGCACAGGCGCTCTTTGCCTACCTCGCATTTTGCAAGAACATGATTGAAAGCCGGGAGCGCCTCGCCGGCCTTTTGTGGGGCGAAAACAGTGAGGAAGCCGCGCGCACCTCCCTGCGTCAGCTAATCAGTGGGATAAAGAAGGACACGAATCAGTTTCCAATACAGATATTCGACTGCGATCGGAACAATGTTTGGTTGCAGCCGATCCATGTATCAAGCGACGCGGCGACCCACATCGCCGATCTCGAACAGAATATCGTGCCCGAAGTGATGATCACGCAGAAGCGGCTGTTCGGGGGCTTTCTCGTCAATTTGAGGGACATTGATCCCAGCTTCGATATGTGGCTCTCGGTCCAGCGCGAATATCTCCACGACAGGGCCGTTAAGCTCCTCCAGGACCAGGCCCGGCGCGAGCAGAACGATGCCAAGCGGGAGAGGTTCGCCACCGCCATCCACAATCTGGACCCGACGCATGAGGAAGCCTGCCGTATCCTCATGCAGTGCCGTGCCTCACGTGGCGACACGGCGGGAGCGCTTCGCATCTACAACGACCTGTGGGAATTGCTCGGCACCGACTATGACATGGAGCCGTCACCGCAAACCCAGGCGCTGGTTGCGGAGATAAAGACGGCGGAACCTCTTCCCGCGCCTCCCAGCCACGTCCCGCAACTCGCCCCCGCTGTTCCGGCAGCAGCGCAGCTGTTCGACGGTGTAGGAATCGCCGCTCAGGCGCGCGCTGAACCCCCACTGATCCTGGTTCATCCATTCTTGCACGAGGCGGTTCATGCCATCCGTATCAATGGCTTCCGCCACGAATTGATCGCAGCCATGACACGGTTCCGGGACTGGTCGGTGAGGGAGCATTCGGCCTCCGACGATGCTCTCCCGCCAAGCGGCCGCAAGGTCTATGACTTGCTTGCCACTGCAACCGGCGAGGACGGTGAATTGCACATCGCCGTGCTGCTGCGTCGCAGGTCTGACGGCCACTACATGTGGAGCGAGAACTCGGAGATCGAGATCGGCAACTGGCATCGCGCCAGACTGCAGATCGTCCGGCACCTGGCCGCAGCGCTCGATGTTCAGATCTCGGCAGAGCGTTTGAGCACGACGGCGGGCCTCGCCGATATGGATCTCGACATCTACGACCGCTGGCTACGTGGTAATGAGCTTCTTTCGCGGTGGCGTCCGGCCGACGAGAGCCGGTCCGAGGGGATATTCCGGTCGATCATACGGAATGCTCCCGATTTCGCGCCCGCTCATGCCAGTCTGGCGCAGATCCTCAACAGCAGACATCTCATCTTCCCCGGCCTCATGCGGGATAGAAAGCGGGAACAGGAGGCCCTCAAACTTGCAAACATGGCTTCCAAGCTCGCGCCGATGGATAGCCGGACCAAGCTCACTCTGGCCTGGTCCTATCTTATGAACGAAAAGTACGAGCAAGCGATCTATTGCTATGGGCTGACGCTCAAAATGAACGACAACGATCCTTGGACGCTGATCTCATGTGCGCAGGGCCTTGCCTATTGCGGCGAGAAGGCGCTCGCAGACGAGATCGCACAAAGGGCGCTGCGGGTAGGATATGGCGCCGAACCCGTTCATTGGGCCTACCACGCCTGTATTCGCTTTCTCTTCGGCAACAGCGAGGGCGCGGTGGAAGCAGCCGATCTTGCCGAGGATGCGACCTTCTTTGTCGGCGGCTTGAAAGCGGCGGCGCTGGCCGAGCTTGGCTTGAAAGAGGCGGCTCTTGAAGAGGCGGCAGCGTTCTTCCGCCGTACCGCGGACAACTGGCATGGCGACGGTCCTGCTTCGCCGAAAGCCACGCTCGAATGGTTCTGGCAATGCCTCCCGATCCGCCTGATGGCGGACCGGGAGAGGCTACATTCAGGAATTCTGGCGACCGGGTTGCTCGACCTGGCTGGTTAGCGTTCCACCCACCGTTTTTCGCTCACCGGCAGCCACGCATCGTATAGTCGGCAACCCGCGCATAGAAAAAGCGCAACTGAGTGATCACGCGCTTGTCCTCGTCGCGTCCGCCCGGCTCGAAATCCTTGTAAAGCGCCGGAAGCGGATAGACGTCGTCTTCAACATTAGCTTTGACGATCTGCTCCGACTCCGTTACCTGGCCCTTCGGTGGCAACCGCAGGAGAAACTCGTAGTTACCTTCGATATGGTCGTCGCCCCGTACCACCGTGAGCGTCTTGAAGACGTCCGGTATCGTCAGGAGGTCCTTAAACGCCTCCCGCAACTCATCGATGGTTGTGGGCCAAGAGTCTCTGTCTTGCTGCGCCCATTCGACCAACTTCTTCCCGACAGCCTCGTAATCCTTGAAGATGGCACCTGTCTCGTCGCCATGTCTACCGAACTGAATCGGCGGGTATTTTCGATCTGGTGAACCGATATCTGGTCCCGGCATGCTTCCCTCCTTTGGTAGCGTCTTCACGCACGGGCAGTAGACCGCTAACGTCAAATACCCGCAAGGGCGATTAACTCACATCGTCAGCGTGAAAGCTTCGTGAAAATTTCACGTGACACCGCCAGAAGACAAAATCGGCTTCACGTTTTACATATCTCCTTTCCGCTAATCGGGGCTCAAGACGGTATTAAGCTTTTTGAGGGGATGGTCGGCATGAACGATATTGGTCGTCTGGGTTTTGCTTGGAGACGACTTTCTCGCCAACTGTGGTCAGTCCGGCTCGCGCCGGTTCGTGGAGTGCTGGTCGGGCTTGCGGTGTTGTTGTCTTCCGCAGGTGCGCCCGATGCCGGCGAAGGTAAGGCGCCGCTTCAAGACCATCCGGAGCGGCGTGGCTTGGGTGTCAAGTTGGCGGGAAAAAGCTCGACGAATACTGAAGCGACACCTGGGCGCGACGCTGGCGCCGCTCCCACCATCGAGTGGGGACGGTCGCTTTTCGTGCGAAAGGCGGCCCTTCTGAACAAAATTTCCTTCACCGCCGTGATGGACCAACTCGTGGCGTCGAGCGGGGGCAAGATCGCCGACCGAAACGAGCTGTTCCGGAACTGGTGGAAAACGGCTGCTGGCGACGAATGCGAAGAACTGCGGCCGAAGCAGCCGAATGGTGGCCCGCCGTTTTCCTACGACTGTTCGCGAGCCGAAGGGATGCTCAAGGACAAGGATCCCTACAAGGAGTTCGGCGTTGGCAAAACTCCATTCATCATCATTGCCGCCGTGAATCGGGTCGATCTGCTGCGTGATTCGCTTGGCGGCGATTGCGGCGAGTTTCGCATCATAGCGGGAAAGCATCCGGATTGGGAAAATCCGGCTGCTCCCGATCGAATCCACGGCGAGATGCTGATCGCCTTCGAGGCAGTCATGCCCAATGGGGGGAAGCCGGAGCGCTGCATGGCAATCCAGAAGTTCTGGCTATCCCTTTCGGAAAAGCGGTTCTCGGACGAGGAAGTCGCGATTTGGCTGCGCAGGTTTTTCCTGGAGGGAATAACGCTCGCGGAGGACGGCAGCGTTGTTGACGGCGATGCGGTCGGTCCGACGACGTTTCAGCTGCCTCCGGCCATGCATGTCGACCATCTCGGCGCGTCGGAATCAAGCACCGGTCAGATCCGGACGAACTCGAAGCTACATGGGGGACAATGGGGGCTCCGTGAGTACCGTTTCGACAAGCCTTCGATGCGCCTGCTTCCCACGCGTACAACAGGTTCCCCTGAGCCCACTCTTTTTTCCAAAAATTCCCCGGACCCCGAAGCAACGAACAAGCTCGTTGAGCTAGTGGCAAAGTCTATTCGCACCGATGGTTCTGCGCCTGGTCCTCTGCTTGATCCCAACATTAACAGCTTCCATTTGTTGCCAAGCCTGCCCGAGCACCTGCTCGCGGCGGAAATGAACGCTGAAGATCGTTCACTCGGCGACTACGCGAAAATACTCGACGCTGAAGGACATCCCGACCTCATTGGTGAGATCGAAGGTGGTGCTACGAGAACTCTGACAGCGGAACAAATCCGAAAGCGGATTCAGTCCCTCTCCTGCGCGGGTTGCCATCAGTTTTCCAGAACGGGCAACGGCGGCTTCACCGACGACTTCAAACGCGAGGTCTGTTGGCAAATTTCCTTCGAGAACAAACACGTCACCACCGAATCAACGGATGGTGAGTACGAAATATCGGATGCTTTGAAGTTCGTCTTTCTACCGCATCGGGAATTTGTAATGCGGAAGTACCTGGCGGGAAAATATATAAAAGGAGTGTACTGGCCGGGAAACGATCCGAAGAAGGAAGACATGAGCAACGATGCGCAAGCAGCCTCGATCGGTCTGCCCCACTGCTAGAAAACCATCTGCTATCACGCGGAATGAATCCCGTTGGATATCTGTGCGGCTCCCCACGCATCGCGTAAGAAGCTTCGCAAAAGACTCTACTCGGTCGATCCGGTGTCCGGCAGTTCCATGTCGGTGACGACGTTCTCGCCATTCGTCACGTCATACGCGAGGACGATGTCCATGCCCGGTTTCAGCGCATCGAGATCGGTTTCGGCGTTCAGCTTGTAGGACTTGCCGTCGTCCAGCGTCAGCGTCAGCGCGTCCTTGTCGACCTTCTTGATCAGGCCTTCGGTCTGGCCGGCGAAGGCGGCGGTGGAAATCAACAGCGTGGCGGCAACAGCGCCAATCAGGATACGCATCATCGTCCTCTTTAATCATTGCCGGTACAGCGGCTCGGTCCAACGGAACGGAACTGAGCAGAAACCAATCGAATGTGTCAAAACTAAATCCGCCGGATCACAGTTTGACCACTGTGGAAAACGCCAATAGAAGGCAAGCTGCAGCGCCGCGTCCTCCTGGGCGCGCAACGAACGCTGTAGCACTTTTGATTTTTTTTGCGCATGATCCTTTCCGAAAATCGCGCCGATTTTCGAGGTCATGCGCTAGGCCGGCTCCGACGCCGGCAGGGCTGGTTCCATGTCGCACAACACGTTCGGCCATCTCTTCCGCGTCACCACCTGGGGCGAAAGCCACGGGCCGGCGCTGGGCTGCGTCGTCGATGGCTGTCCGCCCGGCATCCGCTTCACTCGCGACGAGATCCAGGCCGAACTCGACAAGCGTCGCCCCGGCCAGTCACGTTTTGTGACCCAGCGTCGCGAACCTGACGAGGTCAAGGTCCTGTCCGGCTTTATTGTCGATGAGGACGGGGAGACGATGATCACCACCGGCACGCCGGTGTCGATGCTGATCGAGAATGTCGACCAGCGCTCCAAGGACTATGGCGACATCGCCCGCCAGTTCCGGCCGGGCCATGCCGACTACACTTACGAGGTCAAATACGGCCTGCGCGATTACCGCGGCGGCGGCCGCTCCTCGGCGCGTGAGACTGCGGCGCGAGTGGCGGCCGGGGCGCTTGCCCGCAAAATCGTGCCAGGCATGGTGGTGCGCGGCGCGCTGGTGTCGATGGGCGAAAGATCGATCGATCGCGCCAACTGGAACTGGAATTTCGTCGGTGACGCCGAAAACCCGTTCTTCACTCCCGATCCGGCGTCGGTCGCCGTCTTCACCAAATATCTGGACGGTATCCGCAAGGCGGGCTCCTCGGTCGGTGCGGTCATCGAGATCGTCGCCGACGGCGTGCCGGCGGGGCTTGGCGCGCCGATCTATGCCAAGCTCGACCAGGACATCGCCTCCGGCCTGATGTCTATCAACGCCGTCAAGGGCGTCGAGATCGGCAACGGTTTCGAGGCCGCCCGCATCACCGGCGAGGAGAATGCCGACGAGATGCGCATGGGCAATGACGGCAAACCGGTCTTCCTGTCCAACAATGCCGGCGGCATCCTCGGTGGCATCTCGACCGGCCAGGCGATCGTCGCGCGTTTCGCCGTCAAGCCGACCTCGTCGATCCTGACGCCGCGAAAGTCGATCGACAAGGACGGCAACGACGTCGAGATCATGACCAAGGGCCGGCACGATCCATGCGTCGGCATCCGCGCCGTGCCGATCGGCGAGGCGATGGTTGCCTGCGCCATTGCCGATCATTATCTGCGGCATCGGGGACAGACAGGGAGGGGAGTAGGGAGTAGGGAGTAGGGGGGTAGGGGAGTAGGGGAGTAGGGGAGTAGGGGAGTAGGTTATGCAGCTCCCGCGACAGCAATTTTTTCCTTTTCCCTACTCCCGTACTGCCCTACTCCCTTACTCCCCTATTCCCTGCGAGTGAAACGAGCGTCCATGCCTTACGACCAGAAGAAGATCGTTGAAGCCCTGCGCGCCTTCGAGCGCGGCGAGATCGTCGTCGTCATGGACGATGACGGGCGCGAGAACGAGGGCGACCTGATCGTCGCCGCCGTCCATTGCACGCCGGAAAAGATGGCGTTCATCGTCCGCAACACGTCAGGCATCGTCTGCACGCCGATGCCGCGCGAGGAAGCCAAGCGGCTCAACCTGTCGCCGATGGTGGCCGACAATGATTCTGCCCACACCACTGCCTTTACCGTCAGCGTCGACTTCAAGCACGGCACCACGACTGGCATTTCGGCGGACGACCGCACGCTGACGGTGCGCAATCTCGCCAATGGCAATGTCGGCGCGTCCGATTTCGTGCGCCCCGGCCACATCTTTCCGCTGATCGCGCGCGAGGGCGGCGTACTGATGCGTTCGGGCCATACCGAAGCCGCTGTCGACCTTTGCAAGCTCGCCGGCCTGCCGCCGGTCGGCGTCATTTCCGAGCTGGTCAACGATGACGGCACCGTGATGCGCGGCCCGCAGGTGCAGGCCTTCGCCGAAAAGCACGGGTTGAAGCAGATCTCGGTTGCCGACCTCATCGCCTACCGGCAACGCAAGGAAACGCTGGTCGAACGCGTCGCCTGTTCCGACATCGAGACGCCCGGCGGCAAGGCGCAGGTCTTTACCTATACGCTGCCCTGGGATTCCATGCATCACGTGGCGGTCGTCTTCGGCGATATCCGCGACGGCGTCGAGGTGCCGGTGCGCCTTCATTCCGAGGACGTGGTGAGTGACGTCTTCGGCACCAGCCACAGGCTGGACGCCATCATGAAGGCGATGGGTGAGCGCAAGCGCGGCGTCATCGTCTATCTGCGCGAAGGGTCGGTCGGCGTCGCCCATCAGGAGCGCAAGCGGCCGGCTGCCGGCGACCGCGAGGACCATGAAGAGGCGCGCCGGCGCGAGAACGAATGGCGCGAGATCGGCCTCGGCGCGCAAATCCTCAAGGATCTCGGCATTTCCTCGATCAATCTGATCGCCTCGCGCGAGCGCCATTATGTCGGCCTCGAAGGTTTTGGCATCCACATCGCCAAGACCGAGATTCTTTGACCGTTCTCACGATGCTGGTATGCGTCCGGCCCCCGCCTCGGGCCGGACGCACCGGAAGCTATTCCGCAGCGACCGCAGCAGCGTCGCAGGCTGCAATGTCGCAATCCGGCGCGGCAAGGCTGCGCTGGCCGGCAAGCACGATGACCAATGCGATTGTGCCCGACGCCACCGATACCCAGAACCCGTTCTGCGCGCCGAAAGCGTCCACCACCCAGCCGGCGGCGAATGAGCCGAGCGCCATGCCGATGCCAATACCGGTCATCACCCAGGTCACGCCTTCGGTCAGCACCGCCTCGGGCACGCGCCGCTCGATCAGACCGAATGCCGTGATGAAGGTCGGCGAGATCGCCACGCCGCTGACGAAGACGGCCAGTGCCAGCAGCGGCACGGTGTCGGCGACGAGCAGCGGCAGCGTGGTAAGCGCAATGATGGCGATTGCGATGGCAAGTTGAATTTGCAGCGGCACTTTCAGGTTCAGGGCGCCGATAATGATGCCGACGACGAACGATCCGAGCGCGTAGACGCCGATAACGAAGCTGGCGGCGCCCGGCTGGCCAAGCTCCTTGGTGATCGCCACTGTGCTCACCTCCGTGGTTGCAAAGGTCGCGCCAATGAAGATCAGCGCCAAGGTGAGGATCTGGACAGGCCGCAGGCGGATTGCCGAACCGCCCGAACCATGTTCCACCGGTCTGGCTCGCGGTTCGGTCGAACGCTGCAGGATGAAAGCCGTCGAACCGAGGGCGAGGAACAATGTGCTCGCGAGCACTCCCGCTTCCGGGAAAAGCGCGACGCTCAGCCCCACCGACAGCGATGCCCCGGCGATGTAGACCAGTTCGTCCGCCGCCGATTCAAAGGCGAACGCGGTGTTCAGCTCGGGACGGTTGCGGAAGATCTCAGTCCAGCGCGCGCGCACCATTGCCGGGATGCTGGGCATGACAGCAGCCAGCAGCGATGACACGAACAGCGTCCATATCGGCCAATGCTGATTGGCCGCCGCAATCAGGATCGCGAAAGCGAGCGTGGAAATCACGGTGGTCGGCACCACAATCCGCGTCTGGCCGAGGCGATCCACCAGTCGCGATACCTGTGGCGCGACGAAAGCGTTGGCAAGCGCATATGTCGCGGAGACAGCGCCGGCCAGCCAGTATTCGCCATCAGTCTGTGACAGCATCGCAACGATCCCGATCGGAGCCATGGCCATCGGCAGCCGGGCAACGAACCCGGCTGCGGCGAAGCCTATGGCGCCAGGCGCGCGAAAGATCTGGGTATAGGGATTTTGCATGGTCTGGCTCCTCGACAACGGACGGTTCGACGATTACATACGTAACGTATGAGTTTAAATAGATCATACGCCGCGTATGTCAATTGGCATACGAAGCGTATGTTAATAGGGCCACAGCATGCACAGACCACGCAAGGAGATGATTGCCGAGACCCGCGCCAAGCTGATTGCCGCGGCACGCCAGGCCTTCGGGACGCTCGGCTATGCCGAAGCCTCGATGGATGATTTCACGGCATCGGCCGGGCTGACGCGCGGTGCGCTCTATCATCACTTCGGCGACAAGAAGGGCCTTCTCCAGGCGGTCATCGCCGAGATCGACGCCGAAATGTCGGCCCGGCTGAAGGTCGTTTCGGCCAAGCCGGACAATCTCTGGCAGGGCTTTGTCGACGAATGCACCGCCTATATTGAGATGGCGCTGGAGCCGGAGATCCAGCGTATTGTGCTTCGCGACGGCCCGGCGGTGCTCGGCGATCCATCGCAATGGCCAAGCCAGAGCACATGCATCCGCTCGATGACGGAGAGCCTGCAAAGACTGAGCGACGAGGGGACCATTCTTGCCATCGATCCCGAAGCCGCGGCAAGGCTGGTCAGCGGCGCCTCGTTGCATGCGGCGCAGTGGATCGCAAATTCGAACGATCCCGAAGCGACGTCGAAGAAGGCAGTGAAGGCGTTCAAGGTTCTTCTGGAAGGGCTGCTCAATCTCACCGGCAGGCTGCACCAGCCTGATCGACTATCGTCGATGCACCCCGAGATTGACCAGTCACCGGCCTGAGGTTGTTCTTTCCAGCAATCTGGCGGCTCGCGCTGGAACCAGCCGGCCCCGCCCGCTTAAACCCTGTTGAACATCACACCAGCGAGACGCTAAAACATGGCCAAAGCGTCGAGGCGCGCCTATATCGGGGCATGGTCACGAGACTTTACACCCATCCGATTTTCCTCGAGCACATAACCCCGCCCGGTCACCCGGAGCGGCCAGACCGTTTGCGCGCCATAGAGCGTGTGCTTGACGACGAGGCCTTCGCGGCGCTCGATCGCGTCCAGGCGCCGGAAGGCGACGAGGCAACCATCCTTTACGCGCATCCGCCCGAATTCGTCGAACGTGTCCGCACAGCGATACCGGACACCGGCATCGCCCGTATCGACGCCGATACCACCGCCAGCCCAAAGAGCTGGCAGGCGGCCGTGACTGCGATCGGGGCTGCCAACGCTGCTGTTGACGACGTCTTCACCGGCCGTGCCGACAATGTCTTCGTCGCCGCACGGCCGCCTGGCCATCATGCCGAAAAGACCACCTCCATGGGTTTTTGCCTGTTCAACACCGCGGCGATCGCGGCACGCTACGCGCAGAAGAACCATGGCGCCGACCGCGTTGCCGTCGTCGACTGGGATGTGCATCATGGCAACGGCACGCAGGACATCTTCTGGGACGATCCGTCCGTGCTCTATTGCTCGACGCACCAGATGCCGCTTTACCCCGGCACCGGGGCCGTGAGCGAAACCGGCGCCGGCAACATCGTCAACGCGCCGCTGGCGCCGCAGAGCGGCAGCGATGTTTTCCGCGACGCCTTTCTGTCGCGCATCCTGCCGGCGCTCGACAATTTTGTGCCCGATCTTATCATCATCTCCGCCGGTTTCGACGCCCACCACCGCGATCCGCTGGCCGAGATCAACCTGACCGAGGATGATTTCGACTGGGCGACCGGTCAGTTGCTCGAACGCGCCGGGCGCCTTAGCGGCAATCGGGTCGTCAGCCTGCTCGAGGGCGGCTACGATCTGCAGGGATTGGCATTTTCAGTCGCCGCCCATGTCGGGCGGCTGATGAAGGGATAGACGATGGCTGGTGAGATCAACGAGGACGTCAAGGCGATGAGCTTCGAGCAGGCGCTCGACGCGCTAGAGAGGATCGTCGACGATCTGGAGCGCGGCGACGTGCCGCTCGACCAGTCGATCCGCATCTACGAGCGCGGCGAGGCGCTGAAGGCCCATTGCGACCGGCTGTTGAAGGCGGCCGAGGACAAGGTCGAGAAAATCAGGCTGTCGCGTGACGGCAAGCCGGTGGGGACAGAGCCGTTGGACGCGGATTGAGGCGGCCTCGAACGACGATTGTGCTTGCCGGCTTTGGACATCACCATGATTGAGGATAAAACTCATCCCGTTTGAAACGGCTCCAGGACGAGAGGAGATTGCGAACGATGTGCAGAAACATCAAAACCCTGTTCAATTTCGATCCGCCGGCAACCAATGACGAGGTCCGCGATGCCGCACTTCAGTTTGTCCGCAAGCTGAGCGGAACGACGCGACCGTCAAAACAGAACCAGCATGCGTTCGACCATGCCGTCGAGGCCATTGCCGCCTCGGCGCGCGAATTGCTCGACAGCCTCGAGACGACGCAGCATCCGCGCAATCGCGAAGAGGTGGCGGCCAAGGCGAAGGCCAAATCTGCACTTCGCTTCGCCTGAGGGGACCGCGTGAGCTTCTTTCCCGGAAACGATCCGCAGATGGGCGATGCCTTCGCCAGCGATCAGATCGAGCTGATGGTCATTCCGAACGCCAAGGATATTGGCGGATTTCAGGTTCGCCGCGCCTTGCCGACGGCCAGGCGCCGGCTGGTCGGACCTTTCATCTTCTTCGATCGTATGGGTCCGGCAGTTCTTCGGGCCGGCCAGGCGCTCGACGTCCGTCCACATCCGCATATCGGACTGTCGACGGTGACTTACCTGTTCGACGGCAAGATCAGGCACCGTGATTCGCTCGGCACCGAGATGGTGATCCAGCCCGGCGACGTGAATCTGATGACCGCCGGCCGCGGCATCGTCCATTCGGAGCGCACGCCAGAAGAACTGCGCGGCGCGCCGATGTCGGTTTCCGGCCTGCAGACATGGTTGGCGCTGCCGGACGGCAAGGAGGAGGTCGCGCCGATCTTCGAAAACACCGCGGCGCTGCGCCTGCCCGAAATCGATGCCGAGGGGGTCAGCGGCCATATCGTCATCGGTGCGTTTTCCGGAATGCGCTCCCCGGTTGCGACCGCTTCGGACACACTGTACGCCGATCTCAGGCTGGCGCCGGGTGCCAGCGTGAAGATCCCGGCCGATGCCGAGGAGCGCGCCATCTATACGCTGGAAGGCGAGGTTTCGATATCCGGTGACCGCTTCCCGGCCGAGCGGCTGCTGGTTTTCCGGCCCGGCGATGAGATCGTTGTTTTATCGGAGAGCGGCGCCCATTTCATGCTGTTTGGCGGCGCTTCGCTCGGTTCGAAACGTTATATCTGGTGGAATTTCGTATCGTCCTCAAAGGAACGCATCGAACAGGCGAAAGAAGAATGGAAGACGGGCCGCTTCGATATCGTTCCCGGAGACGAGCAAGAGTTCATCCCGCTGCCCGAAAGCTGATGCGCGTTACCGCCACATTTACATTCGCCGGCCAGCGGCATATTTCACGATGAACAGAAAATCTGACCAGGCTCGCAAACAGTGAACGCAAAGCCCGATACGCCGCTTCTCGACAAGGTCCGCGTCCCGGCCGATTTGCGCACGCTTGCCGAAGGCGACCTGCCGCAGCTGGCTTCCGAGCTTCGCGCCGAACTGATCGACGTCGTCTCCCACACCGGCGGGCATCTCGGCGCCGGCCTTGGCGTGGTCGAGTTGACCGTCGCGCTGCACTACGTCTTCAACACGCCGGACGATCGGCTGATCTGGGACGTCGGCCACCAGGCCTATCCGCACAAGATCCTGACCGGCCGCCGCGACCGCATCCGCACGCTGCGGCAGGAGGGGGGGCTGTCCGGTTTCACCCGTCGCGTCGAGAGCGAATACGATCCGTTCGGCGCAGCCCACTCCTCGACCTCGATTTCAGCCGGCCTCGGCATGGCGATGGCGCGCGATCTGTCCGATGGCCGCAACAATGTCATTGCCGTCATCGGCGACGGCGCCATGTCGGCCGGCATGGCTTATGAGGCGATGAACAATGCCGGCGCACTCGATGCCCGGCTAATCGTCATCTTGAACGACAACGATATGTCGATCGCTCCACCGACCGGCGCAATGAGCGCCTATCTGGCCCGTCTGGCGTCTGGCAAGACCTATCTGGGGTTGCGCGATTTCGGCAAGAAGCTGACGTCCTATCTCGGCGAGCGCGCCGATCGCGCCATCAAGCGGGCGGTCGAGCACGCGCGCGGCTACGTCACCGGCGGCACGCTGTTCGAGGAAATGGGTTTCTACCACATCGGCCCAATCGACGGCCACAACCTCGAGCACCTGATCCCGGTGCTGAAGAACGTCCGCGACAATGCCGACGGCCCGGTGCTGATCCACGTCGTGACCCAGAAGGGCAAGGGCTACGCCCCGGCCGAGGCGGCCGCCGACAAATATCACGGCGTCAACAAATTCGACGTCATTACCGGCGCCCAGGCCAAGGCGCCCGCCAACGCGCCGAGCTACACCAAGGTGTTTGCCGACAGTCTGATCCAGGAGGCCCGAGAGGACGACCGCATCGTCGCCATCACCGCCGCCATGCCGAACGGCACCGGGCTTGACCTCTTCGGCGAAGCGTTTCCGGCGAGGACCTTCGATGTCGGCATTGCCGAGCAGCATGCGGTGACCTTCGCCGCCGGCCTTGCCACGGAAGGCTTCAAGCCTTTCGCGGCGATCTACTCGACCTTCCTGCAGCGCGCCTACGACCAGGTCGTCCACGACGTGGCGATCCAGAAATTGCCGGTGCGCTTTCCGATCGACCGCGCCGGCTTCGTCGGCGCCGATGGTGCCACCCATTGCGGCGCTTTCGACACCACCTTCCTGGCGACGCTGCCCGGTTTCGTCGTCATGGCGGCGGCCGATGAGGCCGAGCTGCGCCACATGGTACGCACCGCTGCAAGCTACGATGACGGCCCGATCGCCTTCCGCTATCCGCGCGGCAACGGCGTTGGCGTCGAGATGCCGCAGCGCGGCTCGGTATTGGAGATCGGCAAGGGCCGGATCGTCAGGGAAGGCACCAAGGTTGCGCTGCTTTCCTTCGGCACCAGGCTGCAGGATTGCCTGGCCGCGGCCGAGGAGCTTGGCGCGGCGGGGCTTTCGACCACGGTCGCCGATGCCCGTTTTGCCAAGCCGCTCGACGAGGATCTGATCCGGCGGCTGGCCCGTTCGCACGAGATACTGGTGACGGTGGAAGAGGGCGCGGTCGGCGGCTTCGCCAGCCATGTGCTGCAGTTCCTGGCCCACGAAGGGCTGCTGGAGAGCGGCCTGAAGGTGCGCCCGCTGGTGCTGCCCGACACTTTCGTCGACCATGCCAAGCCGGAAAAGATGTATGCCGATGCCGGGCTGGACAGCGCCGGCATCGTGCGCACAGTGTTCGTGGCGTTGGGGCATACCGCGCAGGCCCAGCGCGCCTAGTTGTTTCCGCGTTTCTGCAACGCCAAAAGATTCTGCTTGGCTGCAAATGCCAGTCTGAATCAAAATCTCAACTGCTTGAATCAAATTACCGGCGAACAGTCGTAAGATACTGTTTACGCTGCCATTTGGCGATTTGCTTGCCGTGTCCTTTGGCCGTTTTTCAACGCCGCCCTGCTAGAAAGCGACCGGCAGGGGAAAGAAGACCAATGAGATCGCTTTTGGGCGGCATCGCGCTAACGGCCATCTTCGCCGCGTCGGCCGTGGCCGAAACGCGCTACGACCGCAAACTCGAAGAGGCGGTGATGGGCATCGTCGCCGGCAAGATCGGCCAAATCCGTGGCGGCTTCTCCTACAAGGAGGCGCCGCAATTCGTCGTCGTGCCAGATACCTTGCCGAAGGCGTCCATTTCCGTTGACCGGCCGCGCCCGCAGGTGTCCGGCGACAGCAGCGACGGTCTGACGCCGACCGTTGAACGGCGGGTTTCGCGGACCATATTCTAGAAACTAGAACCACATATCCCGCACACAGCGACCATCCCTCGGCAAATCCTCGAATGTGTCGAGACCGTCGAAATGATCGATCGGGAGGTCGGCGACAGCCTCCGGCGGCGCAAGCCTCATATTGACGGCGATGCGGTGGCGACCGGCGGTATCGGCACGCAATCCGCGCCAGGCCAGGACGCAAGCGCACGTTGGACAGAAGAGAATCTTAAGCGAAGGGTGAGCCCTTCCAACGCGCGTATAGGCACTCACGGGCCCCGCAAGGCGGATGCGTTCGTCGACATAGTCATACGCCCAGAGCGTGCCGTAGCGACGGCAAAGCGTACAGTTGCAGGCAGTGATCGAACCGGGATCGCCCTCCAGGGTCCAGTGGGCTGCGCCGCAGTGGCAGGTTCCCGTCAGCATGTTCCTCCTCCACGTTTCGACGGCTAAACGGCATCTCTTCTTAGCATTGCGTCGGGTGTCGTGCGAGGTTCGACAAACAGCGGAGCGGCTGATGAGTTCACCCGCTTTTCCAACTATGCCTTGTCTCATCGCCAATATCCTTGCCATCATCGTTGGCATTCGCCATGAAGGCCGATGACTTCCCTTCCGCCAGCCAGCATTCGCCAGCGGCTCGACGAATTACTCGTCCAGCGCGGCCTGTTTGCCAGCCGCTCGCGTGCTCGCGATGCGGTGGCGCGCGGCACCGTGACGGTCGACGGCATCGTCGCCCACAAGCCGGGCCAGGCCGTTCTGCCTGAGTGCAACATCGTCGTTGACGATCCGGCGCAAGGTTACGTCTCGCGCGCCGCACTGAAGCTGAAGGCTGGTCTCGACCATTTCGGCCTCAACCCCACCGGTAGCGAAGCGCTCGATGTCGGCGCCTCGACCGGCGGCTTCACGCAGGTACTTCTCGAACGCGGCGCGGCGCATGTCACGGCGATCGATGTCGGGCACGGCCAGATCCACTCCGACATTGCCGGCGATCCGCGCGTGACGGTGATTGAAGGCCTGAATGCGCGCGAACTGTCGGCCGCCGATCTCGGCGGCCGTGTGCCGGATTTCATCGTCTCGGATGTCAGCTTCATATCGCTGAAACTGGCGCTGCCGCCGGCGCTTGCCTTGGCCAGGAACGGCGCAAAAGCCGTGTTTCTGGTCAAGCCGCAATTCGAGGCCGGCCGCGAGGCGATCGGCAAGGGCGGCCTGCTGAAGGACCCCTATGATGCGGCGCGCATTGCCGGCCTGATGCAGGACTGGCTCGATGCCATTCCCGGCTGGCGCTCGTTGGGACTTCATCTGTCGCCGATAGAGGGCGGCGACGGCAACCGCGAGTTCCTGCTCGGCGGCATCAAGGCCGTCGCGACCAAGCCTGCCAAGATCGGGCGGGCCGGGATTGAGAAGCGATGACCACGCGTTTCACAATCGCAAAATTGGGCTCGCAGGGCGACGGCATCGCCGAGACCGAGACCGGCGAGGTTTTCATTCCGTTTACGCTGCCGGGAGAGGTCGTCACCGCCGGGCGGGAGAAAGATCGCGCTACCTTGATGTCGGTGCTTGAGGCCTCGCCGCTGCGAGTCGATCCGCCGTGCCGCCATTTCGGCGAATGCGGCGGCTGCGCCGTCCAGCATCTCGAGACTGAAGCCTATCACCAATGGAAGCGCGAAAGGGTCGTGCAAGCGCTGAAGAGCAAGGGCATCGCCTGCGATGTCGGCCCGCTGGTGCCGTGCGCGCCGCACACGCGCCGCCGCGTCGTCTTCACTGCCCGGCGGAGCGAGGCGGGAATGCAGTTCGGCTTCGTTCGCGCGCTGTCGTCCGAAATCATCTCCATCGAGGAATGCCCGATCTCGCTGCCGCAGATCGTCGCTGCGCTCGACCGTTTGAGGATGCTTGCCGGACTGATCTGCACCACGACCAAATCGTTCCACATGGCGGTGACGGTGACCGGTTCCGGCCTCGATGTCGCGGTTCACGATTCCGGTAAGCTCGGCGAGAACCAGCGCCGCGTCGCCTCGAACTTTGTCATTGCCGAGAGGCTAGCCAGGCTGTCGGTCGACGGCGAGATCATTATCGAACCAAAGAAACCGGTCGTCCTGTTTGGTGGCGTCGCTGTCGCAGTGCCGCCGGGCGCTTTCCTGCAGGCGACCGAGGCCGCCGAAGAAGCGATGGCCGACATTGTCGGCCAGCATCTCGCGCGCGCCAAAAAGGTCGCCGATCTCTTCGCCGGCTGCGGAAGCTTCGCACTGCGTCTGGCCTCAAGATCGGAGGTTCATGCGGTGGAAGGCGATGCGGCAGCACTCTCGGCGCTTGACCGGGCCTTCCGTTTCGCCAGCGGCCTGAAGCGGGTGACCGGCGAACGTCGCGACCTGTTCCGGCGGCCGCTCACATTCAAGGAGTTGAATGCCTTTGACGGCGTAGTCTTCGACCCGCCCCGCGCCGGCGCCGAGGACCAGTCGAAGCAGATCGCGCGCTCCGACGTGCCGCTCGTCGCCGCGGTGTCCTGCAATCCGGTGACGCTGGCGCGGGATCTTCGCATCCTCCTCGATGGCGGTTACGCCTTGAAGAGCGTAATCCCGATCGACCAGTTCCTGTGGTCGCCGCATGTCGAGGCCGTCGCGCTGTTGGAGAAGCCGAGACGAAGGCGCTAGCAGCTAGGGCTTGAAATGCGCACCAAAAAAGCACATTTTGAGTGTACGTCGTTCAAACTGGGCTAGGAAATTGCCATGAGCACCGCAGCCTTTGAAAATTCGGCATCGCGCTTCGGCGAGGAGCGGGCGCCGTTTCTCTCGCCGAGGCGGGTAGCCGCACTGCTAGGGGTCAATATGACTGAACTGGCCGGCCTGACCGGTCTCGCGCGCAACACGCTTGCCGCCAAGTCCGGTGCGCGCAAGGTCGACGCCGCATTGAGTCCCATCGTCCGCATCCTGGCGATGGCCGGCGAGATGGCCGGTGATGAACAGCGTGCCGCGATCTGGTTCAAACATCAGCCGATCCCCGGCTGGGCGGGAAAGACCGCCTACGATCTCGTTCGCGAAGGCAAGACTGACAAGGTGCTTGCCTATCTGGAGGCAGTCCGCTCCGGCATCTATGCCTGAACCCAGGCTGACTCTATGGCGCGCTTTTGTGCCGCGCTGGGCCCATCTGCCGCTTTCCGGTGAGGGCGCGGCCCGCTTCGGCGGCCGCTGGAATCCGATTGGCACGCCGGCGATCTACGCCGCCCGGGAACTGTCCACGGCTTGGGCCGAGTACAATCAGGGTTTTGTCCAGCACCCGGCGCTGATTGCACAATTGAAACTGTCAGGCGCCCGGCTGGCCGACCTGACAGAGGCTGATACGCTGTCGAAGCTCGGTGTAACGGCCGACATTCACCGGTGCGAATGGCGTGACATCGTGGATGGAGGCTTTGTGCCCGAGACGCACCAACTGAGAGACCGCTTGCTTGGCGACGGGCTGCACGGCGTGATCTACCCGTCCTTCATGTCGCCTGGCGGCACATGCGTCGCGCTGTGGCGCTGGAACGAAAACGATGCTCCGGATCTTGAAATCATCGATCCCGACCATCGCCTGCCGAAAACAGCGGCATCATGGCTTTAGGGCAGTTCGAGCTGCGGCGGGCACACCCGCCTCCATCTCTTCCAACGTCTTCGGCTTGCCTATGTGGAGCAGGGATCCAAATACGTCCTATGGCCGTGTTAAAGGCAAGACTGGAACAGGCAGTGCGACTTGATCGTCGGTCGAACTGGTGACTTCTAGCTTTTCTCCGGCAGCGATCACAGTTTCCTCTCCCGACATAACAAAGATGCTGATCGCGCGCTGAATTCAAGGCTGCATAGCCAGACGGTGCTAGCCTGCGCCTGAAAGGACGCGCTCGACGAAGGCGGGCACCACTTGTGTCGCCGGCCCTTCCATCTGCTCGTCGAAACGGGAGGCCCAGCCGGCGCATTTCAGATTGAGTTCGGCTGTTACGGCTCCGGCCGCGCGTGCCTCCTCCACGAAACCTGCTGCCGGGTAGACACTCCCGCTGGTGCCGATGGCCACGAATAGGTCGCAGCGCGTCAGCGCCTCGCCGACCTCCTCCATGCGGTAAGGCATTTCGCCGAACCAGACCACGTCAGGCCTCAATTGACCTTTTGCGCCACACGCTGGACAGGCCGAATGGGCAGCGATGTCGTCGGCCCAGGTGCTGCTTTGCCCGCAGCTCAGGCAAAGGGCATGGCCCAGTTCTCCATGCATATGGATCAGTTTGCGCGAACCGGCGCGCTCATGCAGGTCGTCGATATTCTGCGTGACGACGAGGACGTCGCCTGGGAATTTCTGCTCGAGCTTGGCCAGCGCGGCGTGCGCCGCATTCGGCTCGACGCTGCCCATCTGCCGCCGGCGCATATTGTAGAAATCCTGCACCTTTACGGGGTCGCGCGCAAAACCTTGCGGCGTGGCCACGTCCTGCAGGTCGTATTTCGCCCAGACCCCGTCGGGATCCCGGAACGTGGCGACGCCCGATTCCGCCGAAATGCCGGCGCCTGTCAGGATGACGATTTTGGCTTTGGACATGGTCGAAGACACCGGCATCCGGAAACATCATTTGGAAGGCGATGTTACCGGAAGGCGGCAGCCGCATCAAACCCTGGTGCCGCCGACCGTCATCTGGTTCATCCTGAGATGCGGCTGGCCGACGCCGACCGGCACGCCCTGTCCGGCCTTGCCGCACATGCCGATGCCGGTGTCGAGCTTCATGTCGTTGCCGACCATCGAAACCCGATGCATGGCATCCGGCCCATTGCCGATCAGCATGGCGCCCTTGATCGGTTGCGTCACCTTGCCGTTCTCGATCATGTAGGCCTCGGTGCAGCCGAACACGAACTTGCCCGAAGTGATGTCGACCTGGCCGCCACCGAACGACACGGCATAGATGCCGTTCTTGACCGAGGCTATGATTTCCTCCGGCTCCATGTCGCCTGCCGTCATGTAGGTGTTGGTCATGCGCGGCATCGGCTCATGCGCGTAACCTTGGCGCCGCCCGTTGCCGGTGGCCTTCATGCCCATCAGCCGTGCATTCTGGCGGTCCTGCATGTAGCCGACCAGCTTGCCATCATCGATCAGCACGTTATGGGCCGAAGGCGTGCCTTCGTCGTCGACGGTCAGCGAACCTCGCCGCTCGGGCATGGTGCCGTCGTCAACGACGGTGACGCCTTTCGCCGCCACCTGCTGGCCAAGCAGGCCGGCAAAGGCCGACGTCTTTTTGCGGTTGAAATCGCCTTCCAGCCCGTGGCCGACGGCCTCGTGCAACATGACGCCGGGCCAGCCGCTCGACAGCACGATGTCGAAAGTGCCGGCAGGTGCTGGAACCGCTTCGAGATTGACGAGCGCCTGCCGCAGTGCCTCCTTGGCCGCGTGCCGCCAGCTGTCCTCGACCAGGAATTCGCCAAAATCCTTGCGGCCTCCCATCCCGTAGGAGCCGCTCTCCTGGCGGTCGCCGTCGCCGACCACCACCGATACGTTGATCCTGACCAGCGGGCGGATGTCGCGGACCATCTGGCCATCGGCGCGCACGATCTCGACATGCTGCCAGGAGGCGGCGAGCGACGCCGTCACCTGCCTGACGCGCGGATCTTCGGCCCGCAGCCATGCATCGATTTCCTGAAGCAACTTGGCCTTGGTCTCGAAGGAAGGCGAGGGGATCGGGTTTCCGTCGCCGTAGAGATGGCGGTTGGTGCGGACGGGCGCTGCGGCAAGCGTGCCGGAATAGCCGCTCTTCACCGTCGAAACGGCATCGGCGGCGCGCCGCAGCGAGGCTTCGGAGAGATCACTGGAATGGGCGTAGCCGCTGGCCTCGCCAGCGACGGCGCGCAGGCCGAAACCCTGGTCGGTGTTGAAATTCGCGGTCTTCAGCTTGCCATTGTCGAACATCAGCGCTTCGCTTTCGCTGTATTCGAGAAACAGTTCGCCGTCGTCGGCGCCGTTGATGGTCTCGGCGACGATCTGCTTGATGCGATCGTCGGAAATGTCGAATTGGCCGATCAGGCTGTTCATGGCAGGTCCATTCGCAGGAGGATTGTTTCCCACGATGTAGGCGCGAAGGCCTGCACAGACAATCTGAAATGAGATTTGCCGTGACCGCGGCCGGTCAACAATCACTGGATCGTGCTACAAGACCGCGTTCAAGGCAGGGCGGCGAAGCCGTCGGCAAAACCCTTGAGGTCGACGGGAATGCCGATGCCTTCTTCGGGCGTCTGGAAGACGATAAAGGTCGCCGACGTACCGGTCTTCAGCGTGTCGAGCAGCGGCTTTTCCAGGATGACCTCGGCATAGCAGCCGTCCTGGAAACAGCGCACGAAATAGGCGCGGCCGATATCCTTGCCGTCGACATTGAGGCCGAGGCCGTTGGGCAACAGCACGCCGAGCGGCGCCAGCACACGAAGGATTTCGGCCTTGTTGTCGGCTGTACGCAGCACGACAACGGAAAGACCCATTTCCGGGCGGTCCTCGGCGACGACGTTCTGCATCATCACGCATTGTTCGGACGTAGCACCGGCCGGCGTATCGCAGATGATCGACCACGCCCCATGCGTCGACTTCACCGTGCCGCTTGGCTGCGCGGCATTGGCCAGGCCGCCGCCTGACAAGGCTATTGCGGCGGCAACAAGGATGACCTCCGCCAAGGTTCTCGAAAGCCACGCGTTCATGACGGCTCCATTGCGAATCACGGCACTTTAAGCCGCACTAAACCCAAGTAAAGGACGAGACCCCCGCGGTCTGCCCCGACATAGGCGACAATGCGCTTTTCCGTGCCAATTTCGCCCTAATTGCGACGGTTTCGCGCGCCGCGCGGCTCATTCTGCCGGGATGCCGCTCCGGTGATTCGCGACGAGCGGTCACCGCACGAAGCTACAGCCGCGCTTGCGCGCAAAAATGCCGCACGGGTTCCGCCGCTCCTTTCTTGCGGAGGCAAATAGAGTATGGTTTGAACCAGCCTTGAATTGTCCGGGATTCCCGTCCCGGCATTATTCGGCATTCTTGCGGTCCGATCGCGAGGAACTGGGAGATGACGAGGGCGATGAGAAAATTCCTGGCAACCGCCAAAATCGTAGCTAGTGCCGCCGCCACGTTGTTTGCCGCTGCATCCGCTCATGCAGCCCAGCCTCAACCCTGGGAAACCAGTTTTCAGCCTCCGGCGACCGATATTATGAGGCAGATCGAGTGGTTCGGAAACTATTCGTTCGCGTTCATCATTGTGATCACCGCCTTGGTGCTTTTTCTGATCGCCTACTGCATTTTGAAATTCCGGGCGAGCGTCAACCCGACCCCGTCGCGCACCAGCCACAACACGCTGATCGAGGTCATCTGGACTGTCGGTCCCGTCGTCATCCTGCTCTGTCTCGCCATTCCTTCGTTCCAGCTGCTGACCGCGCAATACACGCCGCCGGAAGAAGCCAAGCTGACCGTCAAGGCGACGGGCAATCAGTGGAACTGGGATTACGAATACCAGGTCGACAACACGCTTTCCTTCAATTCCGCGATCCTTCAGGATGCCGACAGGGCTGCTGCCGGCAAGGAAGATCGCGCCGCCTATCCGCGCCTGCTCGCCGTCGACAATGAGATGGTGGTGCCTGTCAACACCATGACCCGCGTGCTGGTGACGGCGACCGACGTGATTCACGCCTTTGCCATGCCGTCCTTCGGCATCAAGACCGACGCGGTGCCGGGCCGCATCAACGAGGTGTGGTTCAAGGCCGACAAGGAAGGCCTCTATTACGGCCAGTGCTCGGAACTCTGCGGCAAGGACCACGCCTTCATGCCGATCGCCATTCGCGTCGTCTCCGATGCGCAATACAAGACCTGGCTGGCGGCAGCCAAGACCGATCTTCCCGGCGCCAACAAGGCGCTGATGGCCGAGGTCGATGGCACGAACAAGGTAGCGGCCGCCGGCAACTGATGCCGCGACCAGAAAAGATTCAGGGAACGGAGCCGACCATGGCAGACGCTGCAGCTCACGACGACCACGACCACAAGCCGTATCATGGCTGGGTCCGGTGGGTGTATTCGACCAACCACAAGGACATCGGTACGCTTTATCTGATCTTCGCGATCATGGCGGGCTGCATCGGTGGCGCCTTATCGGTCGTCATGCGCATGGAATTGCAGGAGCCGGGCATCCAGATATTCACTGGCCTGGCACAGATGGTCTACGGCATGAACGGTGACGCCGCCATCGACGGCGGCAAGAGCATGTACAATGCCTTCACCACCGCGCATGCGCTGATCATGATCTTCTTCATGGTGATGCCGGCGCTGATCGGCGGCTTTGCCAACTGGATGGTGCCGATCATGATCGGCGCGCCGGACATGGCGTTCCCGCGCATGAACAACGTCTCGTTCTGGCTGCTGCCGCCGGCTTTCATCCTGCTGATTATCTCGGCCTTCGTCCCGAGTGCGCCGGGCGCCTATGGCGTCGGTGGCGGCTGGACGCTTTATCCGCCGCTCTCGACATCGGGCCAGCCTGGACCGGCCATGGACCTGGCGATCCTTTCAATCCACATCGCCGGCGCCTCCTCGATTCTTGGCGCCATCAACTTCATCACCACCATCTTCAACATGCGCGCGCCCGGCATGACCATGCACAAGATGCCGCTGTTCGCGTGGTCGGTGTTGATCACCGCCTTCCTGCTGCTGCTGTCGTTGCCGGTGCTGGCCGGCGGCATCACCATGCTTTTGACCGACCGCAATTTCGGCACCACCTTCTTCGCCCCGGACGGCGGCGGCGACCCGATCCTGTTCCAGCACCTGTTCTGGTTCTTCGGCCATCCAGAAGTCTATATCCTGATCCTGCCGGGCTTCGGCATCATCAGCCATATCATCTCGACCTTTTCGAGGAAGCCGGTGTTCGGCTATCTCGGCATGGCCTATGCGATGGTTGCCATCGGCGCGGTGGGCTTCATCGTCTGGGCCCACCACATGTACACGACGGGCCTGTCGCTCGACACCCAGCGCTATTTCGTCTTCGCCACCATGGTCATCGCGGTGCCGACGGGCGTGAAGATCTTCTCGTGGATCGCCACTATGTGGGGCGGGTCGATTTCGCTTAAGACCCCGATGCTGTGGGCGATCGGCTTCATCTTCCTGTTCACAGTTGGTGGCGTCACCGGCGTGCAATTGGCCAATGCCGGCCTCGACCGCCCGCTGCACGACACCTATTTCGTGGTTGCGCACTTCCACTACGTGCTGTCACTGGGCGCGGTCTTCGCCATCTTCGCCGGCTGGTACTACTGGTTCCCGAAGATGACCGGCTACATGTATTCGCCGGTGATCGCCAACACCCACTTCTGGGTCACTTTCGTCGGCGTCAACCTGGTCTTTTTCCCGCAGCATTTCCTCGGTCTCTCCGGAATGCCGCGTCGCTATATCGACTATCCCGATGCCTTCGCCGGCTGGAATATGGTGTCGTCCTACGGCTCGTACATCTCGGCTGTCGGCGTCGTCATCTTCCTGTTCGGCGTCTTCGAGGCGTTCCAGAAGAAGCGGGTCGCCGGCGCCAATCCTTGGGGTGAGGGTGCGACCACGCTGGAATGGCAGCTGCCTTCGCCGCCGCCGTTCCACCAATGGGAACAGCTGCCGAAGATCAAGTAGGCGGTTGCCTCCTTTAATACGGAACCGCCGGCCGTCCGGCGGTTTTGGCCAACGGAATGATGGACTCTAAGTACGCATGGCCCTTGCCGAAGACAGACTGATTGACGAGCCGGGCTTCCGCATGTCGGAAGCGACGGCGGGCGATTTCTTCGCCCTGCTGAAGCCGCGCGTCATGTCGCTGGTGGTGTTCACAGCGTTTGTCGGCATGGTCGCCGCCCCGGTGACCATCAATCCGCTGCTGGCGGTGATCGCGATCCTGGCTATTGCCATTGGTGCCGGCGCGTCCGGTGCGCTCAACATGTGGTATGACGCAGACATCGATGCGGTGATGACGCGCACCGCCGGCCGTCCCGTGCCGGCCGGCCGCATACGGCCTGGCGAGGCATTGAGCTTCGGGCTGGTGCTGTCGGTTCTGTCGGTGATGACGCTCGGCGTGCTGGTCAACTGGTTGGCCGCATCGCTTCTGGCCTTCACCATCTTTTTCTATGCCGTCATCTACACGATGTGGCTGAAGCGCTGGACGCCACAGAACATTGTCATCGGCGGTGCTGCCGGTGCCATTCCGCCGGTCATCGGCTGGGCGGCGGTAACCGGATCGGTCAGCCTCGAAAGCTTGGTGCTGTTCCTGATCATCTTCCTGTGGACGCCGCCGCATTTCTGGGCGCTCGCGCTCTTCAAGTCGGAGGACTATGCCAAGGCAGGCATTCCGATGATGCCGAATGTCGCCGGCCAGGCTTCGACCAGACGCCAGATCTTTGCCTATGCGCTGGTCCTCGCACCGGTTGGCGTGCTGCCATGGGTTCTCGGCTTCACCACGCCAGCCTATGGCGTCGTTGCATTGCTGCTCGGCGCCGGCTTCGTCTGGTATGCGTGGAAGGTGCTGCAAATGGCCGATGACGACCGGGCGATGAAGCCGGCCAAGGCCCTGTTCGGCTATTCGCTGCTCTATCTCTTCGCCATCTTCGCCGCCTACCTTGGCGATTGCGTCGTCGCACGCGCGCTGACCATCGGTGGAGCATGAGCATGGCCGAAAAGAAGCTTGAACTGGTCACGCTGACCGACCGTCAGCAGAAGGCCCGCCGCAATCGCTCGGCCGCAATCGGCTTCGCGCTGGCGGCGCTGGTCGTCATATTCTACGTCGCGACCATCGTGAAATTTGGTCACAGCGTCACCGGTTCGATGTGAGCTGAACATGACCAGGCAAACAGTCACCGATCCTACGAAGAAGAATACGAACCGCGTCGTCGCCGGCGTCTGCATCGCGTTCTTCGGCGGCATGATCGGCATGGCCTATGCCGCAGTGCCGCTCTACGCGATGTTCTGCCAGGCGACAGGCTACGGCGGCACCGTTAAACGGGCGACCCAGCAATATGCCGATCGGGTGCTCGACCGTGACATCACCATCCGCTTCGATGCCAACACTGTCGGCATTCCCTGGCAATTCCAGCCGGTCGCCCGCTCGATCACCATCAAGATCGGCGAAACAGCCGAGGCGCATTTCAGCGCGACCAACAAATTCAGCCGGCCCATCACCGGACGCGCCACCTTCAATGTACAGCCTGAACTGGCCGGACCTTACTTCAACAAGGTCGAGTGTTTCTGCTTCACCGACACGACGCTGAAGCCGGGCGAGACGTTGGACATGCCGGTCGTGTTCTATGTCGATCCCGACATCGTCAACGCGCCGGAATTGAAGGATTTGAAGACGATTACCCTGTCCTACACGATGTTCCCGGTCGACAAGACCAAGCCGGTCGCATCATCGGTGCCGGCCGACGGCCGCCGCAACAAGAGTTCAGATACCGAAGCAAGCCTCGGGGGTTGATATGGCAGACGCACACGCAAAACCGCAACATGACTACCACCTCGTCGACCCGAGCCCATGGCCTTTCCTGGGCTCCGTCGGGGCGCTGGTGACCGCGATCGGCGGCGTCTGTTACATGCAATATCTCAAGGGCGGCGATTTCCCCATCTTCGGTTTCAACATCGCCAATCCATGGTTGTTCTTCATCGGCCTGCTGATCGTCATCTACACGATGTTCGCCTGGTGGTCGGATACGATCAAGGAAGCGCATGAGGGGCACCACACTCGTGTCGTGTCGCTGCATCTGCGCTACGGCATGATCATGTTCATCGCCTCCGAGGTGATGTTCTTCGTCGCCTGGTTCTGGGCCTTCTTCGACGCCAGCCTGTTCCCCGGCGAGGTCCATCAGTATGCCCGTACCGCCTTCACCGGCGGCGTCTGGCCGCCCAAGGGCCTCGAAGTTCTCGACCCTTTCCATCTGCCGCTTTACAACACCGTCATCTTGCTCCTGTCGGGCACCACGGTGACCTGGGCGCACCACTCGCTCATCCACGGCGACCGCAAAGGGCTGATCAATGGCTTGGTGCTGACCGTCGGCCTCGGCATGCTGTTCACCATGGTGCAGGCCTACGAGTACATGCATGCGCCGTTCGGCTTCAGGGATTCGATCTACGGCGCCACCTTCTTCATGGCGACCGGCTTCCATGGTTTCCACGTCATCATCGGCACTATCTTCCTGCTGGTCTGCCTGATCCGCGCCATGAAGGGCGACTTCACGCCCAAGCAGCATTTCGGCTTCGAGGCCGCCGCCTGGTACTGGCATTTCGTCGACGTGGTGTGGCTATTCCTGTTTGCCTCGATCTATGTCTGGGCATCGAACGGCGCAATGATCGAACCGCACTGACATTGGCCCGAGGAAATGGGCCCGAGGAAAATGGGGCCGAGGAAATAGACAAGGCGGCTGCGGCGACGTGGCCGCATTATCTTTTGCGGCAAATGCTCCTAGGATGACCCCATGAGCGACGACAAGGCGATCTGGCCACCAATCGATCCGATCTCGGCCGGCCTGCATGGCCGCTGCCCCCGCTGTGGCGAGGGCAAGCTGTTCTTCGGGTTCCTCACAGTCGGCGATCGCTGTACCAATTGCGGCCTCGATTATTCCTTCGCCGATGCCGGCGACGGGCCGGCGGTGTTCGTTATTCTGATCATCGGCTTCATCGTCGTCGGCCTGGCGCTGTGGATGGAGGTGACGCTCAATCCGCCGCTCTGGCTGCATCTGTTGCTGTGGATTCCGCTGACGCTGGTGCTGTGCCTGGCGGCGCTCAGGCTGATCAAGGGCGTGCTGCTGACGCTGCAATACCGCAACAAGGCGGCCGAGGGCCGGCTGGACCGCGGCGAATGAGCGAGGCATCAGGTTTGGTGGCCGGCCGGTCGCGGCCGAAACGCGCATTGGCGCTCGGCCTGGGTATCGTCGTGTCTTTGATCCTGCTGGCGCTCGGCACCTGGCAGGTTCAGCGCCTGCACTGGAAAGAGGGCCTTCTCCAGACGATCGACCAGCGCACGCATTCGGCGCCTGTGCCATTGGCCGAGGTCGAAAAGCGGTTTGCTGCCACCGGCGACGTGGACTACACGCCGGTGATAGTGACCGGCACTTTCCTGCATCAAGGCGAACGGCATTTCCTCGCCACCTGGGAAGGCCAGTCCGGCTTCGATGTCTTCACGCCGCTGCAACTCGAGGATGGCCGTTTCGTGCTGATCAACCGCGGCTTCGTGCCCTACGATTTCAAGGACCCCGCCAAGCGGCCGCAGGGGCAGGTGACGGGCAAAGTGACGGTGACGGGGCTCGCCCGCAACCCGCTGCCGGCCAAGCCCTCGATGATGCTTCCCGACAATGATCCGCAGAAGAACATCTTCTACTGGAAAGATCGTGACGCGATGGCCTCGAGCGCCGGCCTGCCGGCAGGTGCGGCGCTGGTGCCGATCTTCATCGATGCGAACGCCGCCGCCAACCCCGGCGGGCTGCCCGTCGGCGGCGTCACCGTCATCGACCTGCCGAACAGCCATCTGCAATATGCGATAACCTGGTACGGCCTTGCCGTCGCCCTTGCCGGTGTCCTGATCTCCTGGCTCCGCCGCCCGGCGAAAGACCAATGATCGCCGCCACTACCCTTGACAGGGCAGGGCCGCACACCTCATTTCGCGCCTTGAGCTCAGAAGTCATAGTCCGATCAACCGGCCTACAATCAGCGTAAGATGCAATCATGCTTCAGACAAAGCCACCGCTGACCATCCGGCTCTGCCAGCCGCGCGGTTTCTGTGCGGGCGTTGACCGTGCCATCCAGATCGTCGTGCTGGCGCTCAAGAAATATGGCGCGCCGGTTTATGTCCGCCACGAGATCGTGCACAACCGCTACGTCGTCGAAGGGCTGCAAAGCCTCGGCGCGGTGTTCATCGAGGAGCTCTCCGAGATCCCGCCCGAGCATCGCCAGAGCCCGGTCGTCTTTTCGGCGCATGGCGTGCCGAAATCGGTGCCGGCCGACGCCCGGTCCCGCAACCTGTTCTATCTCGACGCGACGTGCCCGCTGGTCTCGAAAGTCCACAAGCAGGCAATGCGCCATCAGCGGCTTGGCCGCCACGTGCTTTTGATCGGCCATGCCGGGCATCCTGAGGTGATCGGCACAATGGGCCAGTTGCCGGATGGCGCGGTCACTCTGATCGAGACCGAAGCCGACGCCGCAAGCTTCGTGCCCGCAGACCCGCGAGCGCTCGGTTTCGTCACCCAGACGACGCTGTCGGTCGAGGACACCGCCGGCATCATCCGCGCCCTGCAGCAACGTTTTCCCGAGTTGCACGCGCCGGCGGCGGAATCGATCTGCTATGCCACCACCAATCGCCAGGAGGCGGTCAAGGAAACAGCGGCCGGCGCCGATCTCTTCCTGGTCGTCGGTGCGCCTAACTCCTCCAACTCACGGCGGCTTGTCGAAGTGGCCGAACGCGCCGGCGCCTCGATGTCGCTTCTCGTGCAGCGCGCCTCCGAAATTCCGTGGAATGACATTGCCGGCATCTCGACACTCGGCCTGTCGGCGGGCGCCTCGGCGCCGGAGATCATCGTCGACGAGATTGTCGATGCCTTCCGGCAGCGCTTCGACGTAACCATCGAGTTGGCCGTGACGGCGACGGAGACGGAGGATTTTCCGGTGATGCGGGTGTTGCGCGATGTCGAACTGACGGCAGCCGACATGGCCTTCGTCAACGGGGCTGCGTAGCAACGATGGCGGTCTACACCGACGTCAATGAGGGCGAGCTCGGCGCGTTCCTCAGGAACTATCCGGTCGGCGATCTCTTGTCCTACAAGGGCATCGCCGAAGGCACCGAAAATTCGAATTTTCTGCTGCACACCAGCAGCGGCTCCTACATACTGACGCTTTACGAGAAGCGCGTCGACAAGGCTGACCTGCCGTTCTTTCTGGGCCTCATGGCCCACCTCGCCAGAAAGGGCATTTCGTGCCCGCTCCCGGTCACCGCGCAGGATGGCGGTGTGATCGGAACGCTTGCCGGCCGGCCGGCGGTCATCATCACCTTCCTTGAGGGTCTATCGCTGCGGCGGCCGACAGCTGGGCATTGCGGCGAGGTCGGCAAGGCTCTGGCGGCACTGCATCTCGCCGGCGCGGATTTCCCGATGACCCGCCCCAACGCCCTTGCCATCGATGGCTGGCGCAAGCTGTGGAACGCCGCCCACGCCCGCGCCGATGAGGTCGAGCCGGGATTGGCGGCCGAGGTCGATGCCGATTTCGCCGATTTCGAGCGGAACTGGCCGAACGGTCTGCCGCAGGGCATCATCCATGCCGATCTTTTCCCGGACAATGTATTCTTCCTCGGCGAGAAACTGTCCGGGCTGATCGACTTCTATTTCGCCTGCAACGACCTCTACGCTTATGATGTTGCCACGTGCCTCAACGCCTGGTGCTTCGAGAAGGATTTTTCCTTCAATCTGACCAAGGGCACGGCGTTGCTTGCCGGCTACCAAAGCGTGCGGCCGCTGAGCAGCGACGAGAAAGCGGCGCTGCCGATGCTGGCGCGCGGTTCGGCGCTGCGCTTCATGCTGACCCGGCTCTACGACTGGCTGACGGTCCCGGACGGCGGGCTTGTGATGAAACGCGACCCGACCGAATATATCCGCCGGATGCGCTTCCATCGGGCGATCAACTCTCCTTCCGAATATGGACTAACATGACCAAGCGCGTTGAAATCTTCACCGATGGTGCCTGTTCGGGCAATCCCGGGCCTGGCGGCTGGGGCGCGATCTTGCGCTTCAACGGTGTGACGAAAGAACTGTCGGGCGGCGAGGCTGCCACCACCAACAACCGTATGGAACTGTTGGCGGCCATCTCGGCGCTTAATGCGCTCAAGGAGCCCTGCGCCGTCGATCTTTATACCGACAGCAACTATGTCAAGGACGGTATTTTCAGCTGGATCGACGGATGGAAGCGCAACGGCTGGAAGACGGCCGCCAGGCAGCCGGTGAAGAATGCCGAGCTGTGGCAGCAGCTCGATGCAGCGCGTAACCGCCATCAGGTCACCTGGCATTGGGTCAAGGGCCATGCCGGCCATCCCGAGAACGAGCGCGCCGACGAATTGGCGCGGCTCGGCATGGCGCCATTCAAGAAAGGGCTCGTCAAGACTGTGGCACCAGTACCAGGTTCGCAGTCAAAGCAGCCGACGACCACAAAGGCGCGGCGCTCGACCCAAAGCTATTGAATTCCGGCTGCGGGTCCGCTCTCTGGCAGGAAGAGCTCTATCATGCCGATCGCATACTACATCACGCATCCCCAGGTTCAGGTCGATGCCAACGTTCCAGTGGCGGAATGGGGACTATCCGACCTCGGGCGAGCGAGAACATCGGCAATGCTCGATCAGCCGTGGGTTGGGTCGATTCGGCGGATCGTGTCATCGGGTGAACGCAAGGCGATAGAAACCGCCGAGATACTCGGAAGGCATCTCCGCCTTGCGATCGAGGTGAGGGAAGGGATGCATGAGAATGACCGATCGGCAACCGGTTTCCTGCCGCCTTCCGAGTTCGAAGCGGTCGCCGACCAATTCTTCGCCAATCCAAACAGCAGCATTCGTGGATGGGAGCGAGCTATCGATGCCCAGCGTCGTATTCTAAGCGAGGTAGACACTGTGCTAGGCACCGACGCCGCTGTCGACGTCGCATTCATAGGTCACGGAGGTGTCGGAACGCTCCTGCTGCTCTCTTTGAGCGGTCGGGAAATCAGCCGCGAGGCGGATCAGCCAGCGGGCGGCGGGAACTACTTCGCATACGATACCGGTGCGCGTCGCGTTATCCATGGATGGCAGCCGATCGACAGGCCGGCGCAGCGCCGCGACGGCTGACTTGGCTATCGGATGAGCAGGGCGGTGCCGAACAGTCCGAGCGCGAACACCGTGTGCGACACCAGATTGAGGGCGCGGACCTGCATTGGATTGGGGCGCTTCGAAGCGGCCCAGCCGGCACCCATGCCGGGCGCCAGCAGAAACCAACCGGCGCCGACGGTGACGATGCCGAGGATAAAGGCCGGCAGGAAGGTCGGCGCGGTGAGCCAGCCCGTTCCGGCCAGCACGACCAGTATGATGCCGTAGACGATGCCGACAGCATAATGAAAGGCCCAGCCAAGTGCAGATTCATGCGCATAGGGCGAGGCCTCGCCAATGTCGTCATGGAAGACCTTGCCTTCCCTGAGATGCCAGACCCAGCGGCCGACCAGCCCCCAGTTCGGCCGCGGCTGAGCAAACGCCTTGTTCAGGAAAATCGCCCAGATATCCATAAGCGCGGTTGCGCCGATACCGATCGCGACAGCGCGCCAAAAGATGTCAGACATAACCGAGGTCCCAAAAAGCAAGCAGTCCCGAAGCGCCGACGCATGGCCCTGAAAACCGGGTCGGCTTTCGGAAGGATCATGCGCCGATGAAAAGGCGGCATCCTTTGAACGCGTAGCGCTCGAAGGCGCCCTTTGTCATCCCTGGCCTAGGCTGTCGCCAAGACGGAAAGCTGTCCGAGAATGTGAGCCGCACCGGACTCGTCGACGCCGGGCTTTGTCTCGACATTGAGTGCGGTGACCTTGCCGTCATCGACGATCATCGAAAAACGCCTCGAGCGCAGCCCCATGCCGCCGCTGGAGAGGTCGGCGTCGAGGCCGACCGATTTGGCGAAATCGCCATTGCCATCGGCAAGATAAAGTATTTTGCCTTCACCGCCGCTGAAGCGAGCCCAGGCTCCCATGACGTGAACATCGTTGACCGAGACGACGGCGATAGTGTCGACGCCGCGCGCCAGGATGGCGTCGTAATTATCCAGGTAGCCCGGCAGGTGATTATTGCTGCAGGTCGGCGTGAAAGCGCCTGGAACGCCAAACAGCACGACCGTCTTTCCTGAGAATATCTCGCCCGTCGTGATCGGCTTTGCACCGTCGGCGGTCATTGTTTTGAAGGTCGCATCCGGCAGTTTGTCGCCAACGGAGATCGTCATGATGGTCCTCGCTTGAGAATGGAAAGGGAGTGTCCTTGCGATAGCGAACTAAGGCGCGCCCGGCAACCGTCCAGACGTTGGCATCACGGAAAAGGCAGCAGGCCTTCGACCGCGCCAGCGGCACTTGTCAGTGTGTAGTGAAGGCCGCCATCGGTTGGCGTTGTCGACGGCCTGTCGAGGATCGGCACCGTAAAGATCAGCTTGCCATCCTTTTCGCTGCGGGTCGGGGCACCGAACATGTAGTCGCGTTCGCCGGCAACGAAGAAGTCGGCGGCCTCGGGAGTGCCCGGAAAGCTCGCTTCGACAATCAGGGTTTCGTGATCGCCCGGCAGTACGTTTATTCCGAAATCGGGCGTTGCCGTGGCGGGCAGAGTTGCAAGGCCTGCCTTGACCAGTGCCGCATCCTCGGCGTTGTCGGGATCGGCGCCGGGATCGATGGTCAGCCTTGTCTGCACCGGGATGCAGATGGTTTCGCAAATGCCGAGGAAGATGTCCGCATCGATGACGGCCGGCTGGCCGGGTGCAGCAAGCGTGAACGTCACCGGCAATGAAACCGGGTGGTCGTAGCCGGCCCATTTGCCATAGCCGTCATCGTGGCGCTGCGGCGGCGGAAACGAAAGCGTCGCGTCGGCAATGTTGGTGCTGGCCGAGATGTCGATCTGTGGCGGCACGCCCGCATCGCCCGGATCGCGCCAATAGGTCTTCCAGCCTGGCTTCAGCGCAATGTCGAGGACACCTTGGAGACGCCCGGCCTCGTCGGCTTTGCCGCTCGTCACCAGCCGCACCCGGCCGCCTTCGCTATTGTACCAGGCCGACGAGGAGGCTGAGGCGGGGAGGCAGGTCGCCGACCCAATGGCCACGCCAAGCAGCAGGATTTTCAAGCTTTGCATGGCAATGATTTGATCGTCTGTTGATGGCCGCACAATGATTTCATGACGCCGCCGGCATCATATTTGCGTGACCTTTGACTTATGAGCCTGATCAAATCGGGCGCCGCCCATCTTTTCGGCGCCCTGGAAACGCGTTACGCTGTGGTCATGGATTTGTTGCGTCATAAAAAGACGGCCGCAGGACCCGGCTTTCTCGACGACCAGTTCCTGATTGCCATGCCCGGCATGAAGGACGACCGCTTCACGCGCTCCGTCATCTACATTTGCGCGCACAGCGACGAAGGCGCGATGGGGTTGATCATCAACCAGACGCAGCAGATGCTGTTTCCGGACCTGCTCGTGCAACTCGGGATCATGAACGAACTGGAGGCAATTCGCCTGCCGCCGCCGGCGCGCGACTTCGTCGTGCGCAATGGCGGACCGGTGGATCGCAGCCGCGGCTTCGTCCTGCATTCGGGCGACTACCGGGTGGAATCCTCGCTCGCCGTGTCCGACGACGTCTGCCTGACTGCGACCGTCGACATATTGCGCGCCATCTCCTCCGGCCGCGGACCCCGGCGGGCTCTGATGGCGCTCGGCTATGCCGGCTGGGGTGCGGGTCAGCTTGAAAACGAGATCGTCGAGAATGGCTGGCTGACTTGCCCGGCTAGTGCCGAGCTTCTGTTCGACGCCGACATCGACCGCAAATACGACCGGATCCTTGCCTCGATCGGCATCGATCTCGCGCATCTCAGCCTGGCTGCCGGTCACGCCTGAACCTCATTACGTCCCGAAATTTGTCACGCCTGAGTGAGCGGATACTGTTCCTTCAGCGTCTTCAGCACCTGGTCGCCCGGCATCGGCGCTCCGAACATGAAACTCTGCACGTATTCGCAGCCCATCTGCCGCAACTCCAGCGCATCGCTCTCGTCCGAAATGCCTTCGGCGACAACCGACAGGCCGAGTTCATGCGCCATGTTGACCATGGATTTGAGCAGCACCGCGCGTTTCGGCGTCGCGTCGTCGACGAAGCTCTTGTCGATCTTGATGGTGTCGAACGGAAAGCGCGTCAGATAGGCCAGCGATGAATAGCCGGTGCCGAAATCGTCCAGCGACAGGCCGATGCCAAGCTGCTTCAGCTTGGTCAGCACATGGGCGGTCTGCTCGGGATTGTCCATCACCAGCGATTCGGTGAGTTCGAGCCGGAAGCAGCGCGGTTTCAGATTGGCCCGCGCGATCACCGAGCGGACGTCGCTGACCAGGTCGCGGCGGATGAGCTGACGGCTGGACAGATTGACCGAGACCGAGAGCGGCGCATCGCCGATCTGCTTTTGCCATCCTGCTAGGTCTTCGGCAGCCTGTTGCATGGCAAACAGGCCAAGCTGCACGATCAGGCCGCAGTTTTCGGCGACCGGGATGAAATCTGCCGGCGGGATCATGCCGCGACGCGGATGGTCCCAGCGCAGCAGCGCTTCGAAGCCGGCAACGCTGCCGTCCTCCAGCCGCACGATTGGCTGGTAGGCAAGCGTGAATTCGCGTCGTTCGATAGCGCGGCGCAGATCGGACTCGAACTGCAGCCGGTCGGTGCCGACGGTGCGGAAGGCTGGCCGGAACGGCTCGATCCTGTCGCCGCCGAAGCGCTTGGCTTGATGCATGGCAAGCTCGGCGTCCTTGACCATGTCCTCAGCCGAGGTCTGCGTGGAGGTCCAGGTGATCAGCCCGATCGAGGCGGTCAGCACGATCTCGCGCTTGGCGAAGGTGATCGGGTTGTTGATGGCGTGCTTGATGGCATCGGCAATGGCCGCGATGCGAGCCGGATCCTGCTCCGACAAAAGCATCAGCGCGAACTGGTCGCCGGCAAATCGCGACAGCGAATCCTTCGGCTTGAGCAGCCGGTGCAGCCGCCGCGCGATGGTCAAAAGGATGGTATCGCCGGCCGAGATGCCGAGCCCGTCATTGACCTGCTTGAAGCGGTCGATGTCGATGACGAAGACGGTCGGGCGCACCTTCTCTTCGGTACGGGCGATCGAGATGATCGCCTCCAGCCGGTTCATGAACAGCTCGCGGTTGGGCAAGCCGGTCAGATTGTCGTGCACGGCGTCGTGCAGCAGCCGTTCCTCGGATTTCTTCTGCTCCGTCACGTCGACCATGGTGCCGACGCAGCGGATGACCTCGCCGTCCGAGCCGATCACCGGCCGGGCACGCAGCGAAAACCAGTGATAGTGCCCGTCGGCGCCGCGCAGGCGGAAGTTTTGCGACACCCGGCCGCGCCGGTGCTCGAGCACCACGTCGAGCGTCGTGCGAAACGTGTCGCGGTCGTCGGCATGCAGCACCGGCAGCCAGTTGCGGGCAGGGCCGCCGAGGCTGTTCGGCGCAAGGCCGAGCTGAATGCTGACGTCGGGACGAGTGACGACGCGGTCGCGCAGCACGTCCCAGTCCCACACAGTATCGCCCGATCCGGCAACCGCCAACGCCTGCCGCTCGAGGTCGGAGAACAGGCCCTGATGCAGGGCGCCGCCGGCAAAAGCGTGCTGCATCACGGTGAAGCCGATCAGCAAGATGATGAGGATCAGCCCACCGCCGAGCGCCGGCTGGGCGATATCGTTGTCCAGCATGCCGGTGATTGCCATCCACGATCCGCATAGCCACAGCAGAACCATCACCCAACTGGGCACCAGCATGATGGCGCGGTCGTAACCGCGTATACCGAGGAAGATGATCAGGCCGAGCCCGGTCAGCGCGGTGGCTGCGAAGGACAGCCTGGCAATGCCGGCGGCAACCGCCGGATCGACGATGGCAACGCCGGCGATCAGCACCAGCCCGAGGATCCAGACCAGTGCGCCGTAGCTGAAATGGCCGTGCCACCGGTTGAGGTTGAGATAGGCAAACAGGAACACCACGAAGGTCGCCGCAAGCGCCACCTCCGTTCCGGCGCGCCACATCTGCTCATTGCCCGGGGATATTTCTATGATCTTGTTGAGAAAGCCGAAATCGACGCAGATATAGGCAAGCACCGCCCAGGCTAGGGCCGCCGTCGCCGGGAACATCGAGGTCCCCTTGACGACGAAAAGAATGGTCAGGAACAGCGCCAGCAGGCCGGCGATGCCGATGACGATGCCACGAAACAGCGTGTAGGAATTGACGGAGTCCTTGTAGGATTCGGGGTCCCACAGATAGACCTGCGGCAGCTTGGGCGAGGCGAGCTCGGCGATGAAGGTAATCACCGTTCCGGGGTTCAGCGTCACCCGGAACACGTCGGCGTCTGGGCTGGTCTGGCGGTCGAGCGCAAAGCCTTCGCTGGGCGTGATCGCGGCGATACGGGTCGAGCCGAGATCCGGCCAGAACAGGCCGGAATTCACCAGCCGGAAATGCGGTGCGACAATCAGCCTGTCGAGCTGCTGGTCGGTGGTATTGGCGAGCGCGAACACCGCCCAGTCGCCGGTCGAGCGCGCGTCATTGGCCTCGACCTCGATTCGCCGCACGATGCCGTCCGGGCCGGGTGCCGTTGAGACCTGGAAATTCTCGCCCTGGTTGCGGTAGATTTCAACGGCACCCGAAAGGTCGAGCGCCACGTCGTCGCGGGCAATCTTGATCGGTTCGACCGCAAACGCCGAGGATGCCGCGCAGAGCGTGACGATTGCCGCCAGCATAAGGGCAAGCAGCGACCCGTTGCGCAGAAAATTCGTCAAAATCAGCCCTTTGTTCCAACGCCCGGCGGATCGTCCGCGATTCGGGCGTATAGGTAATGGTCCTGCCAGATGCCGTTGATCCTGAGATAGGATCGTAGCAGTCCTTCGCGCCGGAATCCGGCTTTTTCAAGCACGCGGATCGACCGGGCGTTATCGGGGATACAGGCAGCTTCGATCCGGTGCAACCGCAGCGTTTCGAAGGCGAAACGCGTCACCACCTTGACGGCATCGGTCATCAGGCCGCGTCCGCTGAAGCGCTCGCCGATCCAGTAGCCGATATGGCCGCTTTGGGCGACCCCGTGGCGGATATTGCCGAGGGTGATACCGCCGGCAAGCTTGCCGCTGCTTTTCTCGAAGATGAAGAAGGCGATCGCCGTCCCCTGCGCATAGTCCTCGCGGTAGCGGCCGATACGATGCCGCCATGCGGTGCGGTCGAGCTCGTCAGGGGTCCATCGCGGCTCCCACGGCTCAAGGAAGGCACGGCTTTCGCCGCGCAGCACCGACCACTCGCGATAGTCGTTGGTCAGCGGCACACGCAGCGTGACAAGGTCGCCCTTCAGTGCCGGCAGGTCGCGGCGAAAGAAAGGGAGCGCAAACACGACGCTCGAATAAGCTTAGACGGCAAGCTTACGGGCAGTGGTCTGCGAGCCCGAAAGCGAATCGAGGATCGCTTCATAGGGCGCGAGCGTACCCACCGGCCCGACGGCTGTAAGCGTCGGCTTCGTCGAAAAAAGCCGCGACGACAGATCCGTCAGCCGCTTGACCGTCAGCGCCGACAGCCGCTCCATCAGCTCTTCCTTGGCGATCGGCCTGCCGAACAGAAGCAACTGCCTGGCGATCTGCGAGGCGCGGCTGGCCGGGCTCTCGGCCGACATGATCAGCCCGGCGCGGTATTGGGCACGCGCCCGGTCGAGCTCCTCCTGCAGGATGTTTTCGCCGGCCTTTTGTAGCTCGTCGATGATCACAGGCACCAGCTCGGCGATATCGCTTTGTCCGGTTGCCGCATGGACCCCGAAGACGCCGGTGTCGGAAAAACCCCAATGGAAGGCATAGACCGAATAGCACAGGCCGCGTTTTTCGCGGACTTCCTGGAAAAGCCGCGACGACATGCCGCCGCCGAGGATCATCGACAGGACCTGAGAGGCATAGAAATCGCGGACGTGATAGGCACGGCCCTCGAAACCCAGCACGATCTGGGCGTCCATCAGGTCGCGGTCTTCGCGAAAATCGCCGCCGACATATTGCGCATATTGCGGGATGGTGCCGTCGGCCTTGCCGCGGAAGCCGCCGAGACGCTTTTCGACCTCGCGCACGAAATCGTCGTGCTTGATGTCGCCGGCTGCCACCATCACCATGTTCTCGGCGCCGTACTGCCGTTCGATGAAGTCGTGCAGTTGCTTCGAAGTGAAGGATTTGACGGTTTCCGGCGTGCCGAGAATCGAGCGGCCGATAGTCTGGTGGCGGAAGGCGGTCTCGGTAAAGTGATCGAAAACGACATCGTCGGGCGTATCGTGCGCGGCGCCGATCTCCTGCAGAATCACATGCTGTTCGCGCTCCAGCTCCTGCGGATCGAATTCGGAGTCCTGCAGGATGTCGGAAAGGATATCGACCGCCAGCGGCACATCGTCGCTCAGAACCCTTGCATAATAGGAGGTCGTCTCGACGCTGGTCGCGGCATTGATCTCGCCGCCGACGTCCTCGATCTCCGAGGCGATCTCGAAGGCGCTTCGCCGCCTGGTGCCCTTGAAAGCCATGTGCTCGAGCAAATGCGCCATTCCGTGCTCTTCGTCACGCTCGTTGCGTGCGCCCGACTTGACCCAGGCACCAAGGGCAACAGATTCGAGGCTTGGAAGGGTTTCGGTGGCGACTGTCAGGCCGTTCGACAGACGGCTTACCTCAACACCCATATGGCAATTACTCCCTAACGCGCCGCCCGCGTGTGGCGGCCGACATAATCTTCCACCATTTTCAGGTCGGATGGAAGTACCGTGTATTTTTCCTCGGCGCTCATCAACCCGCCCAGCCATGCGGGGAGGGCAGGCGACACGCCGCTGGCGGCTTCGACGGCCGCCGGAAACTTTGCCGGGTGCGCAGTGCCCAGCACCACCATTGGCACCTCACCGGCGGCTTTGCCAGTGGCCACATGCACGGCTGCGGCGGTATGCGGGTCGAGCAGGTAGCCACTCGCCGCAAGTGTGGTGCGGATTGTGGCGGCGACCTCGCCCATGGTGGCGCGGCCGGCGTCGAATTCGGAGCGGATCTTGGCGATTTCGCCGGCCTCGATGGTGAAGGCGCCGGACTGCTTGAGCCCGTCCATGTAGCGCCGCACGGTCGAGGCATCGCGGCCGGACGCCTCGAACAGCAAGCGTTCGAAGTTCGAAGACACCTGGATGTCCATCGAGGGCGACGTGGTCGAAAAGACCCCTTTCATGCGGTATTCGCCGGTCGCCAGCATGCGCGCCAGAATATCGTTGTCGTTCGTGGCTATGATCAGCCGCTCGATCGGCAATCCCATCTTCTTGGCGGCGTAGCCGGCGAAAATGTCGCCGAAATTGCCGGTCGGCACCGTGAAGGAAACCGGCCTGTCGGGCGCGCCAAGCGACAGCGCGGAGGAGAAATAATAGACGATCTGGGCCATGATGCGGGCCCAATTGATCGAATTGACGCCGGATAGCGACACCCGGTCGCGAAAACCGTGGTCGTTGAACATGTCCTTCACCAGGCCTTGGCAGTCGTCGAAATTGCCTTCGATCGCCAATGCGTGGACGTTTGCGGCGGTCGAGGTCGTCATCTGCCGCTGCTGCACCGGCGAGACGCGGCCGTGCGGGAAAAGCACGAAGATGTCGGTGCGGTTGCGCCCGGCAAAGGCATCGATGGCGGCCCCTCCGGTGTCGCCGGAAGTGGCGCCGACAATGGTGGCGCGCTGGTCGCGCTCGGCCAGCACATGGTCCATCAGCCGCGCAAGAAGCTGCATCGCCACGTCCTTGAACGCGAGCGTCGGGCCGTGGAACAACTCGAGCACGAAGCTGTTCGGCCCGCTCTGCACCAGCGGGCAGACGGCCTCATGGCGGAAGGTCGCATAGGCTTCGCGCACCAGCCGTTCGAACACCGGCGCCGCGATCTCGCCACCGAGGAACGGCGACAGCACGCGGATTGCAAGATCGGGATAGGCAAGGCCGCGCATGGCGCGGACCTCTGCTGCGGAAAAATGCGGCCAGGCGCTCGGCAGATAGAGCCCGCCGTCGCGGGCCAGCCCGGCCAGCACCGCGTCGGAGAATCCAAGCGCGGGCGCTTCCCCGCGGGTACTCACATATTGCATCGTCACGTTTCCATTGCTGCGGGAATCTTCGCCCGCCGTAAGGTGGTGGATTTCTGCGCTGGCTCAGTCGCATTTTTGCCGCGCGGTTGATATACGTCACCGGCTTTGCGAGAGGGAAGTGCAGTTCATGGCGTTTCATTCATTCAACGGTCGTTTTGTCGCGGGTCTGGCGCTCACCGGCTTTATGCTTGCTGCCGCAGGCTGCCAATCGAGCGACAATGGCATTCTCGGCTTCGGCAAGAAGGATACGACGCCACCACCGCCACCCGACCCCAAGGTGCTTTCCAGCCAGCTGCAGGCCTATTGCCCGAAAGTGACGTTGCGTGACGGCACCGCCTTCTTCAATATCTACGCCAAGAGCGGTCCGAAGCCGAAGAAAAAAACCGATGTTGCCGCCGAGGATGCCCAAGCCGCCCAGCCGGCAGCGGACGCGGCAGGCGTCGATCAGCCGGACGATTCCGCCAAGATCATCTATCAGGCTTCGATCACCGATGTGACCCGCGACTGCAGCCGCGCCAACGGCTCCTTGTCGATGAAGATAGCCGTTGCCGGCAAGGTCGTGCCTGGTCCGATGTTCGCCCCCGGTACCATCACCATGCCGATCCGTATCGCGGTGATGCACGGCACCGAAGTTCTCTATTCGCAGCTTCACTCCTATCAGGTCCAGGTTACCGATCCCTCGAGTGCCACGCAGTTCGTCTTCACCGATTCCAACGTCGTCGTTCCGGAGCCGACGGCGCGGGACTACCAGGCATTTGCCGGGTATGACGAGGGCGCTCCGAAAGGGGCGTCGGACAAGCCGAAGAAGAAGAAAGCCGCCGCGACCAACTGAGCCGGTGCATTCGCGCCACGGCGGTTGGAGGGGGCCTCTCAGGCGTCCGCCGACCATTCCGACAGCGCGGCGATCACGCTTTTCAGTTCCGCCCAGCGGCGGATGACCGTTTCGGCACCGGCTTCGGTCAGCGCATCGGCGTGGCCGGGATAGCTGTGCGCCGCGCCGGTGAAGCCGATGACGCGCATTCCCGCCGTCTTGGCGCCGGTGACGCCATGCACGGAATCCTCGATGACGAAGGTGTTCGCAGGATCGGCCTTGAGCTTTTCCGCGGCGAACCGGAACACGTCCGGCGCCGGCTTGGTTTTCCCGGTCGGCGTTTCCAGCGACGAAAAGATACGGCCGGCAAAGAACGGCAAAAGCTGCACCTTCTCCAGCATGAATTCGATCCGCTCCGAACGCGAATTCGAACAGACGCAGCGCGGCACCGTTACCGCGGCGACAGCCTCGTGCGCCCCGTCGATGGCACGCACGTCGCTGCGCAGCCGGCGATCGACCAGCTGTTCCTCCTTGTCGATCAGGGAGGCCTGGAACGGGATCCGGGACTTTTCCTCGACCCGCATCATGATGTCCTTGAAAGTCAGCCCGGCATAGACCTCGGAAATCTCCTCCGCCGATATCTCATAGCCGGCCGAGGTCAAAAGCTCGGCATCGATGCGTGCGGCGATGATTTCGGAATCGACGAGCACGCCGTCGCAATCGAAGATGACAAGGTCTGGCTGGGGCATGGTGATCCGGAAAGCGGGATGAAGGGAATGCCAAGAGGCCTTTGGTCCAAACGGCTCAGGCGGCGCGGCATACACCAACAGGCCGGGCTTCGCAAATTCGGCAGTATGCTTCACTGAATATTTACGCTGATCGGTAACCATAACGGACAGTAAACAGTAACGCGTGCCTTGGGTGTCATAATGTCTGCCGTGCGTCTTCTCGACGAGCTTTCCGATGCTCCCCAGCAATCCGAGTGGCTGGATACGATCCTGAAGGGCGACTGCGTCGCCGCGCTGGAACGGCTGCCGGAAAAATCGATCGACGTGATCTTTGCCGATCCGCCTTACAATCTGCAGCTCGATGGCGATCTGCACCGGCCCGACCAATCCAAGGTCGATGCCGTCGACGACCATTGGGACCAGTTCGACAGTTTTGAGGCCTACGACGCCTTCACCCGCGCCTGGCTGCTGGCGGCGCGCCGCGTGTTGAAGCCCAACGGCACGATCTGGGTCATCGGCTCCTACCACAATATTTTCAGGGTCGGCGCCAAGATGCAGGACCTGGGCTTCTGGATCCTCAATGACGTCGTCTGGCGCAAGACCAATCCAATGCCCAATTTCCGTGGCCGTCGCTTCCAGAACGCGCATGAGACGATGATCTGGGCATCGCGCGACCAGAAGGGCAAAGGTTACACCTTCAACTACGAGGCGCTGAAGGCATCGAACGACGACATTCAGATGCGCTCCGACTGGCTGTTTCCGATCTGCACCGGCGGCGAGCGCCTGAAGAACGACAATGGCGACAAATTGCATCCGACGCAGAAGCCGGAAGCGTTGCTTGCCCGCGTCATGACGGCATCGACCAGGCCCGGCGACATCGTGCTCGATCCCTTCTTCGGTTCAGGAACCACCGGTGCGGTGGCCAAACGGCTTGGCCGCCACTTCGTCGGCATCGAGCGTGAGCAAGCCTATATCGATGCCGCCATGGAACGCATCGATGCGGTCCGGCCGCTGGACGGCGCCAATTTGACAGTGCTGACCGGCAAGCGCGCCGAGCCGCGCGTCGCCTTCGTCACCCTGCTCGACAATGGCCTGGTGGCACCCGGCGCCACGCTCTACGACGCCAAGAAGCGCTGGGCGGCCAAGGTGCGTGCCGACGGCACGCTGGCGATCGGCGACAGTGCCGGGTCGATCCACAAGATCGGCGCCGAGGTACAGGGGCTGGACGCCTGCAACGGATGGACCTTCTGGCATTATGAGCGCAGCGGAGGACTGACCCCGATCGACGAGCTTCGCCGCATTGCGCGGCTAGGCATGGAACGGGCAGGGGCCTGACGGTTTCTGAGTTGCGACAGATCAGTTAATGCGAAGGCTCAGCCAGTCCCTGGAAGCGATTCAAATCACACCTTGATCCCAAGACGCGCAAGGTCCGCCCTGAGCGTCTTTGCATCGGTGAACAGCACCGACTGCCAGCCGGCCGCCTTGGCGCCGTCGACATTTCTCTGGCTGTCGTCGATGAATAGCGTGGCTGACGGTTCGAGGCCGAACGCGGTGACGTGGTGATCATAGATGGCGCGATCCGGCTTGATTAGCCCGATCTCGGCTGACACGGTGATGCCGCGCGGGCGCTCCAGGAACGGAAAGCGGTCGCGCGCTTCGCGGAACGTATCGTCAGCCCAGTTGGTCAGCAGCGTCACGTCATGGCCCGTGTCGATCAGGCGCTCCATGATGGCTACGCTGTCATTATAGGCATGCGGTGCCATTTCGTGCCAATGGCGGCGGAAATTGCGGATATTCTGTTCGTGATCCGGGTACTGGGCGATCAGGAGCGTCTCTGCCTCTTCCCAGGTCCGGCCGCGATCCTGCTCGATGTTCCAATCATGCGTGCAGACATTGTCGAAGAACCATTTCCGTTGGTCGGGATCGGGGATCAAGCGGCTGAAGGGCAGGTTCGGATCATAGTGGATCAGCACTTTGCCAATGTCGAAAACGATGTGGCGGATTTCGGACATTCTTCTCTCTTTCTTTCAATGCGGACGCTGCTTCTTCGTCGCGCCCGGTATCGCCGCTTCGATTACCTTTTTCATGACGGTCGGCAGCGCCTCCCCGGAAATTTCATGGGCCAGCGACCAAAAATGCCCGGCCGGGGCGACGCTGTCGGTCTCCGCCTTGAACACGTCGAGTTCGAGCGCAAAATGGGTAAAGACATGGCCGATGCGTCCGGCCTGCCGCCAGTCGCCGGGGAACGGGGCTGCCGCTTCCGTTGTGGCGCCGTCGATGCGCGCCGTCCAGCCGGTCGTTGGCACCTCAGTCATGCCGCCGAGCAGGCCTTTATCCACGCGCTTGCGTAAAAGGATGGCGCCGTCGCCCCTGACGGCGACGAAGGCGGCGCCGCGGCGCAAGGGTTTCTCGGCCTTGGGCAGGCGGACCGGAAAGCGCTCGGGATCGCCCGAGATTGTGGCGCTGCAATCCTGCCTGACGGGGCAAAGCATGCAGCGGGGCCGGCGCGGCGTGCAGATCGTCGCGCCCAGGTCCATCATCGCCTGCGCGAAGTCGCCGGGCCTTGTCCCGGGAACCAGGTGCTCGACATGGCTGCGTATCTCGCTCTTGGCTTCGCCCAGCGGCGTGGCGATCGAAAACAGCCGTGAGACGACCCGTTCGACATTGCCGTCGACGACGGCGGCTGGTCGGTCGAAGGCGATCGCCGCGATCGCCGCTGCCGTATAGGCGCCGATACCGGGCAGTTCCTTCAAGCCGGTCTCACTGTCCGGAAAGCGGCCGCCTAGCCGCGCGACGAGATCGGCGCAAGCCTTGAGGTTGCGGGCGCGAGAATAATAGCCGAGCCCGGCCCAGGCCTTCATGACGTCTTCGATCGGTGCCGCCGCCAGTGCCTCGACAGTTGGCCACTTCTGCACGAACGCCCGGAAATAGGATTTTACCGCCTCGACCGTGGTTTGCTGCAGCATCACCTCGGAAAGCCAGACCAGATAGGGATCGGGCTGCGCGCCGCTTGCCAGCGCGTGCGGCGGAACACGCCAGGGCAGGTCGCGGTGATGCGCGTCGTACCAGCCAAGCAGCCGGAACGCGATCTCGCCATTGTCTCCGGATACGGCCTTGCGGGTCTGGTCGTGCAGTGCCATTGATCGAGGGTCGGCCCTAATCCACTGGTGCTGAAGCTGGTGACTGGAGAACGCACATGGCAGGGAAAAGGCCCTTCGGCAATCCCGTTCCGGTGAGCGATCTCGCAACCGAGATCCTCGACCCGGTGCTGCGCAAGCGGGCCGGCATGTCGATCGGGCTGGTTCAGTCGTGGGAAGAGATTGCCGGGCCGCGGCTTGCCGGCCGCTCGCGCCCGGAAAAGATCCAGTGGCCACGCCGCATGCACGAGGACGATCCGTTCGAGCCGGCGGTGCTGGTGATTGCCTGCGAGGGTGTGGCGGCACTGCATCTGCAGCACGAGACCGGCGAGATCATCAACCGGGTCAATGCGTTTCTCGGCTTCAATGCGATCGGCCGGATCAGGATCGTGCAGAAACCGGTAATGACTGGCAAGGAAAAGCCGAAACCCATTTTGCGGCCGCTGACCGTGGCCGAGAAGGCGAAGCTGTCGGGCACTGTCGGTTTGATCGAGGACGACGGGCTGCGCGCCTCGCTGGAGCGGCTTGGCGCCACCATTCTAGGCCAAAGGAAGCCGTAATCTCGCGCTATCGTGATGGCATGCTCGAATTTGCCGATTGGAATAGGGGTGGCAATGCCTTAATTCGCGCCAACTCTCGCTTTTTGTAGCCTTTGCATTGCAAAATCCAACTATTGCCAGGTGATTCGTATGATCCGTTCCTTGTCCCGCAGAAATCTCTTGTCGTCGCTCGCCGCCATACCAGCGGTGGCGCTGCTTGCCGCCTGCAGCGATTCCGGCGAGAAAGCCGAGGCGCAGGATGTGAAGCCTGCGGCTCCGGCGGAACCTGCGAAGCCGGCCGCTCCAGCCGCCGCCAAAGCGCCTGAAGCTCAGGGCACGGTGGATATGGCAGCCTTGTTGAAGCCCGGCGCGCTGCCCGACATGCAGCTCGGCAAGGACGACGCAAAGGTCACCATCGTTGAATATGCATCGATGACCTGCCCGCATTGCGCGCATTTCGCCGAGACCACTTTTCCGGAACTGAAGACGAAATATATCGACACCGGCAAGGCCCGTTACATCCTGCGCGAATTTCCGTTCGACCCCAGCGCCGAGGCCGGTTTCATGCTGGCGCGCTGCTCCAAGGACAACTATTTCCCGATGGTCGACGTGCTGTTCAGGCAGCAGGCGAACTGGGTTGGTGTGAACAATACCAAGGACGCACTGCTGCAAATCGCCAAGCTTGCCGGTTTTACACAGGAGTCCTTCGAGGCCTGCTTGACGGACCAGAAGCTTCTGGACGATGTGAGATCCGTCCAGAAGCGCGGCGCCGACGAATTCAAGGTCGATTCCACACCGACCTTTTTCATCAACGGAAAGACCTACAAAGGGGCGATGTCGATTGCGGAAATGTCGGCCATCATCGACCCTCTGCTCTGACGTTTCGGCAGCGCCGAAGCGGCGTCGCTTCGGCGTGCGCACTTCTTTGTCTTGCCGCGGGGTCTCCTTGCAAAACCCCCGAACAGTTTTGCGAAACTTGGCTATGGGCCGGCGCGAATGAAGTTCTCGCGCCTTCGCCTCCTCGGCTTCAAATCCTTCGTCGAACCCGGCGAGTTCGTCATCGAACGCGGCCTGACCGGCATCGTCGGGCCGAACGGCTGCGGCAAGTCGAACCTGGTCGAGGCGCTACGCTGGGTTATGGGCGAAAGCTCTTACAAGAACATGCGTGCGTCCGGCATGGACGATGTCATCTTTTCCGGCTCGGGAACGCGTCCGGCCCGCAACACCGCCGAAGTCACGCTGTTCCTCGACAATAGCGACCGGACTGCGCCGTCTGCCTTCAACGACGCCGATGAGTTGCAGGTCTCGCGCCGCATCGAGCGCGAGGCCGGCTCGCTCTACCGCATCAATGGCAAGGAAGCCCGCGCCAAGGATGTCCAGCTGCTGTTCGCCGACCAGTCGACCGGCGCCCGCTCGCCCTCGATGGTTGGCCAGGGCCGCATCGGCGAGCTGATCCAGGCAAAGCCGCAGGCGCGCCGCGCACTGCTGGAAGAGGCGGCCGGCATTTCCGGCCTGCACACACGGCGCCACGAAGCCGAGCTGCGGCTGAAGGCGGCCGAACAGAACCTCGAACGGCTGGACGACGTCGTCGGCGAGCTGGAAAGCCAGATCGAAAGCCTGAAACGCCAGGCCCGCCAGGCCTCGCGCTTCAAGAACCTGTCGGCCGACATCCGCAAGGCCGAAGCGACGCTGCTGCATCTGCGTTGGACGCTGGCCAAGACGCAGGAAGGCGAAGCGCGTTCGGCGCTGGCGATTGCCACCGCGCTGGTCGGCGACCGTGCTGCCGCCCAGATGGCTGCCGCCAGGGAACAAGGTATCAACGCCCACCGGCTGCCGGACCTGCGCGATGCGGAAGCCGCCGCCGCCGCCGCCTTCCAGCGTCTGTCGATCGCCAAGGCACAGATCGAGGAAGAGGCAGGCCGCATCCGCGCCCGCCAGGCTGAGCTCGACCGCCGACTGCAACAGCTCGATGGCGACCTTGCCCGCGAGGAGCGCATGGTCCGCGACAATGCGGATATCCTCGAACGCCTCGCCGCCGAAGAAGCCGCGCTCAATGTCGAAAACGCCGGCGCCGCCGAGCGCGAGGCCAGCACCCGCGCGGCTTTCGAGCAGGCGGCATCGACGCTTGCTTCGAGCGAGGCCAAGCTGGCCTCGCTGACCGCCGAACGGGCGGAGGCGGCCGCCTCGCGCAACCAGATTGAACGGACGCTGCGCGATACCGCTGAGCGCCGCGACCGCTTTGCCCGCCAGCTTGCTGATGTCGACCGCGAACTGTCGGAGATCGTCTCCAGGGTCGCCGGCCTGCCCGACCCCGCCGAGAAGCGGCTGCTGGTCGAACAGGCGCAGGCGCTGCTCGAAGGGGCCGAACGAGCCGCGATTGCCACGGAACAGGCGGTCGCCGAGGCACGCGCAAGCGAAAGTGCCGCCCGCCCACCGGTTCAGGACGCAAAGGCCGAACTGGCGCGGATCGAAACCGAGGCCCGCACGCTCGCCAAGATCCTGAACGCCGCGAGCGGCGATTTGTTTCCCTCGGTGCTGGAGCAGATCAGCGTCGAGCGTGGCTACGAGACGGCGCTGGGTGCCGCGCTTGGCGAAGATCTCGACGTGCCGCTTGATCGTAGCGCGCCTGTGCATTGGGGCCAGAGCGAAATCCAGCCCGGCGATGTCGCTTTGCCGGAACGCATAAAGAGCCTCGCTAGCGTGGTGCGCGCGCCGGCGCAACTGGCCCGCCGGCTGGCCCAGATCGGCATTGTCGATGCCGCCGACGGAAGAAAGTTGCAGACGCTGCTTGCTCCCGGTCAACGATTGGTCAGCCGCGAAGGCGCGCTCTGGCGTTGGGATGGCTTCACCGCCAGCGCCGATGCGCCGACCGCCGCCGCGCAGCGGCTGGCGCAGAAAAACCGGCTGGCCGAACTCGATGCCGAAGCGGTTCATGCCACGCGCATCCTGCGCGAAGCCGAACAGGCGCTTGCGCAGGCCGAACAGGCGCTTGCCCAGGCGAGCGAGGCCGAACGCAATGCCCGACAGGCCGGGCGCGACGCCCAGCATGGGCTGGATGCTGCCCGCAATACGCTGGCTGAGGCCGAAAAAGCCGGCGGCGAACTGTCGAGCCGGCGTGCAGCACTTGACGAGGCGCGCGCGCGTATCGTCGACAGCCATGAGGAGACGGCGGCGGCATTCGTCGAGGCGGAAATGCTGCTGCAAGACGCTCCCGATCTCGGCGATCTGCAACTGCAGCTCGAGCAGTCGGCGGCCAACGTCGCCCGCCACCGCGCCGCCCTTGCCGATGCGCGTGCCGTTCACGAGGGCCTGAGGCGAGAAGCCGAGGCACGTGCGCGCCGGCTCGACGCGATCGGCGCGGAACGGCGCAATTGGGTGGAGCGCGCCGAAAACGCCTCGACGCAGATCGCGGCACTCGGCGAACGCAAGGCAGAGGCTGAGGCCGAGCGCGAGCAACTGGCCGACGCACCCGACGAGATCGACGGCAAACGGCGCGCCCTGCTGTCGCAACTCGCCGAGGCCGAAAGCCTGCGAAAAGCTGCAGGTGACCGCTTGCAGGAAGCGGAGAACCGGCAGTCCGAGCTGGACAAGGCTGCGACCGCTGCCATTCAGTCGCTCGCCGAAGCGCGCGAAACGCGTGTTCGCGCCGAAGAGCGGCTGACCGCCGCCGACGAGCGTCGGCTGGAAGTCGAGGCGCGCATCCAGGAAACGCTGAACACGCCGCCGCATCTGGTGATCCGCCACACTGGCCTCGAACCCGACAGCCCGATGCCCGAAATGGCCGAGATCGAGCGTCAGCTCGACCGGCTGAAGGTTGAGCGCGAACGGTTGGGCGCCGTCAATTTGCGCGCCGAGGAAGAGCAGAAGGAACTATCGGACCGGCTGGAGACCATCGTCTCCGAGCGCGACGACATCATCGAGGCGATCCGCAAGCTGCGGCAGGCGATCCACAGCCTGAACCGCGAAGGCCGCGAGCGGCTGCTCGCCGCCTTCGCGGTGGTCAACGGCCATTTTCAGCGGCTGTTTTCGCATTTGTTCGGCGGCGGCACCGCCGAGCTGCAACTGATCGAGTCCGACGATCCGCTCGAAGCCGGGCTCGAGATCCTGGCGCGCCCGCCCGGCAAGAAACCGCAGACGATGACGCTGCTGTCCGGCGGTGAGCAGGCATTGACGGCGATGTCGCTGATCTTCGCCGTGTTCCTGACCAACCCGGCGCCGATCTGCGTGCTCGACGAAGTCGACGCCCCGCTCGACGACCACAATGTCGAACGCTTCTGCAATCTGATGGACGAAATGGCCGCAACCACCGAAACGCGCTTCGTCATCATCACACACAACCCGATCACCATGGCGCGCATGGACCGGCTGTTCGGGGTAACCATGGCCGAGCAAGGCGTCAGCCAACTGGTGTCGGTCGACCTGCAGGCTGCCGAAGCCATGCGCGAGGCAAGCTGAAGCATCAGCTTAGTGGTGGTCTCCACCTCGGCTTTCGACTATAGCACGACGAAATGGGCTGGATCTGCCTCTCCAGATACCCGCCCGGCTGTGCGCGTGGAGAAGCTTGTTGCCTATACTTGTCACCGGAGCCGCGGGGTTCATTGGCAGTCATGTTTGCCACCATCTGCTCAACCGGGGAGAAGCGGTCGTCGGCGTCGACAACATGAACGACTATTACGACCTGGCGCTCAAAAAGGGGCGGCTTGCCCGCCTTCTGCCCCGTAAGGATTTTTCGTTCCACCAGATCGATATTGCCGAACAGGGCGCGCTTGCGGCCGCTTTGGCCGGGAAAGGCATCGTCAGGATCGTGCATCTCGCAGCGCAGGCCGGCGTGCGTCACTCACTCGACAATCCACGGCTCTATATCCGTTCCAATGTCATGGGCCACCTCGAAGTGCTCGAATTCTGTCGCGCCGAACCGGCATTCGAGCATCTGGTCTATGCCTCGTCGAGCTCGGTCTATGGTGGCAACCGCAGCGTGCCGTTCAGCGAGGCCGATCAGGTCGACAAGCCCGTCTCGCTTTACGCCGCCACCAAGAAAACCGATGAACTGATGAGCCACACCTACGCCCATCTGTTCGGCATACCGCAGACCGGCCTGCGGTTTTTCACGGTCTATGGTCCCTGGGGCCGCCCCGACATGGCCTATTGGATGTTCAGCAAGGCGATGCTCGAGGGCAATCCGATCCGGGTCTTCAACAATGGCGAAATGTGGCGCGATTTCACCTACATAGACGATGTTGTGAAGGCGGTTGTCGCTGTGCTCGACAAGCCCCCCACGGACGTTCCGCCGAACAGGCTTTACAATGTCGGCAACAACCGGCCGGTGCGGCTGGGCGACTTCATCGACATTCTGGAAAGGCTGCTCGGGGTCAAGGCAATCCGCCACAACGAGCCGATGCAGGCGAGCGACGTCGAGAAGACTTATGCTGACATGACCGCGCTGGAGCGGGATTTCGGCTTTAGGCCTAGCGTTTCGATAGAGGACGGGCTGAAGAAGTTTGTCGATTGGTACCGGCCGTACTCGAAGCAGTAATTTGCACCGCTCGCTGTGACATCTCCTATCTCGATGCGAACCGATATCACTGGCATTCGGCCCAAATCCGCAACTGATCCGGCGCGAAGCTTTGAAGAACCTGGCCCATGGGCTCGTGCGACAGTAGCTCACCATCAAGCGTGACCTGGAGTGGGTACAAGTCGGACTGCAAAAAGCATCATACTGTCCTAACATCCTGTTAACCACATGCTCGCTGAAAAGTATCTGATTAACCTTTGAGGCGCTTATGAACGCTATGTTCTGTGGCTTGCTGTTCAGTATGAGCTGTGTAGATGTGCGGATTCGGGGGCTATTTCGGTTCAGTCCGGGATGCGGAAGCTTTGCTTGCGCGCATGACGTCTGCGATCGCCCATCGCGGGCCGGATGAACAAGGGAAATTCGTAGCGCCCGAAGCTGGACTTGGGCATGCGCGGCTGTCGGTGATCGGGATTGGTGATGGCCAGCAACCGATGTCCGACGAGACCGGCAATTTGACGATTGCGTTCAACGGCGAGATTTTCAATTACGTGGAATTGCGCGAAGGACTGCTGGCCAAGGGCCGACGCTTCCGCACGTCGAGCGACACAGAAGTTCTCCTGCAGCTGTATGACGAGATGGGCGAGGACTGCCTGTCGCTCCTGAACGGTGATTTCGCCTTCACGATATGGGATAATCGGCGTCGGCGGATGGTGCTTGCAAGAGACCGCATGGGTGTTCGGCCGCTGTTCTACACCAGCAGGGACGGGGTGCTCTACTTTGCGTCGGAGATAAAAGCCCTGCTGAAGGTGCCCGGCGTCTCGGCCGAAATCGATCAGATCGCACTCGACCAGATCTTTACGCTGTGGGCGCCGATCGCTCCACGCACGGCTTTCCGCAACATCCACGAGCTGGAGCCGGGAAGCGTGATGATCGCGACACTGGGGCAAGTCACGGTCAAACCATATTGGCACCTAGACTACCCGTATCTCGACGCGCCATCAAAAATTAGCAATGAGGACGATGCGGCCGAAGAACTGCAGGCCCTTTTGACCGACGCGGTGAAGCTTCGCATGCGCGCCGACGTTCCGGTCGGTTCTTACCTTTCGGGCGGGCTCGATTCATCCCTCGTTTCGGCAATCGCGGCCGGCATGACTCCTCTTAAGCTGCAGACATTTTCCGTGACGTTCGACAGCGCCGAGCATGACGAAAGCGCCTTTCAGACCGAAATGGCGTTGGCGCTTGGCACCTATCATCGAACCATCGCCTGCCGTGCCGGCGATATCGCCGGTGTGTTTCCCGAAGTCATCCGCTTTGCCGAACGGCCGATCATCCGCACCGCCCCCGCCCCCCTCTATCAACTGTCCGGCCTCGTTCGCCAGGCCGGTTTGAAAGTGGTGCTGACAGGCGAAGGCGCCGACGAGGTCTTTGCCGGCTATGATGTCTTCAAGGAAGCGCGGGTTCGCCGTTTCTGCGGACGACAGCCGGCATCGCGCAGCAGGCCACAGCTGTTCCGCAAGCTTTATCCCTATCTGCCGGGGCTGCAACAGCAGTCCGTGGAGTACCTGGCTGCGTTCTTCGGCACCGGCAGCGCTGCCCTGGACGATCCGCTGTTCTCGCATCGGCCGCGTTTCAAGACCACATCAGCGGCGAAGATGTTCTTTTCCGGTGACCTGCGCGCGACATTGAAGGGCTATGACGCAGCCGAGGAACTGGCCAGCCGGTTGCCTGAGGCGTTTTCCCGGTGGCATCCGCTGCATCAGGGGCAATATCTCGAAACCCGCTTTCTCCTGCCGGGCTACATCCTCTCGAGCCAGGGCGACCGGATGGCCATGGCGCACGGTATTGAAGGGCGTTTCCCCTTCCTCGATCATCGTTTGGTGGAGTTTGCAGCAAGACTTCCGCCGGAAATGAAGCTGAAGGGACTGGTGGAAAAACACATACTGCGCAAAGTTGCCAAGCACTTGCTCCCGACGGCCATCGGGGAGCGCACCAAACAGCCTTACCGGGCGCCGGAAGCCCGCTCCTTCGTTGGAGCCGGAGAACTGGACTACGTGCGCGACTCGCTCAGCGAGGCGAGCATCGCCGCCGGAGGACTATTCAACGCCAAGGCGGTGGCGAACCTGCACGAGAAATGCCGCTTGCAGCCAGCGTCCGGGTTCCGCGACAATGCTGCCTTCGTCGGCATTTTGTCGACCCAACTGTGGCAGAAGATTTTCACCGGCCAAAAGGTCGGTACAGCACGAGCGGCCTGAGAAATCGAGGGAAGAAAACATCATGGTAACAATCAAGGACAAGGTCAAAACCTTTATCGTCGACAACTTCCTGTTCGGCGACTCGTCCTACGAGCTTGCAGACACGGCATCACTGATCGAGAACGACATCATCGACTCGACGGCCGTGCTGGAACTCGTAGCTTTCATTGAGGATGATTTCGGCATCGCGATGGTCGATACCGACATCGTACCGGCCAATCTGGATTCGATTGACCGTATCTCCGCCTTCATCAAGGCGAAAGCAGAAGCGCTGGCAGCGTAGGCGCAATTGGCGAGGAGCGTCCGTGCGGATCGAACATTTTCTGGCTGCCAAGGCCGCTGCCCATCCAGCCAAAACGGCATTGATCACCGAGCACAAAAGGCTGTGTTACGAAGAGCTGGACGATCTCTCAAGCCGCCTGGCCGCCGCCCTTTTCACGAATGGCGTCAGGCGCGACGACCGCGTCCTGATCTTCATGGACAATTGCTGGGAGGCTGCGGTTTCGATTTTCGCAGTTCTTAAGGCAGGCGCGACTTTCAGTCCGATCAACGCATCTACCAAGGCCGAAAAGCTTGCCTACATCATCGCCGATTGCGACGCAGCTGCGATCCTTACGCAAGCAAAACTGATGCCCTTGGTCGCCGAGGCGTCCGGATCCTCCGGCAAGACCGGCATCTTCGTGGCTTCCACCCTTGGTGCGGATAACCAATGCCCGGCAGGCGCCACATCCCTGGCGGATTGCTTGACGTTCCAAGCCAGGGAGATTGACCACCGCGGCATTGACGTCGATCTTGCGATGTTGATCTACACCTCGGGCTCGACCGGCCGGCCCAAGGGCGTGATGATGACGCACCGCAATTGCGACGCGGCGGCCGACTCAATCACCACCTATCTGCGCAATTCGCCGGACGACATCATCTTGAATGTTCTGCCCTTGGCTTTCGACTACGGGCTCTATCAGTTGCTGATGGCTGTCAGGCTCGGCGCCACGCTCGTGCTCGAGAAGTCCTTCGCTTTTCCCCAGGCGGTCTTTGAACGTATCCGCCAGGAAGGCGTCACCGGTCTTCCGCTCGTGCCCACGATGGCAGCGATGATCCTGCAGATGCGTGACCTGGCGCCGGGCTTCCTGCCCAGCCTTCGCTATATTTCCAACACGGCGGCTGCCTTGCCGCCGGCTCACATAGAACGCCTGCGGTTTCTTTTCCCCGATGTCAGGCTCTATTCGATGTATGGCCTGACGGAATGCAAGCGCTGCACCTATCTGCCACCCGAGGAACTCGACCACCGGCCGGGGTCGGTCGGGATAGCCATTCCGAACACCGAGGCCTTTGTCGTCGACGACTACGGGCAACGAGTGCCGCCGGGCGTAGCAGGTGAGTTGGTCATTCGCGGGCCGCACGTCATGCAGGGTTATTGGCGAAACGAAGCTGCGACGGCACAAGCCCTTCGCCCAGGTCCGAATCCTTGGGAGATGGTTCTCTACACCGGCGATCTGTTCCGGGCCGATGAGGAAGGCTTTCTTTATTTCGTCGGCCGCAAGGACGACATCATAAAGTCGCGGGGGGAGAAAGTCGCGCCCAAGGAAGTGGAAGCCGTGCTTCACGCGCATCCGGGCATCGCGGAAGCAGTGGTTGTCGGTGTGCCGGATCCCGTGCTCGGGCATGCGATCGGTGCACTCATCGTACGGTCCGACCCGGCGCTTAGCGAAAAGGATATCATTCGTCATTGTGCACGCCACCTTGAGGACTTTATGGTCCCCAGGGTCATCGAGTTCCGCCGGGAACTGCCGAAGACCGATACCGGCAAGGTCAGTCGTCGGCTTGCGGCAGAAACCATGGAGGCCGCTCAATGAATGTTCGCCCCGCCAAGGACGCGCGGACCTTTCTGGCGCAGGCTCTGGCGATCGACCTGGCCGCCGAAACGGACCGTGTCGTAACGGCTTTGCGTCAGCAGTTGCGCGGGTTTCGCAAGCGGGGCCTTGTGCTCGGTCTTTCGGGCGGGATCGATTCGAGCGTGTCGGTCGCGTTGGCCGCGCGAGCCGTCGGACCGCGGAATGTGCTTTGCCTGTTCATGCCGGAAAGCGATTCCGATCCCGAAAGTCTGCGGCTCGGCCGCCTCGTCGCCGAAACTTTTGGCGTCGAGGCTATCGTAGAGGATATCGGGCCGACCCTGAGCGCGATGGGCTGCTACCAGCGTCGCGACGCCTTTATCCGCGAATTGGTCCCGGAATACGCCGAAGGCTGGGCCTCGAAGATCGTGATCGCGAACGCCCTCGAGGGCAAGGGCTACAATATCTCATCCCTGGTGGTGCAGGATCCGGAAGGCAAGCAGACGAAACTGAGAATGCCGTTGCCTGTCTATCTTGGTATCGTCGCCGCCACCAACATGAAACAGCGCACCCGCAAGCAGATCGAATACTATCACGCCGACCGCTTGAACTTCGCCGTCCTTGGAACGCCGAACCGGCTGGAATACGATCAGGGTTTCTTCGTGAAGAACGGTGACGGCGCAGCGGACGTCAAGCCGATCGCGCACCTCTATAAAACGCAGGTCTATGCGCTGGCGGCCCATCTCGGTGTTCCGGAGGAAATCCGGAACCGGCCGCCGACCACCGATACCTACTCGCTGGCGCAGACCCAGGAGGAGTTCTACTTCTCGCTTCCTTATGACCGTATGGATATTTGCCTTTACGGCCTCAACAACGGCGTGGCGGCTGAGCTGGTGGGGCAGGCGGCGGGGTTGGCCGCCTCACAAGTGGAACGCGTCTGGGCCGATATCATCGCCAAACGCAAGGCGACGCGTTATCTGCACCAGCGTCCGCAACTCGTTGATGAAGTCGAGGAAATCGGCACCTGAACCGCCTCGAAACCGGGCCACGGATGGACGGTTCGATTTGAACGTGTCCCGACTCTAGCTGAAACGGCTCCCGATCAGCCGGCTCCACTGCTCGCCCGCAAGACCGTTCAGGAAGACTTGCGAGTTCTTCATGGCGTCCAACAGCTCTGGATCACGTGAATGCACCACCGTTGAGGCAACGGTCAGGAAAGCGATGCGTCGTCCAAGCATCGCCTCCAGAAGTGCAGGTTGAACACGTCCGCGCAGGCCGCTGACGCCGCGCGCGGCGGCATGATCGATAAGGCAGTCTATCACCGAGCCCGCCTGGCCGGGGAGGGCGAGGATCTGCAGCACGCGACCAATTTGATACTTCCGTGCGTAATAGGCGAAAGCGCCGACATTGTTGCCGACTGGCGATGTCACGCAACCGAAGACAAGCTCGCCTAAATCCGGCTTCTGTGCCGCATCGGTCAGGATGTGGTCGAGTTGGCCTTCCGTCCAATCCGGGCGCAGGGCGAATTGAGCGGTAAACGGCTCGATGAGCTTGGCAAATGTGTGGCTGTCGATTTCGGATATCCGAAATGCTCCGTGGCCTGCCCCTTCCACCGCCACACCTGACCAGCGTCGTTCGCTGGGCGTCATCCTCCTGCAATAAAATCGGTCGACGGCACGCGTCAACGGATTGAGCATTCGGGCAAGCGTCAGGCGATTGGCGGAAAGGCTGAGCATGAAGGCCGCGGGGCGCATCACGCGGACCCAGTCAAGGCTGTATTGCGGCAGGACCGCGCCGCGCAGCCGGGTCCACAATTTCACGGAGATATCGTTGGCCGTCTCGCTGAAGGAGATGTCCTGCGGACCATCAAGGTATGCTTTCAGCAAGCGGGCGCCGGCCAGCGGATCGTGCTCATGGTCCTCGACCATGAGCGAGCTACAGATGGCGGCGCGTAGTTGTCGGCCGTTGAACGTCATCGGCAGCACGTGGACACCGACAAATCCGGAGACGCGACCGGCGTCGTTGACATGGACAAGCGACCGGAGGTCGCCGCCGCAACCGGGCGCATCCAGATAAAACCGTCTCATGTATTCGACGAGAGAGGCCGGCGCTTTCGTCCCTTCCTTCAGCAGCACGCGCTGAAACATGTCCGCGACTGCCGGGAGGTCGGCGCCTTGCAAGGCGCGAATGATGCTCAAGCCCGGCTCCCGGCACCGAAGTCCCGTCCGCCGAGCTTCCGGGCCAAGGCGACACGAGGCACGAGAACATCGGACGCGAGTTCCAACTCGACGCCCATGAAGCCGTGCAACCTCGACCAGTTGCGGTCGCCCCGGTGACTGAACGGAGTGCTGAATTGCTGCGGCAAGGTGGACCCTTTGCTTGACCGACGAAAACCGGCGTCATTGCTGCTAGCAGATTCAGGTAAACCGATATTAAAGTCGTTGCTTTGAATGGTAGCGAACCAGGTTGTCCGGCCTCATACCTGGACATCAGTAATTTTGGTTCCCGGCGGACTCTACACGACCAGCGGCATGAGTTGCGTGCTCCGCGTCGAACCGTTTCGGCTGGCCAAAGTTTCGTGTGGCGGCTCTTGACTGGGGGCGCGGGCGTAATACGGTGAGACAAATACCGGCTCTGGCCGCCGGGCGGCAAGAATGCCTCGTATGCCTCGCCTTGCGGCGGTGGCTGCGGGGCATTGTCATTTTGAGGCTTTGCTTGAAACGGCATATCGAGATCGGCATTCTCTATTCGCGGTCCGGCAACTACCGGCTGGTGTCCGAATCCTGCCGTGCGGGCGCGATGAACGCCATCGCCGACGTCAACGCCGATCCCGTTGTCCCCTTCGAATTCATCCCGGTCGAGCGCGACCCGCAGGGCAACATCGATCGGTATGCAAGCGGCTGCGCGGACATTCTCGCCAACAGCGGCGCGCGTCACATCATTGGCTGCGTCACCTCGTGGAGCCGCAAGGAGGTCATTCCAATCCTGGAAAGGGCAGGCGGCACGCTGTGGTATGCCTGCCCGTACGAGGGCTCAATGAGCATGTCGTCTACACCCACGCCTGCCCCAATCAGCATCTGGTACCGCTACTTGCCTATGTCGTGCCTCGTTTCGGCGCCGACGGCTTCCTGCTCGGTTCCAACTACATCTGGGGTTGGGAGACCAACCGTGTGGCGCGCGACCTGATTGCGGACGCCGGCGGCAAGGTGCTGGGCGAACGCTATCTGCCGCTTGGCGAGGTCGATGTTGCGAGGCTGATCGCGGAGGTACAGGCGACGAGACCTGATTTCATTCTGAACAATCTCATCGGCCCTTCTTCCTATGCGTTTATCGCCGCCTATGCCGAGCTTGGCCGGCGCGACCCGCATTTCAGGCCGGAGCGTTGCCCGATCCTGTCCTGCAATCTCACGGAATGCGAATTGCCGGCGCTCAACGGGGCAGGGGATGGTCATCTTTCCGTTGGGCCCTATTTTCACGACACCTCGGGGGCGGATCGCGGAGCGGCTTCAGTGTCTTCCGTCATGCCTGCCTCATCCTTCGAGGCGGCGGCTTATGCCTCGGTGCGCACGCTCGCCGAGATCCTCACCCGCAACCCCGGTGCACAATGGACGGACCTGCCCAAGGTCTTTGCCGGAACATCATTTCGAACACCGCTGGGCGACATCGCCATCGATCCGCAAACCCAGCACGCTACCTTGCCGGTGCAGATCGGACGTATCGATGGGACATCGTTCAAAACGGTCACGCTGACGAAGGGCGTGGCACCCGATCCCTACCTTTCCCGCTATGACCGGACGGAGACGTTCGGGCGGCCACGCCTGCGGGTGGTGTCGTGAGCAAGATGGCGCGTATCCCGAACCTTGGAGGCGCCAGGGCTTTTGTCCTGCATCGTCCACATCCGACCGTGCAGGCGATCACAAGGCAATTGTCGGCCATCGGCCTTGAGGCGATTGGCTTCTGGCCGGAACTGCCGGCCGAAGCCTTGGCGGCGGACTTCGTTTTCTTCGACGTAGACCTCGGCTTTGACGAGCAATTTCCGTGGAAGCCGGGCGAGGCACCGATGCCGCTGATAGCGCTGATCGGCTCCGCCGGGGCGTGTCGAATGGGCACTGTCGCACAAGGCCGATGCCCAATTGCTGAAACCGGTCGGCAACGCCGGCGTCTATAGCGCGCTTTTGATCGCAAGGCAGAGTTTCGAGGCGCGCAAGCTTCTGGCCAGCGAGATCGCCTCGCTTCGTCAGCGGGTCGCGGAGCGCCAGACCATCGTACGCGCGGTGGAGGTCTTGTCGAAGGGCGCCGAGGACGGCCGTGCCTATGCGCAGCTTCGCTCGCTGGCGATGAGCTGGCAAATCAGCGTCGAGGACGCCGCGCGCAGGATCGTGGCGATGACACAAGAAGAAGGCGACGATGACCAATCCGATCGCGCCTGAGCTTTCAGCCGCGGGGCGTATGCCAGCCAAGCCTCGCGCCGGCGTCTGGCGACGTCTGCTAAAACGGCCTCTCGCATTGCTCGGCCTCGGGATTATTGCCCTTGTCTTGGCCGGCGCCATTCTTGCACCGTGGCTGACAGGCTACGATCCGAACGAGCAGATGTTTGACGGGCTCACGCTTGAAGGCGCGCCACTGCCGCCGGGAGCCCAATTCTGGCTAGGCACCGACCTGCTTGGCCGCGACCTGCTGACCCGTCTTCTCTTCGGCGCGCGCACGTCGCTGATCATCGGCATCGTCGCCAATGGCGTGGCGCTTCTGATCGGCACGCTGGTCGGCATCACGGCCGGCTATTTCCGCGGCTGGATCGGCAGCGCGCTTATGCGCTTCACCGATTTGATGATGGCTTTCCCGGCGCTGCTGCTCGCCATCTGCCTGGCGGCGGTGCTCCAGCCGAGCCTGTGGATCGTCGCTATGGTGATCGCATTGGTGAACTGGGTGCAGACCGCCCGCGTCATCTACACCGAGACAAGTTCGCTCTCCGAGCGCGAGTTCATCGATGCTGAGCGCACCATCGGCGCAAGCGCTCCACGCATCCTGTTTCGTCATATCCTGCCGCACCTTTTGCCGACGATCATCGTCTGGGGCACGCTCGGCATCTCGACCACGGTGCTTCTGGAAGCGACGCTCAGCTATCTCGGCATCGGCGTGCAACCGCCGACTGCTTCCTGGGGCAACATCATCTTCGAAAACCAAACCTATTTTCAGGCAGCGCCCTGGCTGGTTTTCTTTCCGGGTGCGGCGATCCTGGCGCTAGCGCTAGCCTTTAACCTAGTCGGCGATGCGTTGCGCGACATTCTCGATCCGACGCAAAGGGGGCGAAGATGATCGCCTATCTCGGCCGCCGCGTTGTCCAGTCCGTGCTCATCTTGCTCGGCGTCTCTCTGATCACCTTTGCGCTGCTCTATCTGCTGCCCGCCGATCCCGTCCGCCAGATCGCCGGCCGCAGCGCCACGCCCGAGACGGTCGAGAACATCCGCCGGCAGCTCGGCCTCGACCAGCCCTTTGTCGTCCAGTATTGGCACTATCTGATCAGCCTGCTCAGCGGCGATCTGGGGCGCTCCTACATTCAGCGCTCGGAGGTCACGGAGCTGATCGTCTCGCGGCTGCCGGCAAGCCTGCTGCTGATGGTCGGCGCCATTACTTGCGAAGTCGTGATCGGGCTTACGATGGGCCTCATCGCCGCCGTCAAGCGCGGCACCGCCACCGACCAGTCGCTGATGGTCGCCTCCTTCGTCGGCGTCTCGGCGCCGCAATTCGTTGTCGGCCTGCTGCTGCTTTATGTGTTCGCGGTGCGGCTCGGTTGGTTCCCGATCGGCGGTTACGGCACTTGGCGCCATCTGGTGCTGCCGTCGCTGACCATGGGAATTCTCGGCGCAGGCTGGTACGCCCGCATGATGCGCTCGTCGATGATCGACGTGCTGCGCCAGGATTACGTGCGTACCGCGCGTGCCAAGGGTCTTGCACGCAGCGCCATTATCTTCCGGCACGCGCTGCCCAACGCCATCCTGCCGGTCATTGCCATGATCGGCATCGACATCGGCATCTTCATGGGCGGCATCGTGGTTGTCGAAAGCGTGTTCGGCTGGCCAGGCATCGGCCAGCTAGCCTGGCAGGCCATTCAGCGCATCGACATTCCGATCATCATGGGGGTCACCCTGGTTTCGGCCTTTGCCATCGTGCTCGGCAATCTCCTGGCCGACACTGTCGCACCGTTCATCGATCCACGCATCAAGCTCAGATGAAAACCAAGAACACCAGAGAAAGGGAACATGACATGAGAAAATATCTGATATCGACCGTGGCGGCATCGGCGCTTGCGCTGGTGCTTGGCATGACGAGCGTACGCGCCGAAGACGCCGTCGATCCGAATGCCAAGCAGGGCGGCGCGATCACCATTACCTACAAGGACGACGTCGCTACGCTCGATCCGGCCATCGGCTATGACTGGCAGAACTGGTCGATGATCAAGAGCCTGTTCGACGGGCTGATGGACTACGAGCCGGGCACCACCAACCTGCGGCCCGACCTTGCCGAGAGCTACGAGATTGCGCCCGACGGCAAGACCTTCACCTTCAAGCTGCGCCAAGGAGTGAAGTTCCACAATGGCCGTGAGATGACCGCCGACGACGTGAAATATTCGCTCGACCGGGTCACCAATCCAAAGACACAGAGCCCTGGTGCCGGCTTCTTCGGGTCGATCAAAGGCTATGACGATGTCGCTGCCGGCAAGGCGGAAAGCCTGGCCGGCATAACCGTCGTCGATCCCTACACGATCAAGTTCGAGCTGACCCGGCCCGACGCCACCTTCCTGCATGTCATGGCGATCAACTTCTCGCATATCGTGCCGAAGGAAGAGGTCGAAAAATACGGCGCGGACTTCGGCAAACATCCGGTCGGCACCGGCGCCTTCAAGCTCGCGGAATGGACGCTCGGCCAGCGCGTGGTCTTCGAGCGTAACCCGGATTACTGGCACAAGGGCCTGCCGCATCTCGACAAGATCACCTTTGAGATCGGTCAGGAGCCGATCGTGGCGCTGCTGCGGCTCCAGAAAGGCGAGATCGACGTTCCCGGCGACGGCATTCCGCCGGCGAAATTCCAGGAGGTGATGGCCGATCCCGAGCAGAAGGCCCGTGTCGTCGAGGGCGGCCAGTTGCACACCGGCTATATCACCATGAATACCACCATGGCGCCGTTCGACAATGTGAAGGTGCGGCAGGCGGTCAACATGGCGATCAACAAGGACCGCATCGTCCAACTGATCAACAACCGTGCGGTGCCGGCCAATCAGCCATTGCCGCCGTCGATGCCTGGCTACGACAAAGAATTCAAGGGCTATTCCTATGACGTAGCCAAGGCCAAGGCCAAGGCCTTGCTTGCCGAGGCGGGGCATCCCGGTGGTTTTGACACGCAGCTGTTTGCCATGAATACCGATCCCAACCCGCGTATCGCGCAGGCCATCCAGCAGGATCTGGCGGCGGTCGGCATTAAGGCCAGCATCCAGTCGCTCGCCCAGGCCAACGTCATCGCCGCCGGCGGCGACAAGGCCGGTGCGCCGATGATCTGGTCCGGCGGCATGGCCTGGATCGCCGACTTCCCCGATCCGTCGAACTTCTACGGCCCGATCCTTGGCTGCGCTGGTGCCGTCCCGGGCGGCTGGAACTGGTCGTGGTATTGCAACAAGGAGCTCGACGCCAAGGCGGCCGAAGCCGACTCCATCGTCGACCCGGCCAAGGCTGGCGAACGCGCCAAGATGTGGAGCGAGATCTACGGCAAGATCATGGAAGACGCGCCCTGGGCACCGGTGTTCAACGAGCAGCGTTTCACCATGAAATCAACCCGCATGGGTGGCGCGGACAACCTCTATGTCGACCCGGTCCACATCCCGATCAACTACGACAATGTGTATGTGACCGATGTGCAATAACTGCGACTACACCATCCACGGGCGCCACCATCATTTCGGCTGGGACAATTCCTTTGTCCCGGCCGAACGGGTGGCGCCAGGGTCGACGATCGAGTTCCAGTGCCTGGACTCGTCCGGCGGGCAGCTGACGATGGAGAGCACCGTTGACGACGTTGCTTTGCTCGATTTTGCCAAGGTGAACCCTGTCACTGGGCCAATCTATGTCGACGGGGCAGAGCCGGGCGATGCCCTGAAAATCACCATCGAGGCGTTCAAGCCGTCCGGCTTCGGTTGGACAGCGAATATCCCGGGATTCGGTCTGTTGGCGGATGACTTCACTCAACCGGCACTGAATATCTGGAAGTACGACGCCGCCTCGCTCGAACCCGCGCTGTTCGGCAAGAGCGGCCGGGTGCCGCTCAAGCCCTTCGCCGGCACCATCGGCAATGCCCCGGCTGAGCCGGGTCTGCATTCGGTGGTCCCGCCGCGGCGCGTGGGCGGCAATATGGACATCCGTGATCTCGCTGCCGGCACGGTGCTCTACCTGCCCGTAGAGGTCGCGGGAGCGTTGTTCTCGGTCGGTGACACGCACGCCGCGCAAGGCGACGGCGAGGTCTGCGGCACGGCGATCGAGAGCCCCATGGACGCCGTGCTGACGCTCGATCTGGTCAAGGATGCCCGGCTGCGGACGCCGCGTTTCACGACGCCCGGTCCGGTGTCGCGACATCTCGACGCCAAGGGCTATGAGGTGACAACCGGTATCGGGCCGGATCTGATGGACGGCGCCAGGAGCGCCGTCTCGCAGATGATCGACCTGCTCTCCGGCCGCTACCGCATGGATCCGGTAGACGCCTATATGCTCGTGTCGGTTTGCGGCGACCTGCGCATCAGCGAGATCGTCGACATGCCCAACTGGGTGGTTTCTTTCTACTTCCCCCGCTGCGTCTTTGAATGAAGGTGGAGGACATCAAACGATCCGGGCAGGGCGCCGCGGAGAGTGGCTCTGTCAGGCCGGTACTCAGCGTCTCAGGTCTGAGCGTCGCCGTGCGCGGCGAAGAGGGCGACCGCGACGTCGTTTCCGACCTGACATTCGACCTGATGCGCGGCGAAACGCTTTGCATCGCCGGCGAGTCCGGTTCCGGCAAGTCGATGACGGCGCTGGCCATCATGGGCTTGCTGCCGCAGCCGGCGGCACGCATCAGATCAGGCTCCATCCGGCTCGGCGATCAGGATCTCGCGGCTCTTAGCGAGAGTGGTATGCGCCGCATCCGCGGCGACCGCATTGCCATGATCTTTCAGGAACCGATGACATCGCTCAATCCGGTTCTTTCCATCGGCCGGCAGCTCACGGAGGCGATCGAGGCACACGCCTCGCTGTCGCGCTCCAACTCGCGGCTGAGGGCGCTCGAGGCGCTGAAGGCAGTCCGAATTCCGGATGCCGAACGGCGGCTCGAGCACTATCCGCACGAACTCTCAGGCGGCATGCGCCAGCGTGTGATGATTGCCATGGCTCTGGCCCTGAACCCGGATGTGCTGATCGCCGATGAACCGACGACCGCCCTCGACGTCACCGTTCAGGGCGAGGTGCTGGAGTTGCTGCGTGACCTGCAGCGCGAGCACGGCACCAGCGTTATCCTGATCACGCACGACATGGGTGTCGTCGCCGAGATGGCGGACCGCGTTATCATCATGCGCGATGGCCGGATGGTCGAGCAGGGCAGCGCGACCGACATCTTCACCCGCCCGCAGGCAGATTATACGCGCGAGCTTCTGGCCGCCGTGCCACGCATCGGCGGTGGACGGCCGGCCGAAGACCGACAAGACGCCGCCCACATGCCGGCCGAGCTTGTATCCGTCAGCGATCTTCACGTCCGCTTCGACCTGCGCGGCGGCTTCTTCGGTCGCGTTGACCGCAGGGTGCACGCGGTCGAGGGCGTCAGTTTCTCGATCGCGCCGCACGAAACGCTGTCGCTGGTCGGCGAATCGGGCTGCGGCAAGTCGACGACGGCCAAGGCGATCGCCGGGCTGGTGCCCTACACCGGCAGCATTTCAATCGGCAGCCACGACTTGTCGGCGCTCAGCCGCAAGGAGCGCAAGGCTGTACGCCGCAATGTGCAGATGATCTTTCAGGATCCCTTCGCGTCCCTCGACCCGCGCATGCGAGTAGGCGATCTCGTCGCCGAGCCTCTGCTGATCCACGGCCTCGGCGACAAAGAGCAACGGCACGCCCAGATCGCCGCACTGTTCGAACGCGTCGGCCTCTCCGCTGACCAGATGGAGCGCTATCCCCACGAATTCTCCGGCGGGCAGCGCCAGCGAATCTGCGTTGCACGGGCGCTGGCGCTGCGACCAAAGCTGATCATTGCCGACGAGAGCGTCTCTGCTCTCGATGTGTCGGTGCAGGCGCGCGTGTTAAGATTGCTGAAGGAACTGCAGCGCGAATTCGGTGTCGCATATCTCTTCATCTCGCACGACATGGCGGTGGTAGAGAACATCTCCGATCGCGTGGCGGTAATGTATCTGGGGCAGATCGTCGAGATGGGCACCCGCGACCAGATCTTCTCCAACCCGCGCCATCCTTACACAAAGCGGCTGATCGAAGCCGTTCCGGTTCCCGATCCAGGCCGGCGCCGCGCCCGGTTCGCCCGTTTGGACAGCGAAATTCCAAGCGCTGTGCGGCGCATCGGTGACGAGCCCCGGAAACTCAAGCTTGAAGATGTTGGCGACGGCCACCTCGTCGCCACTTGATCAGCTTAGGCCGCCTCGTCCAGCCAATCCGCAGACGCTCGGGGACAGCAGCATATGTGATGCTCGGGCGGCAGGATGTGATCGGTGATGGCGCTGCCGCGGCAGCGCCAATCGGCGATGCCGAGTTGGCAAGATCGCCAGTTTACATCTGACATGTTAGCGTGCTAACGCTACGTGCACATTGATTTCAACGGAGATCGCATTGGCTTCCCGCTTTGGTCTTTCGGTTGCCTTAGCCACACCCTTCGACCCGTCGGGGCAGATAGCGCTCGCGCCGATGATCGCGCACGCCCGAGCCTGCCTTGGCGCCGGCTGCAGCAGCGCGACGCTGTTCGGCACCACCGGGGAAGGAGCCTCGGTGGGCACCGACGAGCGGCGGATCGTCACCGAAGCCATGTTGGCGGCCGGTATACCGGCACATCAGCTCGTCGCCGGCGTGCTGGTCGATGCAATCGAAGATGCCGCCGATCAGGCTCGGCACGCTTTGCAGCGCGGCGTTCGCAACATTCTGCTCGCTCCGCCGAGCTACTTCAAGAATGTAGGCGAGAACGGGCTGTTCGGATGGTTTTCCGCCGTCTTCGCCGCACTCGGCCCGCTGGCGCGTGATGTGCTCCTCTATAACATCCCCTCTGTCACCATGGTGCCGCTCCCGCTTGGGCTGATCGGCCGGTTGCGCGCCGCCTTTCCCGCTGTGGTGGCCGGGGTGAAGGATTCCGGCGGGGACTGGAGCTACAGTGAGGCGCTGCTTGAAGCGCATGGCGATCTGGTGATCCTGATCGGCGACGAACGGCATCTGGCGAGAAGCGTGCGCCGCGGCGGACAGGGTGCGATTTCCGGCATGGCTAATTTTGTTACCGGCGAAATCCTCGCAATGGTCGAAGACGGCCGCGACGACCCACGCGTCGAGGACTTCGTGCTCGAATTGCTCAAATACTCGGTCACACCGGCGGTGAAGGTCATGGTCGCGCGCACGACCGGCGACGAGCGCTGGCTGGCGGTCCGCCCGCCCCTGGAGGCGATCGGCCCACAAGGACGGCGGCAGCTTGCCGCGGCCTACGACAGGCTGTTTGCGACAGAGGCGGCCTGACCGACAAGGCCGGGCTGGCCGACAAGGAAGCGAGCTGAAGTGGAAGACGGCAGCGAACCGATCACTCTCCGGGAGAAAGCCTATGCCAGCTTCACGCGGCATTTGCTGGCCCGTGATCTGCGGCCGGGGCAGTTCGTGTCACAGCGCGAACTGGTCGCTTTCACCGGGCTGCCGCTGGGCGCTATTCGCGAGATCGTCCCGCGTCTCGAGGCCGAGGGATTGCTGACCACCATCCCGCAGCGCGGCATGCAAATCGCGCACATCGACATCAATCTGATCCGCGAGGCCTTTCAGTTTCGGCTATTCATGGAACGCGAGGCGGTGGCGCTATTCACGGCCAGCGCTTCAGATGCCGAACTTGCCCGCATGCGGCGCGAACACGAGGAGATGCTGGCTCAAGCTCTGGGGCAGGCGCCGACGCCGGAAATGGAAGCCAAGGCCCAGACCATCGACTGGGCCATGCACGATACCTTTATCAATGCGCTGGGCAACGAGATCATCGCCAAGGCCTATCTGGTCAACTCGGTGAAAATCCGGCTGATCCACCAGGAGCGTTTCCGCATCGACGGTCGCGTGGTGCCGGTGATGCGCGAACATTTGGCGGTCATCGAAGCCATGGAGAGCCGCAATTCGCAAAAGGCGGTTGAAGCGATCAGTCTGCATATCGACAATGCGCGCCGGCTGGCGCTCCAGATCTGAGGAAATATAGCCGCGCCGCGGTTCGCGGCGCATCCACAACGACAGCAACCGGGAGGAAGAAATGTCGTCCAATCTGTTCAACCCAACCAGGAGGCAACTCCTTGCCGGAACCGCGGCGCTCACCGCCGCCGGCCTTGTGGGGCTCCGCCCTAGCTTTGCCGCAGGCGTCGACTGGAAACGCTTTGCCGGGACGACGCTTGACGTCAATCTGGTGAAAAGCCCGCGCAGCGACACCATCCTGAAATATCTCGCCGAGTTCGAGGAACTGACCGGCATCAAGGTCAATGCCGAGGCCACGCCCGAGCAGCAGCAGCGCCAGAAGACGGTGATCGAATTGAGCTCGGGCAAGCCCAGCTTCGACGTCGTGCATCTGAGCTACCACGTGCAAAAGCGCCAGTTCGAGAAAGGTGGCTGGCTGGCTGACATCGCCGGCTACCTCGCCGACCCGTCGCTCACCGACCCGGGGTTGGTCGAAAGCGACTTCGCCGAGGCCGGCATGCTGTTTGCCAAGGACGGCCAGGGCGTGCTGCGCTCGCTACCCTTCTCGGTGGACTACTGGATACTCTATTGGAACAAGGAGCTGTTCGAGGCCAAGGGCCTCAAATACCCCGAGACCTTCGAGCAACTGGTGGCCGCCGCCGAAGCGCTGACCGACCCGTCGACCAATACATACGGCTTCGTCGCCCGCGGGCTCAAGAACGCAAATACGCCGGTGTGGACATCGCTGATGCTCGGCTACGACATGACGCCGCTCGACGACAAGGGCAAGCTGCGCACCGAGGCTCCCGAGGCGATCGAGGCTGCCGCGCTCTATCAAAGATTGATGACCAAGTCCGCCCCTCCGGGCGTCACCGGGTTCAATTGGGCCGAAGCACAGTCTGCCTTCCTGCAAGGCAAGATCGGCATGTGGCTCGACGGCGTGGGTTTTGCCCCGCCGATGGAAAACCCGGAAAAATCGAGGGTGGTCGGCAAGGTCGGCTACGGCGTCATGCCCAAGGGTCCCAAGGCGCATGCCTCGGGCACCTTTGGCGACGGGATTGGCGTTACCGCCGCCAGCGAGAAGAAGGAGGCCGCCTATCTGTTCTGCCAGTGGGCGGTATCGCCAGCCATGGGCGCGAGGCTGTTGCAGGCCGGCGCCGGCGTTCCGTTCCGCAAATCCGTGCTGGAGGATCCCAAGGTGCGCGAAGGCGTCACTATGCCGGCAAGCTGGCTTGATGCCGTGATCGGCTCAGGCAATATCAGCCGGCTGGCGCTGCCGGTCATCATTCCCGTCACCGAATTCCGCGACATCTATGGCGTGGCGCTGACCAACATGATTGCCGGCGCCGATCCCGCCGCCGAGCTGAAGAAGGCCACCGAGCAGTTCCAGCCGGTTCTCGACAGGAGCGAGCAGGGCTGATGTCGGCCACCACCCCAGAACAGACCGGGGTGACGATGCCGGTTATCGACGGGAGCCAGACGATCCGGCTGGCTCCCAACTACTGGCCTTTCGTTGTCCCCGCACTCGTCGTCGTTGGCGCCGTCATCGTTTTTCCTTGGGCTTTCACGCTGTGGATGAGCGTCAACCGCTGGACGCTCGGCCAGTCGCGGAGCTTTGCCGGGATGGAAAACTACCTCCGCCTGGCAAGCGACCCACGTTTCTGGGAATCCCTTGTTCATACGTTGACCTACACCTTCCTCTCGGTTGCAGCGCCGATGCTCCTGGGCACCGTGGCCGCCCTGATCTTCGACGCCAGGTTTCCGCTGCGCGGTCTGCTGCGCGGCGTCTTCGTCATGCCGATGATGGCGACGCCCGTTGCTGTGGCACTGGTTTGGACCATGATGTTCCATCCTCAGCTCGGCGTACTCAACTACTTGCTGTCGCTGGTCGGCATCCCGGCTCAGGAATGGATATTCAATGCCAACACGGTCATTCCGTCGCTGGTTGCGGTCGAGACCTGGCAGTGGACGCCGCTGGTCATGCTGATTGTGCTGGGTGGGCTGGCTTCGGTGCCGCGCGAGCCCTTCGAAAGCGCCGAGATCGACGGCGCCAATGCCTGGCAGCAATTCCGCTATCTCACTTTGCCGATGATCGCACCGTTCCTGATGATCGCGGTCATCATCCGCACCATCGATGCGCTGAAGAGCTTCGACATCATCTACGCGATGACCCAGGGCGGGCCGGGCACGGCCTCGGAAACCATCAACATCTATCTCTACAACACCGCCTTCTCCTACTACGATATCGGCTACGGCTCGGCCATGGCCGTGGTGTTCTTCATTGTCATCGTGGCCCTGTCTTTTGTCCTCCTAATGCTGCGTCAACGCTCGCAGTGGATCGATACGGAGGGCAAATAGATGAGTTCGCGGCTGCTCAACCAGATCGGTCTGTTTTTCGCTGCCCTGGTTTTCGTCTCGCCGGCGATCCTGTTCTTCCTCTGGATGATCTCGCTGTCGCTGAAGTTCGAAATCGACAACGGTGCCTATCCGCCGATCCTGATCCCCGAACGTTTCGCCTGGTCGAACTATGTAAAGGTGTTCGAGGAGAACAATTTCCTGCTCTATCTCTGGAACTCGGTTCTGGTGACCGGCACGGCGACCTTGCTGGCGCTGCTGATCGGCGTACCGGCCGGCTATGGCATCGCACGGCTCAAGGCTGAACGGTCGGCGGTCGTCATCATGATCGCCCGCATGACGCCTGGGCTATCCTATCTCATCCCGCTGTTTCTGCTGTTCCAATGGATCGGGATCCTCGGCACGCTCTGGCCGCAGATCATCATCCATCTGGTGGTGACGGTGCCGATCGTGGTCTGGGTGATGATCGGCTATTTCGAGACCACGCCGATGGAACTGGAAGAGGCGGCCAACATCGACGGCGCCAACTCCTGGCAGGTTTTCCGGCTGGTTGCCCTGCCCATCGCCAAGCCGGGCATCGTCGTCGCCTTCATCCTGTCCGTGATCTTCTCGTGGAACAATTTCGTCTTCGGCGTGGTGCTCGCCAGCCGGGAGACGCGCACATTGCCGGTCGCCGTCTACAACATGCTGTCCTACGAGCAGGTCAGCTGGGGGCCGCTCGCCGCGGCGGCGCTGGTGGTGACGTTGCCGGTGCTGATCCTGACCATGTTCGCGCAAAGGCAGATCGTCGCGGGGTTGACCGCCGGCGCCGTCAAGGGCGGCTGAGGCGCGTCCGGACATCACTTTTTTTCCAGGAAAGATCCAATGGCATCGGTAACGATCAACAACGTGCAGAAGGCCTTCGGGGCCACCAAGATTATTCACGACGTCAGTGTCGATATCGCCGACGGCGAGTTCGTCATCCTGGTCGGCCCGTCGGGATGCGGAAAGTCGACGCTGCTGCGCATGATTGCCGGACTTGAAACGATCTCGGGCGGGAGGATCGCAATCGGCGAGCGCATGGTCAACAATCTGCGGGCGCGAGACCGGAACATCGCGATGGTGTTCCAGAACTATGCGCTCTATCCGCATATGACTGTGGCCGACAATATGGGCTTTGCCCTCAAGATCAAGAAAGCCGACCCGACCGATACCGCTGGGCGGGTCAGGAAGGCAGCCGGCATTCTTGGCCTCGAAAAGCTGCTCGACCGCTATCCGCGCCAGCTTTCCGGCGGCCAGCGCCAGCGCGTCGCCATGGGCCGCGCGATCGTACGCGACCCGCAGGTCTTCCTGTTCGACGAGCCGCTCTCCAACCTCGACGCCAAGTTGCGCGTCCAGATGCGCGGCGAGATCAAGGCCCTGCACCAGCGGCTGGGTACCACGACCATCTATGTCACGCACGACCAGATCGAGGCCATGACTATGGCCGACAAGATCGTCGTACTGCATGACGGCCTGGTCGAGCAGATCGGCGCGCCGCTGGACCTCTACGACCATCCGGCCAATCTCTTCGTTGCCGGTTTCATCGGCTCGCCCGCCATGAACTTCATTGCCGGCCGCATCGAGGAGGGCGTGTTCCGCAGCGCCGGCGGGTTGATCCTGCCGTTGCCGGAAGGCGCCCAGCCGGCGGATGCCGCAGGACGCGAACTCGTCTACGGCATCCGCCCCGAACATATCCGCGCAACTGCCGGGGGAATGCTAGGCACGGTCACGCTTCTGGAAGCCACAGGTTCGGAAATCTTCGCCAAGGTCGACTGCGCCGGCGAGGAAATTTCCTGCCTTTTCCGCGAACGGCTTCCGCTCAAGCAGGGCGCGCCGGTGCGGATCGAGATCGACCGCGCATGTGCGCATCTGTTCGACGCAGCAACCGGTCGGCGCATCTGACCCTATGGTCTGGTGAATGCGTGGTCGGCCTCAGGTCGGCAACGCGAATTCAACGGCAAGTTCGATGGCGCGGCCTTCGCGGGCCGATCTCTGGGCGGCGAGACCCATGACGACGGCCCACCAGCCGTCTTGCAAGGTCACTTCCACTTTGCCTTGTCCGCGCACCGCAGCGGTGAAGCGGACATGCTCGAAATAGGTCGAACCGTTATGGTCGCCTGCCTCGAGCAGCCGGGGGTCGACGGGAATCTCCAGCAGGCGTGGTCCAGGCAGATTGCGCGGGCTGACGATCAACTGGGGCACTGGCGCAGGGCCAAGGTGGGTCGGCCAGAAGCGACCGGGACCCGGCACCAGACATTCGATCTTTCCGTCGCCGCCGACAGCGCAGAGTTCGTCCTGGTAGCGGCTGCCCTCGGCGAACATGCAGAGTTCCAGCATGGCGCGCGCACCGCTCGCGAAATCAACCAGCACATAGCCATGGTCAAGGATATCCGGCCTCTCACCGCCGTAGCGTTCGTCGAGATGGTTTACGGCCTGTCCAGCGCTCGCCATCACGCGGACGGGGTCGGATCCGAGGATCAGCCGCATCAGGTCGAAGAAGTGGCAGCACTTCTCGACGAACGTGCCGCCGGTGTTGCGGTTGAAGCGGTTCCAGTCGCCGACCTTGGTCAGAAACGGGAAACGGTGCTCGCGGACCGTCAGCATGCGGATGCCGCCGGTGGCGTGGCGCGCCTGCTCGATGAATGCGGCGACGGGCGGCATATAGCGGTATTCCATGGCCACCCACACGAGCGGAAGCCGAGCTTTCAGCGCCGCGATCCGCCCCTCGCCAGCGGCGTCGGTGAAGAGCGGCTTTTCCACCAGCACCGGCAGTGGTCGAAGTGCGGCGATCTGCTCCATCTGACCGAGGTGCTGGTGGTTGGGGCTGGCAATCAAGACGCAGTCTACCTCGTCCATGGCCAGCAGTTTGGCGATCGATGCCGCCGATCGCGCGCCCGACGCCGTCGCCAGCGACGCCGCCAACATGCCGGGGTCCGGCTCGAAGATCGCGGCCACATGCGCGTCGGGCAACAGAGCGATGTTGCGGATGTGCTCGCGGCCCATCATGCCGCAGCCGATGATGCCGTAGCCGATCGATGATCTGGTCACGCTGCGACTTCCTCCGGCCTATCTGAAACGCGTGACGTAGCGCGCCGCGCCCGGATCGAACCAGCTGCGGGAATATTCCGCGCTGGCGCCGTCGCCAGCCCAGGCGATACGTTCAATGAAACCCACGACCGTCCCCGGCGATGGCCTGAACTCGAGCGGGGCCCAGTCCGGCGCAGGCGCGACGGCGACGTGGTCTTCGGCGCGAACGATCGAAAAGCCGAGCGCGAGCCGGTAGTGGAGATAGAGGGATTCCGACAGGTCCTCGCGCTTGAGCCGCTCGGCGCGGCTGACGTCGAGCCAGATCTCCTCGACCGCGGCCGGCTCGCCGTCAAGCCGCCGCAGCCGGCGTATACGGTGGGCTTCGCCGGTGCTGCCGAATTGCGGCAGGTCGGCGGGCTTGGGCAGCCGCTCGACGGACAGCACGTCGGCGCTCGGCAGGCCGCCACCGCCGATGCGCTCCAGGCGAAAGAAGGCATAGATCCCGAGCAAGTCGCCGCGCGCTCGCACATAGTTACCCGAGCCCTGGATGCGATCGAGAAGGCCCTTTTCGGTCAAATCTGCCAGCGCGCGCCTGAGCGTGCCGACGGCAATCCCGAGGCTCGCGGCCATCTCGCGCTCGGGCGGCAGCCGCGCCCCGTCGGGCAGCCGTCCGGCCGCGATTTCGCGGATCAGCATTTCGCTGGTCTGCAAGTGCACAGGCAAGGGCCCGCGCATCTGGCTGGATCGGTGGCCTGGGTCCGCCCTTGTCAAATGCATCGGTGTTCCAATCGCATCTCGGTTTCGGGTTTGGCTCCAAAATTGATACAGTATTGATCTACACAGAAACGAATGCTACGCAAGCCCTATTCGCAGCTCCGGACGTCATTGAGTGGCCCGGACGTCTTTTCTGAAGAGTGGCAATGAGCATCGTCCCAATCACCTCGCCGGATCTCGATGCTGCCGAAGTCTCGTGGTTCGCCGCACTCTGCTCGGACGACTATCGATATCTCGGCGTGCCGGACGGCGCACTGCGCTCGGGCTGGGCGCATTGCTCCGAGATCGTGAAGACGTCCGAGGCACTCGGTTTCCGCAACATCTTGTGTCCGTCGTCCTATCAGGTCGGCCAGGACACGCTGAGCTTCGTTGCCGGCTGCGCGCCGATCACGTCGAAGATCAATCTGCTTGCCGCTGTGCGCTGCGGCGAGATGCAGCCGATCATGCTGGCGCGCACGATTGCGACGCTGGACCACATGCTGGAAGGCCGGCTGACGGTGAACGTCATTTCGTCGGGCTTTCCGGGCGAGACAGCCGACAGCGCCTACCGCTATCAGCGTTCCCGCGAGGTGGTGCAGATCCTGCGCCAGGCCTGGACCAGGGACAGCATCGATTTCGAGGGCGAGGTCTATCGCTACAAAGGGCTCTCGACGGCGCCGGCGAAGCCCTATCAGCAGAATGGCGGCCCGCTGCTCTATTTCGGCGGTTATTCGCCCGACGCGCTCGAGCTTTGCGCCGAACAGTGCGACGTCTACCTGATGTGGCCGGAAACCAAGGAGGAGCTTGCCGGCCGCATGAGAGCAGTCCACGAGCGCGCCGAGCGTCATGGGCGGACGCTCGACTACGGCCTGCGCGTCCACATGATCGTGCGCGATACCGAGGCAGAGGCAAAGGAATATGCCCGGGAGCTGGTTTCGAGGCTGGACGACGAGCAGGGCAGGGCGATCCGCGAGCGCGCGCTCGACGCCCGATCGCTCGGCGTATCGCACCAGGCCAGGAACCGCCAGATCGCCGATGCCGAAGGCTATGTCGAGCCGCATCTGTGGACGGGGGTCGGGCGGGCGCGCTCTGGCTGCGGCGCGGCGCTGGTGGGCTCGACCGATCAGGTTCTGTCGGAAATCGAGGCGTATATGAAGATGGGGATCCGCGCCTTCATCTTTTCCGGCTACCCCCATCTCGACGAGGCGCGTCATTTCGGCACCAAGGTCCTGCCCCAGCTCAAGACATGCTCGCTCCCGCACGCCTATGGCCGGGTGCCCGAACGGATCCCGGCGACACCACTGGGAACGGGGGAGCGCCGCTGATGGAGCATGTCGTGTGCGATCCAGGCCTTTTGCGCAATGCCTTCGGGCGTTTCGCCACCGGCGTCACGGTCGTCACCACCGGCACGGCCGACGGCCCGGTCGCAATCACCGCCAACAGCTTCTCATCCGTGTCGCTCGACCCGCCGCTGGTGCTCTGGTCTATCGGCCGCCACTCGCGCCGGTTCGAAGCCTTCGCCAATTCCGCGCACTACGCCATTCACGTGCTGGCGGAAGATCAAATCGATCTGTGCTGGCGTTTTTCGAAGTCGGGGACGGACTTTGCCGATCTTGACCTGTCATGGAGCGAGCACGGCGTGCCATTGCTGCCGCGCGCGCTGGCGCGGTTCGAATGCAGCGTCGCCGACCGCTTTCCGGCTGGCGACCATATGATCCTGCTTGGACGTGTCCTTGAACTGGAGACGCAAGAGGGGTTGCCGTTGCTCTTTGCTGGCGGCAAGTCGCGCGCTCAAGAGGCCAGTTGATGACCGCCGGCGCCGCTCCGGGCTGGTGCCGTCGACTGGCGCACCACGAGATTGCAGGCAAGTTCGACGCGACGCGGCGGCGACCCCGAATGGGCCATGTCGTCGAGCAACAGGCTAAGCGCCGCCGATCCGATCTCGCGCATGGGAATGTGCATCGCCGTCAGCGGCGGATTGCAGAAGGCAGCGAGCGGCAAGTCGTCCATACCGACCACGGACACATCGCCAGGCACCGAATATCCGGCCTCCTGGACGCCGGCGATGGCACCAAACGCCAGGCTGTCGCCGGCCGTCAGCACGGCGGTGAAATCGAGGCCGCGGGCCGCGATGCGCTCGGTCACGGCCCTGCTCGCAAGTTCCGGCAGCCAGTCCTGCACCTCGACCACGAAGTCGTCGAAGCCGACAATGCCGGCCGTGATCAGCGCGTCGCGCCAACCTTCGTAGCGCCGCTCGATCGTGCGCCGCCCACGCCGCATCAGGAACAGGATGCGGCGGTGGCCGAGGCCGATCAGATGCTGCGCGGCAAGCATGGCGGCAGAGCGATTGCAGGGCGTCACGCTCGAATGGCGCATCGAGGAATCGTCGCCGTTGACGAGCACGATCGGCTTGGCGAATCCGGCTGTCAGCGTCAGCACATCGTCATCGTCCAGTGTCAGAAACAGGCAGCCGGCGACGGTGTCGTCGCGCTCGGATTCACGCAGCAGCGCGATTTCGTCCTCGGGCGCCGAAACCGGCCGGGTCACCAGTTCGACGCCCAGCAACCGGGCGCGCTCGTTGAGCCCATCAAGGACATGGTAGGTGAACTGATTGCGGGCACTGTCCACCATTGCCACGCTGCTTGCGGCCAGGATGACCTTGCGGCCGGCAACCGAGGCGGGAATGGCATAGTTCATCGACTTCGCCGTTTCGATGATCCTGGTGCGAAGCTCGTCCCTCACGCCGCCGACACCGCTCAGCGCACGGGAGGCGGTGCTGACCGACACGCCGCAACGCGCCGCGATCTCCTCAAGTCGAATGCGGCGGCTGGGGCGCCCGCGCTTGCCCTGGATATTCATCCGCTCCGTCATCTCCGCCAAGTCACCCGATTAATGCAAAAAATTTTCAGATTGCGCAAGAAAAATGGCTGTGAAACAGTTCCGATGAAGCGGGAGAAACGGGAGGAGTGATGCCGCTGTCGGCCGAACGCCTGAATTCCGTGCTTGCCAGCCTCGTGGCCGGCATGACCGGCTTGCGTCATGACGGGCGGTTCCATGAGCCGAATCTCGACGGCACGCCGGGCGACTATGTCAGCTTCGACAGCTGGGAATGGCCGCAGGGCGTCGGGCTCTACGGGCTGGTTCGGCTGTGGGCGCAGACCGGCGACGATCGGCTGCTGCAGACGATCGAGGCCTGGTACGACCGACGCATCGCTGCCGGTCTCCCTGCGATGAACGTCAACACCACGGCGCCTCTGCTGGCGCTAAGCGAATTGTGGCGGCGCCGGCGCCAGCCGCGCTTCGAGCCGGTCCTGCGCGAATGGGCCGAGCAGGTAGTCACCGCCTTGCCACGGACGCCCGAAGGCGGTTTCCAGCATGATGTTTCGGACCGGGTCAACGACGACGAATTGTGGGACGACACGCTGTTCATGGTGGCGCTGTTCCTCGCATCCTACGGCCAGGCTGCCGGTCAGCGTCGCTTCGTCGAGGAAGCAGAAAGGCAATTCCTGGTCCACGCCCGTTATCTCGCCGATCCGGCATCAGGGCTGTGGTTTCACGGCTGGACGTTCGCGGGACGGCACAATTTCGCCCGTGCGCGTTGGGCGAGAGGCAATGCCTGGATTACCGTCGGTATCCTCGAACTGGTGGAGTTCGCCGAAATTGCACCCTCGGTCCGGGCCTATCTGCTCGGCGTGCTGGAGACGCAGATCAACGCCCTGCTCGAGGTGCAGGCAGGTTCGGGCGCATGGCACACTCTGCTCGACGACCCGACGTCTTACGAGGAGATTTCCGCCACGGCCGGCTTCGGCTACGGGTTGATGAAGGCCGCGCGGCTCGGAATCGGCTCGACAGAGTGCCGTGCCGCCGGCCTCCGCGCCTTGGAAGCCGTGGTGGCCAACATCGATGACAAAGGTGTGGTGGCGAACGTGTCTTATGGCACACGCATGGGCGCCGACCTGCAGTTCTATCGCGATATACCCATCCATCCGACGGGCTACGGACAGGCGCTGGCCATTCTGTGCTTGACCGAAGGGACCCGGCATCTGCAGTCGAAGGTGGAGGCGGCATGATGCGGACGCTCTATGGCGTGTCGCCGGGCGATATTGCCGGCATGGACACGGACCGGCTGAGGGCCGAGTTCCTGGTCGACGGCTTGTTCCGGCCCGGCGCGATCGAATTCGTCTACACCCATGTCGACCGCATGATCGTCGGTGGCGCGGTGCCGCTGGCCAACCCGCTGACATTCGGCAACGGGGCCGAAGTCGGCACGCCGCTCTTCTTTGACGCGCGCGAGATGGGCATCGCCAATCTCGGCGGCAATGGCGCCGTCGCGGTGGACGGCAGGCGCTTTCCCGTGGCTAACCGCGACATCGTCTATATCGGACGCGGAGCGCGCGAGGTGACGCTGGAGAGCGACGATCCGGAGAGGCCGGCACGCTTCTATATGAACTCGGTGCCGGCCGGCGCCGCTATTGCGCACCGTCTCATCGTCAACAGCGAAGCCAAGCCGCTTGTGCTCGGCGAGGAGGCTCGCGCGAACAGGCGCACGCTGCGCATGTACATCCATCCCGAAGTGGCCCCGTCCTGCCTCTTGCTGATGGGGATCACCGACCTCGCGCCGGGCAGTGTGTGGAATACCATGCCGCCGCATCTGCATGAGCGGCGCATGGAAGCTTATTGCTACTTCGACCTCGCCGAGGCCGACCGTGTGGTCCATCTGATGGGCCGGCCTGACAAGACGCGCCACCTGATGGTTGCGGACGGTGACGTTGTCCTGTCGCCCGCCTGGTCTATCCATATGGGTGCCGGCACCGGCCCCTATGCTTTCGTCTGGGGCATGACCGGCGAGAACCAGGCCTACACCGATGTCGATCCAGTACCCGTGAAGGATTTGCGATGAGCGAGGCCGCGCAAAGCGTTCGGACGGACTTTACGCTGCGCCGGCCGCTCGTGGCGGGGCAGCCAATCGTCTATTGGCGGCTCGGGTCTATCGCCGAGCAACGCTACGACGTGGCCGACCAGCCCATGCAAGGCGAGATGGATCCCTTCTTCTTCCTTACCAAGCACAAGAATTTCATTCCCCATGAATATCCGTGCCGCACGCAGTTCGCAGCGGAACGACGCGGCAAGCGACCACAGGTCAGCGCCGAATTCGGCGCTGAGCGCATCTGGTTGCCCTTCGCCTCGCCACGCATCGACCTGTCGGGCTTCTGGTTCCGGCCGACGGTGCTTGGGACCTGGGCCGAGACCACCATCGAGGCGGCCTCGAGTGGCGAGGTGATGGTACGGCTGCGTACATGCGGCGGCGCCATACTCTTTGCCAATGGCGAGGAAGCCGGCTGGATGGCGCCCTACGGCCGCAATCTGGAAAGTGCCGAGCACTTCAAGATCGTGCTGAGGGTCGGCCGCAACGACATTCGCATATGGTTCGACGATCTCGCCGAGCGCGACGCCCGCTACTATTTCCAGCTCGATTATCTATCCGGTCCGGCTGCTTCGGTCGCACTGCCGATCGAAGTCGAGAGCGGCGTTGCCGATGCGATGGAAGCAGCCCTCGACGACATGCATTTCGACCGTCCCGCCTATGACGGCGGCGAGGTGGCGCTCGTCACCGGCGTGGCCCTGCCGCGCGACGCGCAAGTCGAGATCGAGATCGAAGGCGATTTCATGTCGATCGAGACGCCGGTGCGCTTCGCCTTCGATCTGCCAACGGGCCAGACGCGGCTGCCGATCGCCGATACCGAGCAGCTGCCGGCCGACTTTCGCCATTTCAAGGTGTCGCTGAGGGTCGCAGACCATGCCGTATCGCGTGTCTTCGGCGTCGAGATATGCCACGCGCACCGTCAGGGCGATGCGCCGGAAACGCTTACCGCGCGTATAGATGAGGCTTTGCGCGAGGTCGCCGATCACGCCGAGGCCGATACGGTGCGCGCGCTGGCGCGCCTGGCGATCGGGCAGCAGGGCGCCGAGACCGACGCCATGATCTCCGGCACGCTGCCGGCGATCGAGGATTGTCACGATTGCGCCGACTTCATCCTGGTGCCGCTGCTGTGGTGCCGCAAGGCCTATGGCGATCGGCTGGAAGTGAGCCTGCGCGCGCGCATCGACAACGCCATCCTCGGCTATCGCTACTGGATGGACGAGCCCGGCAATGATGTGCAGTGGTACTTCTCCGAGAACCACGCGCTGCTCTTCCACACCGCCGCCTATATTGCTGGGAGCCTGTTGCCTGATGTGCGGTTCGTGCGGTCGGGCCGCCTTGGCCGCGAACAGTCCGCGGTGGGAGCCGCGCGGGTACGCGCCTGGCTCGATCATTTCGAGGCATGGGAGATGGCCGAGTTCAACTCGGCGCCCTATTTTCCGATCGACCTCAAGGGCCTGTGCGCGCTCTGCGCGCTGGCCCCGGACAAGGACATCGCCGAACGTGCCGGCAACGCAGTCATACGCCTGCTTGAAATCGTCGCCCGCTCGGCGCATCGCGGCATCCTCACCGGGGCGCAGGGCCGCTCCTACGAGCACACGCTGCGCGCCGCGCGTTCCCTGGAATTGTCCGGCATCTGCCGCATGCTTTGGGGCAAGGGCAATTACGGCATGCGCTTTCACGCGCTGCCGCAGCTGGCATTGTGCCTGCGGGATCACGATTTGAGCGTTCCGGACGGGTTGGCAGCAATTGCTTCCCTCACCGACGATACGGCGTGGGAATGGACTTTCGCGCAGGGACAAGACCGCTTCGCGCGGCTCTACCACTACAAGACGCGCGGCCATGCGATGGGCAGCGCCGCTGGCTATCGCTGGAATCAATGGGGTTATCAGGAGACCGTCATTCACGCCCGGCTGGGCAAGAATCCGGATGCGCAGATCTGGATCAACCACCCCGGCGAAGTGCTGCAGTCGGGATATGGCAGACCATCATATTGGGGTGGCTCAGGCACGTTGCCCCGGCTTCACCAATACCGCGACCTCGCCATCGTCAGCTTCTCCTGCTCGGATGAACAGCCCGACTTCACGCACGCCTGGTTCCCCGCACGTGCCTTCGATGCCGTGCGAGTGGGTGGCGATCGGGCGTTCGCGCAATCCGGCGGCGCCTTCGTCATGCTGAAGACGGATGTTCCGCTCACGCAGGTAGAGGCCGGCCCGACGGCCGGCAACGAGTTGCGGGCGGCGGGACGCAGGACGACATGGATCGTTCGCCTCGGTGACAGGGATGCCAATCTGCCGGCGCTCGACGCCTGGGCGGGCGCCTTTGCCGGCCTGTCGGTGCGGTCGGGTCCCGACGGCGAGTTGATCGTCGAGGATCCGGAGTACGGCACGGTGCATTTCCTCGCCGACGCAAGGATCGTGGCCGAGGGACGTACACTCGATCCGGCCAACTGGACCGTGCGCGGTGAGGCGATGCGCATGAAGCACAGAGAGTAGGGAGGAATCGGCTGCGACGCTCAAGAGGAGAGGGCGTAGCGGCTTGAACTATCGGGGCGCCGCCCCGCTAAAGGAGGAGACGAAAGCATGAATAAGTCCCGCACTTTGCTGGCCGCGCTATCGGTCAGTCTGCTCGCATCGACCAGCGCGTTTGCCGGCGACGTGCGCATCATGTGGTATTCGGACGGTGTCGAAGGCGATGTCATTCAGGACATTCTGAACCGCTTCATGAAGGACAATCCCGACATCCACGTCACGCTCGACAACGTCGCCTACAAGGTGATCCAGGAGCAGCTGCCCATCCAGCTCGAAGCCGGCCAGGGCCCGGACATCGCCCGCGTCACGAACATCAAGGAGCTTGCCCAGCACTGGCTCGATCTCAGGCCACTGGTGGCCGATCCGAAATATTGGGAGGACAATTTCGCTGACACGCTGGACTGGATGCGCCCCGACGGCTCCAACGCCATCCCGGGTTTCATGACCCAGCTCACGCTCACCGGCGGCTTCGCCAACAAGACGTTGTTCGAACAGGCCGGCGTGCCGCTGCCCGGCGACAAGGCGACCTGGGACGACTGGATCAACGCCGCCGCCGAGGTGGCGAAGAGCCAACAGCTTCCGGCTGCCTTCGCCATCGACCGTTCCGGCCACCGCATTTCGGGTCCGAATGTCTCCTTCGGAGCGAACTATATCGGCCCCAATGGCATGCCGGCCAAAGTGGACGACGGCACCAAGGCGTTCGTCGGCAAGCTCGTCGACTGGACCGCCAAGGGCCTGATGCTGAAGGATACCTGGGTGTCGGCGGCAGGCTCGACCTACCGCGCGGCCGCCGACGACTTCATCAACGCCCAGATCCCGTTCTACTATTCGGGCAGCTGGCAGGTCGCCAATCTGTCGACCAAGATCGGCGACAGTTTCGACTGGGTGGCAACCGGCTCGCCCTGCGGTACTACAGGCTGTTCGGGCGTGAAAGGCGGCGCGGCGCTGGTCGCCATCAAATACACGAAGAATCCCAAGGATGTCGCCAAGGTCATGGATTATCTGACCCGTGAAGACGTGGTGGAAGAGTTCAGCGAGCGCACGCTGTTTCTGCCCGCGCACAAGGGCGTCGTAGACAAGGGCGGGCTGAAATGGGTCTCGGCCGACAAGAATGTCGGTCCGGCGCTCGACAAATTCGTCAAGGCGGCGGGTGAAACCCTGCCGGCGGCCGATGCGCTGCCGCCGTGGAAGTGGGCCAATGCTTACTTCGCCGCGCTGGTGACGCGCGTCAGCCAGGTGATGGCCGGCGAGCTCAGCCTCGACGATGCCTGGGGCAGGATCGACCAGGATATCGCCGACAAGGTTGCCGAGGCGAAGTGACCGCCGCCGCGACACTGAAGGCATGGATTGGCGCCGCCCTCGCGGCGCCGGTCGTGTGGCTGGCATCGATCGTCAACGTGCCGCTGAAGTTCTGGCAGCGCGCGACGGGCACCGGCGGCATGGCCGCGTTCTTCCTGGCCCCAAACATGGCGATCTTCGGCATTTTCGTCCTGGTGCCGATGATCATCAACTTCTTCTATTCGGCCACGTCAGGAACGGCCTACTTCCTGCAGGACCGAACCTATGTCGGGCTCGAGCAATACCAGCGCCTGCTCGATTGCGGCAACTACCTGGACACTGCCACTTGCCACGAGGATCTCTTCTGGAAGGCCGTGCACAATACCGGCCTGTTCGTCGTCGTGCAGGTGGCGCTGATGACGGTCGTGTCGATGGCGACAGCGCTGATCCTCAACCGTGAGATCGTCGGGCGCAGCTTCTGGCGCGCGGTGTTCTTCTTTCCGGTGCTGCTGTCGCCCGTCGTCACCGGTCTGATCTGGCGCTGGATCCTGCAACGCCAGGGCTTGCTGAACCTGATCGTCCATGATCTGGGCGGCGAGCCGCACAACTGGCTGACCGACCGCTTCTGGGCTTTCACCGCCGCCGTCAGCGTTTCGGTCTGGGCCCATATGGGCTTTTATACGCTTATCCTGCTTGCCGGATTGCAGGCGATCCCGCGCGACCTTTACGAAGCGGCCGAGATGGACGGCACGAAGCCGGCGCGGGTGTTCTGGCGCATCACGCTGCCGCTGCTGATGCCTAACCTGCTTGTCGTCATCGTGCTGACGCTGATCCGCGCCGTGCAGATCTTCGACGAAGTCTATGTGCTGACGGGTGGAGGGCCGGGAACCTCGACCCTCTATATCACGCAGTACATCTATGAGATCGGCTTCGCCTCCCTGCTGCGCAATCCGGGGCTGGCTTCGGCGGCTTCGATCTTGATGGGGTTGGTGCTGGTCGTGCTCACCTTAGTTCAGCTGCAGGTCGGACGCCGGGGTGAGCGGAAAGGAGCCCGCGAATGAGCAGCGTCATGACATTCCTGACCCGCCGGCGCGGCGGTCGCGGCTGGCACTGGACGGATATCGTGAGCTGGCTGTGGCTGCTCGGCGGCGTTGTCATCATGTTCGGTCCGGCCGTTTGGCTGGTGGGTTCGTCATTCAAGACACCGGCACAGCTCGCCGAGTTCCCGCCGACCATAATGCCTTATGTCAGCCAACAGGCGAGGGTCGAAGGCTACGATAAGCCGCTGGCCCTCTACAGGGTGAAGCTTCCGGATGGTTCGACCAAGGTGCTGGCCGAGGTGCGGCGCATCGGCATCATGGCGCAAATGGTGGACCCGCAGGCGCCGAACGATATCGTCAAGGTCAACATCGCCGACCGGCAGCCGGTGCGCGAAATCGGCTTCGCAACGGAGAACTACACCGAGCCCTTCGTCCATTTCGACTTCCTGCGCTATCTGCGCAATTCGGTCTTTGTGACGGCAATGGCGACGCTGATCACGCTGCTCACCAATTCGATGGCCGCCTTCGCCTTGTCGAAATACAAGTTCCGCGGCCGCGATCTGACGATGCTTGTGATCGTCGGTACGCTGATGGTGCCGCTGTCGGTCATCCTGGTGCCGCTCTATTCGGTGGTGGGCGCCGTCGGACTGCTCGATTCGCTGTGGGGCGTGATCTTGCCGACCGTGGCGACGCCGACCGGCGTCTTCCTGCTGCGCCAATATATGCTGACCATCCCGGACGAGCTGCTCGATGCGGCGCGCATGGACAACGCTTCCGAATGGCAGATCTACTGGCGCATCGTATTGCCGCTTGCAGCACCGGCGCTCGCCGTGCTGGCGATCTTCTCGGTCGTCTGGCGCTGGAACGACTTTCTGTGGCCGCTGGTGGTGCTGTCGCGCAAGGAACTCTACACACTCCAGGTCGGCCTCAACACCTATGCCGGCCAGCTAAACGTGCAGTGGCACTACATCCTGGCGATGACCGTGGTGACGATGATCCCCGTCGTCCTCGTCTTCGTCTTCCTGCAGCGTTACATCACTTCCGGCATTGCCGGCACCGGACTGAAGTGAGGATGTCATGGGACGGATAACGCTGACCAACATCGATCGCGCTTACGGCAAGATGAAGATCTTGCACGGCATCAACCTCGACGTCGGGGACGGCGAGATGCTAGTCCTCGTCGGCCCGTCGGGTTGCGGCAAGTCCACGCTGCTGCGGCTGATTGCCGGGCTCGATCGGCCGACCGACGGCAAGATTGAGATCGACGGGGTCGACGTCACCAACGTTTCGGCCGCGCAGCGCGGTCTGGCGATGGTGTTCCAGTCTTACGCGCTCTACCCGCACATGAGCGTGCGCCAGAACCTCGCCTTCGGGCTCGAAAACATCCGTATGCCGAAAGCCGAGATCGACGCGCGGATCACGGAAGCGACGCGCATGCTGGAAATTGCTTCCTATCTAGACCGCCGGCCCGGTCAATTGTCGGGCGGCCAGAAGCAGCGCGTGGCGATCGGCCGTGCGGTGGTGCGCAATCCGACCGCCTTTCTACTCGACGAACCGCTGTCCAACCTCGATGCCGAACTGCGCATCACCATGCGCGCTGAACTGGCGGGCCTGCACCGGCGGCTGGCAACCACGATGATCTACGTCACCCATGACCAGATCGAGGCGATGACGCTGGCGGACCGCATCGTGGTCATGCGCTCGGGGCGGATCGAACAGGTCGGCCGGCCGCTCGATCTCTACAACGCGCCGGCCAACCTGTTCGTCGCCGGCTTCATCGGCGCGCCGCGGATGAACCTGCTGCCGGTGAAGGTGCGTTCGGCAAGCGGCGCCGAGGTGCGTGTCGAAGGTCCGGGCGGGCTGTCGGCCTCGGTCGCCGCCGACGGGGTCGCGCTGAAACCGGGAGACGACGCGACGCTTGGCATCCGACCACACGACATCCAACTTTCGGATGGCAGCAAGGGATCGGTGGAAGCGCGGATAACGCTGGCCGAGGCGCTGGGACCGGAAACCGTTGTCCACGCCACCATTGCCGGCGACAGCAAACTTATCGCCGTTCTCAAGCAGCAGGGCGTTGAATCGCAAGGGCCGCCGATCCACCTCGCTCTGCCGCCGGAGCGCATGCATCTCTTCGATGCCGCCGGGCTGCGTGTCGCACCGCGTTAGCCGGAGGCAAGATAGCGGGTTGTTTCATGAACTGTCGCAACTGCTGCACAGCGAACGCGTGTTGCGCGCTTGTCAAAACACAAAATAGGTGAACGTTAAGACAACCAAACTCTTCAAGAGGACGCTCTCTGCGATCATTGCTGCCACGGGATGTCCGGAATTTACTTCAAAGTGGATTTTCTCGTGGACGGTCTTCGGCAATACGGAGATCCGCGCCGCCACGTTCGCGCGCCTGAATCCGGCCGACTGACAATACGACCTGTGCTGAGGTTCAGTACGAACTACCGATCAGGGCAAATGGGATGTTCGTCCGCATGATAGCGGCGAGGCCGTGAAATCCGCGATCGTTCTTCAGTTCTGCCTTGTTGCAGAGCCGCAGCTCGACGGAGACGTTCTCGTGAGACTCTATTGCGCACCGTGGGTTTGCAGCCTTGCCGAACGGCTCGCTCTTCGGCAGGCGGAGATCTCCTTCGAAAGTGAGCGCGTCGACTTGGGGTCGAGGCAATCATGAGCCAACCCCGCAAGATCGCGATCGCCCTCGTTGCCCTTATGGTGCTGCCAATGGCAGCTATTTGGAGCTGGCAGTGGTTTACAAGGGGCCGGTTCGAGGAAACGACCGATAACGCCTATCTCCGCGGAGACATTACCAGCATCGCTCCGAAGCTCGCCGGTTACGTCGTCGAAGTCGACATAGACGACAATGCCAATGTGTCAAAAGGTGCTGTCCTGTTTCGCATCGACGACAGCGACTACAAGGCCAAGGCGGAGCAGGCGAAAGCCAACGTCGCCGCCCGGCAGGCGGAAATCGCCAACATCAAGGCGACCCGTGAACTGCAGGACGCATTGATCGCGCAGGCCGAGGCGCAGAAGCAATCTGCCGCAGCCGACCTGCAATTCGCCCGCGCCAACTTAAGCCGCTACGTCACGCTGCAGAAGAACGGAACCGCAAGCGATCAGAAGCTGCAGGATGCGCAGGCCGGCCATGACAAGGCAAGGGCATCGCTGGACGGCGCAGAGGCCAATCTGTTGGCTCAGAAGTTGAAGCTCGGCGTCCTGGATGCACAATTGTCCGGCGCGCAGGCAGCCCTGTCGCAGGCACAGGCAGCGCTCGACCTGGCAATGCTAGACCTGGCCAACACCGTCGTGAGGGCCCCGGTCGACGGCATCGTCGGCAATCGCCAGATCCGGGTCGGCCGCTATGTCACCCCAGGGACGGCAGCCCTGGACATCGTTCCGGTTAACGATGTCTGGATCGTCGCAAACTTCAAGGAAACGCAGCTGAAGCAGGTTGAGATCGGCCAACGGGTCCGCGTCATGGTTGATGAATATCCAGATCTGCAAATCGACGGCCTTGTCGACAGCTTCGCTCCTGGCAGCGGCGCAGCCTTCAGCCTGCTGCCGCCGGACAATGCCACCGGCAACTTCATCCGCGTCGTCCAACGCGTGCCGGTCAAGATCAGGATGACGCGCAATCCGTTGCCCGGCCGCCTGGTTCCGGGACTCTCGGCTCGTGTTGTCATCACCGTCGGCACCAGGGATGCTCCGGCAGTAGCGCAGGAAATGCAGACAGGCGGGACCGCGAACGGGCGCTCAGCGCAATGATGCACCTCGCCGAAACGGCGGCTGTGCAGCGCCATCCCGGTACCCTGCGCGCTTCCTTGATAGCAACCGGCGTCGTGCTGGCCGCCTTCATGGACGCGGTCGCATCCACCGCACTGTCCATCGGCCGGATCGACATGCTTGGCGACACCTACGCAACGTCGGACGAGCTGGCGATGGTCGACGTGGTTTTCATCGCGGCGAAGCTGACGGCGTTCCTTGTCGCTCCGCTTCTTGTAACGGCAGCCAGGCCGACCGTCTGCCTGCGCGCGGGGGTTGTCGCCCTTCTGCTGGCATCCGCGGCCTTGACGTTGTCGGTGGACCTCACCTGGATTTGCATCTGCCGCATTGTCCAGGGGCTGGCTGGCGGCACAATTCTCGTCGCCGGCCAGACGCTGCTGTTCTTTCGCTTCCCTCATCGGCATCAGCCGGTCGTTCAGGCGGTTTTTGCCGTAGGCGCCGTCATGGCTCCGACAACCGTCACGCCGGCCCTGCAGGGCTGGCTTGTCGACCATCTGACTTGGGAGTGGATATTCCTGAGCATCATTCCGCTCGGCATCGTCTCCCTTGTCCTGTTGGCGGCGGACGGCGATCGGACCTTTTGGCGGAAAACCAGGTTTCCTGCCGTCGGGATATCGTTGCTCGGCATCAGCGCCGCGCTTTTGACCTACGTCCTGCTGCAAGGCAGCAGGTTCAACTGGTTCGACGACACCGACATCACCTTCCTTGCCGCAACCGGTGTGACGGCTGCCGGCCTCCTGGCCGTCTGGAAGACCCGCCTTCGTTCAGAAGGCTCACTGCTGGCCATCTCGCCCCTTGGCAATCCGGACTTTCGCTTTGGCCTTCTCGTCAGCATCGTCGCCGGCTCTGCCCTTTCGGGCAGCGCCTATCTCATTCCGGCTTTTGCCCTCAACGTGCTCGATTTTACCGCCACGGGCGCGGGAGTGCTTCTGCTGCCAAGCGGAGCCATGCTCGCGCTTGGACTTTTGTTGTCCGGCTTCCTCATCCAAAAGACCGGGATGCGCCCGATCACGCTTGCTCCGTTTGGCATTCTGCTCTTCGCAGGCGCCATGTGGCTGCTGTCCGCTTCGACGAGCGGTAGCGGATCACCGGACCTGACCCTTGCTCTGCTGCTGCGGGGATTCGGCCTCGGCCTTCTGTTCGTGGCACTGACGCTGATTACACTGCAGGGCCTTGCCCCTGATGCGCTGCCGTTCGGCATCGGGCTGTTCAACTTCGGCAAGCAGGCGGGCGGTCTGACCGGCACAGCCCTCTTGCAAACGTATATTGATCACCAGAATGTCCACAACCGGACGATACTGACGTCCCACCTCGTCAATGGCGATCCAGCCGTGGACCAGCGCTTGAGAGCCACTGCGAACGTTCTGGCGAATAGTATCGACAGCGCCGCGGCGACCAAGGCCGCGCTGCCGCTGCTGCAGCGCGCGCTTGAGAAGCAGGTCGCCACTATCTCGTTCGACGAAGCTTTCTTCGCGCTCGTCCTGCTGTTCGCGGTCGCTGCGCCCTGTCTCATTGTCGCCAAACAATTGCTCGCCCGCCAAGCCGCTCCGCAGAACTAAAACCGCGTCCAGGCCCTATACTTTGGAACAGATGTTTTGGTCGGGCGAGGCTTCCAGATTATCTCATGAGCCGTGTTAACCGGACGAGACAGGGATGACGAATGCAGAGGTTTTTCCGGTTTCACTCTGCAGCCGACGAAGAGGCAGCCGAGCGTCTTACCTGTCCGGCTCGTATTTCCCAGTGGTGGGTGTTGACGCGTCGATCCGCGTCGATAGTGTCCTGAAGGTTCTGCAAAAAGTTTTGGAGAGAGAACGGCGCTTGCTCTGAAGGGCGAGCGGCCATGGCACGGTGGTG